>JBARBP010000106.1:0-4639 GCA_049793195.1 Occallatibacter sp. | reverse complement strand
AAGGTGCCAGAAGGCAAGCAAACGCGATAGACTTTCCAACACAGCTCTTGAGTCGGGCGTATGGCCAGAAGTACAAAGAAAACCAAGCTTTTCAACGGCCGGGACTACTCCTGGATGCAGTTCAATCGCCGTGTGCTCGAAGAGGCCGAAGACCCCACCAACCCGCTCCTCGAGCGCGTCAAATTCCTCGCTATCACCGGCTCCAACCTCGACGAATACGTTGAAATCCGCCAGGCCGGCCTCATGCAGCGCATTGAAGATGGCTACCGCGAGCCCGGTTACGACGGCCTCCGCCCCGCCGAGTCGCTCGAAACCCTGACCGCCGAAATCCACTCCTTTGTCGATGCCCAGTACCAGTGCTGGAACCAGCACCTGCTCCCCGAGCTGCGCAAGCAGCACGTCCGCCTCCTCGACTGGGAAGAACTCGACGACGATGCGCGCGCCTTTGCCAAGGATTATTTTCAACGCGAAGTCGATCCGCTTCTGACGCCCATCTCCATCGACCCCGCCCACCCCTTTCCCCGGGTCCTCAACAAGGCTCTTTGCCTGGCGTTGCTCCTTCGCGCCAAGCGCCGAAGCTCCGGCCCTCAGGTTCTCGGCGTCGTCACCGTGCCCCGCGCCTTGCCTCGCTTCGTCCGCCTGCCCTCGGCTGAAGGGACTTACGACTACCTGCTCCTCCAGGACCTGGTCGCCCAACACCTTGCCGGCATGTACAGAGGCTACGAAGTTCTCGCCCACGCCAGCTTCCGCGTCACCAGAAACTCCAACCTCTACTTCGAGGAAGAAGAAGCGCGCTCGCTTCTCGAGACCATCCGCGTCGAGCTCCACAACCGCCGCAAGGGCGACGCCGTCCGCCTGGAAATCGAGACCGGCGCCCATCCCGAAATCGTTGAGCGCCTGCGCGTCAACTTCGAGCTCGATGAAGACCAGGTCTTTCTGGGTGAAGGTCCCGTCAACCTCTCGCGTCTCATGTTTTTATCCGACGATGTCAAGCGCCCCGACCTCAAGTTCCAGCCCTTCACGCCCAAGCCATTCGTCCTCGGCCGCAAGTCCTCCACCATCTTCGAGGAGCTCCGCCAGCACGACGTCTTGCTCCACCATCCTTACGACGCCTACACCACAGTGGTCGACTTCATCCAGCAGGGTGCGGAAGACCCCGCCGTCGTCACAATGAAGCAGACACTCTACCGCACCAGCAGCGACTCTCCTGTCTTCGCCGCCCTCACCGAGGCCGGCGCGACCAAAGAAGCCACTCTTGTCGTCGAGCTCATGGCCCGCTTCGACGAGGCCTCTAACATCCGCTGGGCGCGCAGCATGGAAGACGCGGGCGTCCAGGTCTTTCACGGCGTCGTCGGTCTTAAGACTCACTGCAAGCTCGCGCTGCTGGTTCGCCACGACGAGGACGGCGTCACCCGCCGCTACTGCCACCTCGGCACCGGAAACTACAATCCCGTCACCGCCCGCTTTTACACCGACCTCAGCCTGCTCACCTGCGACCCGCAAATTACCGAGCGCGTCCACATGGTCTTCAACTACCTGACCGCCCACGCCGAGATCGACGACTACAGTCCTCTGCTCGTCGCCCCTCTCACCATGGCCGAAAGTTTTCTTCGCCTCATCCGCCGCGAGCAGGAGCACGCCCAGGCCGGTCGCCCCGCGCACATCGTCGCCAAGATGAACGCCCTGCTCGAGCCTTCGGTCATTGAAGCTCTCTACCAGGCCTCGCAAGCCGGCGTCCAAATCGACCTCATCATTCGCGGACTCTCCATTCTCCGCCCCGGCGTCAAAGGCCTGTCGGAAAACATCCGCGTCCGTTCCATCGTCGGCCGTTTCCTCGAGCACTCCCGCATCTTCCACTTCGCCAACGGCGGCAACGATGAAATCTACTTAGGCTCCGCCGACTGGATGCCCCGTAATCTTTTCGAGCGTTGCGAAGTCGTCTTCCCCGTCCGCGACCCCATCGCACTCGCAAGAATCCACGACGAAATCCTGCCGGCATATCTTGCCGACACGCTCAAAGCCCGTCTTCAGCAACCCGACGGCGCCTACCTCCGCGCCTGCAAGCTCCTCAAGGACGCCCCCACTTTCTCCAGCCAGGACTTCCTCATGAAGCTGGCCGAAGGCAAAACCGACCTCGACGCCATCCCCAAGCCCAACATCCCGAAACACAGCGCCGCGCAGCGTCCCGCGAAAAGCGCTAATCAAGAATCCGCCCCTCAAAAAGAAGACGCCGCCGACTAACTCAGAAATATCGCCGGGTGCCTCATTCATGCGCCTCCAGCGCATGAGCGGGATGACAAACACTCCATAAGATTCCTCTCCTACAATGGAATCAGTGCCACCACATTTCCCCAATGCGCGCATCGAATCCGAAACCACCCGCATTCTCGACGCACCCCAACCCATCTATCTATGGCATCTGACCAGCCTGGACGCGCCCACCGTCGCCCTCGTCTGGTCTCTAGCCTTTGCCTGGATAGCCCGCGTCCATCTACCGCTCTGGATCCCCGTCCTGCTCACGCTCACCGTCTGGTCCGTCTACGTCACAGACCGCCTGCTCGATGCCCACGCCGCCCTGCGCGCTCAAAATCTCCTCCTCCTCCGCGACCGACATCTCTTCCACTGGCGTCACCGCCGCATCCTGCTTCCACTCACCGCTGCCGCAGCTGTAGCCGCCGCATGCATCGTCTTCATCCTCATGCCGCCCATTGCGCGCGAGCGCAACTCCGTCCTCGCCGCCGCCTCCCTCGCCTACTTCACCCGTGTCCACACCGGCCGCAATCTCCCGCCGCTTCTCCCTCGGGTTCTCTCGAAAGAACTCCTGGTCGGCCTTCTATTCACCGCCGGCTGCCTCCTTCCCGCCCTCACCCGTGTCACAGCCAGCGCCACTCCCCTCACATACACTCTTATCGCTCCGCTGCTGATCCCGGCAGCCTTCTTCGCCCTCCTGGCCTGGCTCAACTGCCACGCCATCGACCGCTGGGAAGCGGGCCTCTCTCTTCGACCTGAAATGAAGATCGCGCTGAAGGGTACAGGCTTCAGCCCGTACATAAACCCTCCAGCGTTACGGCAGTCTTTAGCGCCCGAGGGAAATCGTCCGGATCCTCCTTCATTCATCCCCTCCTTTTCCGCAGCCTCGCTCCTCGCCCTCGCCGGCCTTCTTCTCGCCGCCATCCTGCTCACCAGCCCCCGTTCCGCCACACTCCTGGTCGCCGGTTCCACCTCCGCTTTCCGCCTTGCCCTTCTAGACCGCCTCCGCACCCGCCTTACCCCTGTCGCTCTCCGCGCCGCCGCCGACTTCGTTCTCCTCACCCCCCTATTCCTTTTCCTCTTCGCAAAATGAATCCGCCCCCAAACTTCAACCGCCTCGCCCGCCTCTATCGCTGGATGGAATTCGCAACATTTGGACCCTTCCTGGTCCAAACTCGTAACACCTTCCTCCCGGAAACCGCCACCGCCGCCAACGCGCTAATCCTCGGCGACGGCGACGGCCGCTTCACCGCCCGCCTGCTCCGTGCCAACCCCAAAATTCAAATCGACGCCGTCGACTCGAGCTCCGCCATGCTCCAGTCCCTGCTCCGCCGCGCCGGCCCCCACGCCCACCGCGTCCGAACCCACCTAACCGATGCCCGCGATTTCCAGCCCCCCAACCCGCCCCCCGAGGCGAGTTACGACCTCATCGTCACCCACTTCTTCCTCGACTGCCTCACCACCGCCGAAATCCAATCCCTCGCCACCGCGCTCCGCGCCGCAGCCTCGCCCAATGCCCAATGGTTAGTCTCAGAATTCGCCATCCCCCACACTCACTTCGGCCGTCTCATCGCCGCTCCAATTGTCTACACCCTCTACCAGGCCTTCGGCTTTCTCACCGGCCTCGCCGTCCGCACCCTGCCCGACCACCGCGCCGCCCTCCGCCAATCCGGCTTCGTCCTCCTGGCCCACCGCACCCATCTCGCCGGCCTCCTCGTCAGCGAACTCTGGTCCGCAAATCCCAGCCCTACCCGGAGAGTCTTGCCAAAGTGAGCGCCATCGTCCAGCCACCAGCCTCACCCTCAAGCCCAGCGTTGACTCCCCTTTCACCAGCCTGTTAATTTGGCGGTTCAGATGTCCCTGAGGTCACCTTTGATCTACAACCGTTCCGTTCCCCCATGCGCGGTAATCCCAGTCCTCTGCTACCCCGACCCGAGTGCGGCAGCGGAGTGGCTCGAGAAGGCCTTTGGCTTCTCCGTCCGCCTCCGCATCGCTAATCACCGCATTCAGATGCGCGCCGGCCAAGGCTGCCTCACACTCCGCGAAGGCAACATCGTCCCCAATCAAGCCTGTATGGTGCAAATTCGCGTGGAAGATGCCCGCGCTCATTGCGAGCGCGCACGCAAAGCCGGCGCCAAAATCCTCACCGAGCCCAAAGATCACATGTACGGCGAGCGCCAATACAATGCCGAGGATTTCTACGGCCATAGATGGGACTTCACCGAAACCATCGCCGACATCGAACCCGAAAGCTGGGGAGGCGCCTCGGTCAATATCGAACCGCCGCCATCCCAACACGCCTGAACGAGTGCACCCCGCAGCCCGGCCCACCCTTGCAGGGAGCCCATGCTGATCGGACTGCCACGCGCCAATTGTTACAGTCGTGTTA
>JBARBP010000105.1:0-6657 GCA_049793195.1 Occallatibacter sp. | reverse complement strand
GGTCTTGGAGCGGCGGGTATGCTGGCCACTGTCCCTGATGCAGTTCAAGCAAGTGCAAGCTGCCCTTTCCGTCTCTCTGTGATCAACGATGAAATCTCGCCTGATTTCGATCACGCGTGTTCTGTCGCCGCCAATGACTTCGGATTGCACTGGATCGAGCTGCGCAGCATGTGGGATAAGAACGTCACCGAGCTCAACGATGAAGAAGTCGACAAGTCCCGGCAGATTCTTGCGAAATACAAGCTGCGCGTTGCCGACATTGCCAGCCCGCTCTTCAAGGTCAACTGGCCCGGCGCCCCGCAGTCCAACGATGGGCCAAAGCGCGATCAATTCCACGCTGAATTCGATTACAGACACCAGGACGAGGTTCTTGCCCGCTGTATCGAGCTTTGCAAAGCCTTCCAGACTGACCGCATCCGCTGCTTCGACTTTTGGCGGCTCGAAGACCAAAAGCCCTACCGCGCCGCCATCAATCAAAAGCTCATCGAGGCTGCCCGCACCTGTGCAAAGCACAACTTGATTCTGCTGCTCGAAAACGAGATGGCCTGCAACACCGGTAGCGGTCCAGAAGCTGTGGAAGTGCTCAAAGCCATCCGCGAGCCCAACTTCATGCTCAACTGGGATCCCGGCAACTCCGCTACTTTTCCCGGCGACGTGCCCTATCCCGACGACTACAACCACCTGCCCAAGGACCGCATCGGCCACTGCCACTGCAAGGACACCATCCGCAAGCCAGACGGCAAATTCGAGTGGGCGCCGGTCGGTGGAGGCATCATTGACTGGGTCGGCCAGTTCACGGCATTTCAGCGCGACGGCTATCACTATGCAGTAAGCCTCGAAACCCACTGGCGAGGCGGCAAACCCGAGCTTGTCAGCGCGATGAGCGTACCCGAAGCCTCTACCCGCGCCAGCATGAAAGGGCTCAAGGAAGCCTTGGCCAAAGCTGGGGCCAGGTGCTAGCGCCTTCATAGCAGGAATCTGTCTTCCTGGTTGGGGCGGCGCCTGAAGGCATCGCCTTCGATTTGCATGAGCATAATCACAAAGGCATTGCTCGCCAATTCAAACGGAGGGCTCTGCACTGCCGGTGGGAGTTTCGCTCATGACAATTCCGTTGCACATCGATTCGTTCAGGCTGCAAGCTTATACCAATGCCAGAACTCCCCGACATTGCCGCCTACATCACGGCTCTCGAAGCTCGTATCGTCGCGCAGCCCATTAACCGGGTTCGTCTGGCGAGTGCCTTTCTGCTCCGCACCGTCGATCCCCCACTCTCCAGTGTTGAAGGCCGCCCCGTCAGGTCGCTTCGCCGCATCGGCAAGCGCATCGCCATCGGAGTGGAAGACGATCTGTGGCTGGTTCTTCACCTCATGATCGCCGGCCGTCTGCATTGGCGTCCTCCGCACGCCAAACTTGCCGGCCGTCAAAACCTCGCTGCTTTTGATTTCCCGTCCGGCTCCCTCGTCCTCACTGAAGCCGGCAGCAAACGCCGCGCTTCGCTCCATGTGCTCCGTGGTGAAGGGGCCCTCCAGGCGATCGATCCCGGTGGCGTTGAAATATTCTTGACCGACCTCGACGGCTTTCGCTCCGCGCTCACACTTGAAAACCGAACCCTGAAGCGTGCCTTCACGGATCCACGCCTGGTCAGCGGCATCGGCAATGCCTATTCCGACGAGATTCTGCACGCAGCTCAGCTTTCACCAGTCACTCTTACCCACAAGCTCAAAGCCAGCGAATGGGAGCGCCTTTTCGCTGCCACCCGTTCCACCCTGACCCTCTGGGTGGATCGCCTGCGTTCCGAGGCTGAAAAGAACTTCCCTGAGAGAGTCACCGCCTTTCGCCCCGAGATGGCGGCGCATGGCCGCTACAACCAGCCGTGTCCGCGTTGCGGCCAGAAGGTACAGCGCATTCGTTATGCCGATAACGAGACCAACTATTGTGCCCAATGCCAGACAGGGGGGAAAGTTCTGGCAGACCGGAGTTTGTCGCGCCTCCTCGGTTCTGACTGGCCGCGAACACTCGATGAGTTGGAATCGCTCAAAAGGCATTGAGCGCAAATCATCTGGCAATACCCCATGTGTGTGTTGCCTATTATGAGCCTGCGGTACTTCAATTACCTTGACTTTGGCTTCCTGCTCCAGCAAAGTGGTGGCGCGACTCCTTGTAGCCAATCCTATGACTCCTAACAATTCATTGGATTTCTTAGCACTTGGAGCCGGAAATCAACGCAACGCGGAGGATTCTCGATGCATTTTCTTCAGGTCAACTTTGCGGCAGTGCTAACCGCGGCCGTAATTCAATGGGTACTCGGGTGGCTTTGGTACGGTGTGCTTTTTAACAAGGACTACAAGGCCCTTGTTCTGAAAGAAGGTGGAAAGTCATCTAGCGCGGGTGGTGTCATGGCTCTGATCTTCATTGCCAACCTCATCCTGTGCTTCGCTCTTGTGAAGATTGTCGCCCTGACTGGTTGGGTTACCTTTGGACGCGGATCTCTCGTGGGTGCGGTTTGCGGCCTCGGCTTTGTTGTCCCTCCGATGTTTGCTCAGCACATCAGCGAGAAACAGCCGTTCAAGCTATTCGGCATCAATGCTCTCTACTGGCTGATCGCGATGTATTTCAGCGGCGGCGTTCTGGCCATCTGGCAATAGTGCATTCTCCACGGTGACCTCGGGTCAGCGTCGATGGACGGCAAATGGCGTTTTCGCTCATAGGTGTTGCCGGCGGCATCCCTCCGCTGCTGGGATGAAGGGAAACGCCATCCGTCGCAGCCCTTGAAGGGCTCTTTGTCGCTGTGCGGTTCCGTATTAAGTGCCCCCAGACCTGTCAAGACGACCGGAGCTGCGGCCTTGGATGTCGAACTATGCCTGATGCGACTCTTCTAAAATTCAAAAGCATTAAAATGAATTCATGAGAAAAACGGCTATCGCGACCGATGGAGCGCCAGCGGCGATCGGGCCATATTCGCAGGGTATCCGCTCGGGAAATCTGATTTTTACGGCGGGACAGATTCCGCTGGACCCCGCGACACAACAGGTTGTGGCTAGCGGAATCACGGATCAAACTACGCAGGTGCTTGAAAACCTGAAAGCCATCCTCGAAGCTGGTGGTAGCGGGCTTGAGCGCGTCGTTAAAGCAACTGTCTTCCTTAAGGATCTCAATGACTTCGCTGCCGTGAACGAAGTCTACGGCTCATATTTAGGCAAGGACGGCGTTCCCCCGGCGCGATCCACCGTAGAAGTTTCCCGGTTGCCAAAGAATGTGCTGATTGAGATCGATTTGATAGCGGAAGTCTGACGGGCTATTTTTCTCGTCCAGACATCCAATCAAAAGGGGGCTGGGCGAAATGAGCATGCCTCACCTAAAGCATTTTTTCTGAATCGGTTGCCGGAGGCTATCTATGGCGGAGACACCCGAAAAATTGGTGCGCAGCGAGGCGGAGTGGCGCGCGCAGCTTACGCCCGAGCAGTATCGGATCCTACGCGAGAAAGACACCGAACGTCCTTTCACCGGTGCCCTCACCCAGAACCGCGAGACCGGCGACTACCACTGTGCCGGATGCGGGGCGCTGCTGTTTATGAGCGGAGCCAAATTCGACTCCGGGTGTGGCTGGCCAAGCTTTATGATTCCCGCCGACTCCAAGGCGGTTGAGGAGCATGAGGACAAAACATACGGGATGCGGCGCGTAGAGGTAACGTGTGCTCGCTGCGGGGGCCATCTGGGGCACGTCTTTCCGGACGGCCCGCTTCCTACGGGACTTCGCTACTGCATCAATTCGGCTTCACTTGCCTTTACCAGGCAAGAACCCTAATCGGGATCGCGAGATTGTGGGCACAACAAAACCCCGTCCTCGCCGGACGGGGTTTTGTGCTCATCAATAAATCACTCAAATTGCTGATTAAGTTGTCTTTACAACGGCAGGAGCGACCTTGGCGGTAGGGCCGGCCTTGGTGATCTTGCCGCTCTTGATGCAACTGGCGCAAACGCGTAGCCGCTTGGGAGCGCCGTTGACCAAGGCCTTCACGACCTGAAGATTCACGTTCCAGCGCCGGCGAGTTACATTATGCGCATGTGAAATGTTGTTACCGAACTGCGGGCCCTTGCCGCAAATGTCGCATATCTGTGCCATCGTTCAACTCCAAATCTTTGTGTGCTTTACGGCTGCCTGAACTCGCTGGGACGCATCTGGACACACCAAACCCGGCTTGCCGAATCTTCAGTATAGCGCGAATCAGTGGTCTGAGGAAACCTGGCCCTGACGGACGCCAAGCGGGAAGCAATGACAGATCTCGTAGGTTGAGCCAGCTGAGGCGAGGTGGCTTTCGTAGAGAAGATATTCCGACGCAACGAAGGGGCTGAAGGCGGGCTGGTTGTGGATTTTCTGCTGGAGGGCGCGCAGAAGTCGACTGCGCCCCTCGCCCTTTGCACGCGCCAGAGTGATGTGAGGATAGAAAGGTCCGGTCTCGGAAACGAAGCCGCAGAGAGAGGTCGCGGCCATAACCCGCCCGGCAAGTGAGACAAACTCGGGCGATGGAGCCACATCCGCAATGAAGATGCCCGCGCGCTCGAAAAAGCCCAGCTCGCCAAGTTGGACTGAAACGGATCTCGAATGCACTTCGGCGAGGCGCGCGACGAGGCGCTGGTAGTGTTCCTGATCGGTGTTGCCCAGGAATTGGAGCGTGATATGCCAGGATTCAGATGTCGTCCAGCGGAGATGGTCGCCATTTGACTTTAGCTTGGTCACGACCGCCGATAATTCGGAAACAACTTTGGGCGCAAGCGGGATTCCAACAAACAGGCGCATACCGAGATAGTTTAGGACAGGCCGGCGTGGCGGAGCGCGGGCCAGCCGGAAGCGCTCCTGAACCAACCGCGTAATCGGAATGCGGTTGAAGGAGCGCAGATCAGCGAAGGGATGCGGAGTCAAGGAGAGTCGATTTACTGTGAACCCTGAGCAACGCGAACTCGACGACCAAAAACTGTGAATTCTTCACGAAATCTCTTGCCAACTCCTGTCCTGGGGGCTATATCCTTTCTTGGTCCCATCACGGGCAATTCCGATGTATTTCGAGGTTTCGCCGCAATTCGGCTGTGAAGCCCAGAAAACTCTAACGCGCTCGGTGGTTCTCGAGGGCTTCAGCCCAGGAACGAATAAGGAGAAAAGAAAGATATGGGAGAGATTTCAGATCTGTTGCAACAAAAGGCGGGACTGAGCCCCGATAAGGCCCAGGAAGTGGAGCAGGTTGTCGTCGAATACATCACGTCCAAGGTCCCTCCGGAGTTTCAGGGAATGTTGGGCTCGGTGCTCGGCGAGGGCTCGGCCGACGGTCAACAAGCACAATCCGGCGGATTGGGTAGCCTGCTGGGCGAGGCGTCCAGCCTGTTCGGCAACAAAGGCTAATACACTCTGGTTTGGCAATCACGTCAAGAACTGAGACTACTTGTCAATACCGGATGTTCACTGTCGGCCGATGGCTTGCGTTGTCCGCTCCGGCACGACCAAAGAAAGAACTCAAGGAGATGCGCATGAAGCTTTCTCGTTTTACACTCGCCATTCTGGCACTCACTTCTGCCACCCTGTTTGCTGTAATGCCGGCGATGGCATTGCAGGCCAAGCCCGCGTCGAAGCCCGCGGCTAAGCCGGCCGCAACAGCATCCACTGCCACGCTTGTGGACTTGAATACCGCAACCAAAGATCAGCTCAAAGCTCTTCCCGGCGTCGGCGACGTCTACGCGGCGAAGATCATCGCCGGGCGCCCCTACGCCAACAAGACACAATTGAAGACCAAGAGCATTGTTCCGGACGCGACTTACACCAAGATCAGCAAGCTGGTCATTGCGAACCAGCCGGCAAAATCCGGCAAGTAACCCAAACCTGCCGAGAGAATCAAGCCCCTCGAGCGAGACCTGGCGGCGAGCATCTGCGGTGCCAGGTTTCGCAATTGGCCGCGTTCGTACGCGGCTTGATGTGCAATTGAAAGGAGTTTCAGGATCAAAATGAAGAAGACTCTGTTGTTGGTATTCGGCTCAGTGCTTTGCGCGAGCCTCGTTATGGCCCAGGCGCCTGCAACGTCTACGACCAGTTCAAAAACCACCACCACCAAGACGACAAAAGACAAGTCAAAGACCAAGGGCACGGCGCCGGCTGCCTCCACTTCGACAAAGACGACGGCCACAACCACAAAGACAACCAAGGCCACATCGTCAAAGACAGCTACACCGCCTGCGGCGCCTGCCAAGACGACTGCGGCCGCCCCGGCTGCTGCGCCAGCGAAGACCGCCGCCACCCCGGCGAAGACGATTGCTGCTCCCGCGGCTGCGCCTGCGAAGACGGCCACGGCTGCAACGCCCGCAGCGGCCCCTGCTGCAAAGACTCCTAAGGCAGCCCCGGCACCGCCCCCGAACGCAGGCGATATTGCATCTGCGAAGGCGAAGGGTCTGGTCTGGGTCAACCTCAACACCAAGGTCTACCACGGCTCCGGCGACAAAGAATACGGCACCACCAAGAACGGCAAGTTCATGACCGAAGCCGATGCGAAAGCCGCTGGAGCAAGGGTGGCAAAGAACTAAGG
This sequence comes from Occallatibacter sp., assembly GCA_049793195.1. Taxonomy (GTDB): domain Bacteria; phylum Acidobacteriota; class Terriglobia; order Terriglobales; family Acidobacteriaceae; genus Telmatobacter. Next base: position 91 of record JBARBP010000105.1, on the reverse strand, counting down.
ATTTAACAATTTGCAGGAAAGCATAAGCGGCCCCGGAGTTGCATCCAGCGACTCCGGGGCCGCTTTTTAATTGGGTGGAAGCGTTTTTTCG
>JBARBP010000104.1:0-2971 GCA_049793195.1 Occallatibacter sp. | reverse complement strand
GTAGCATACTGCGCGATCCCCCTCCACAACAAGGTCAGCACCTCGGGCGTCCGATGCTCGCGATCGATCGATGCCCTGCCCAACTCCAGAATTCCCGCGCGCAGCGCCTCGTACGGCGCTAGATTGAACTCCTGCTCCGAGTAATAGCCCAGGTTGCGCGCCGCCGATACCCCCGACTGCATCCGGTAGGTGCCAACAATCCGTCGGCTCACTTTGTCTTCCACCAGCAGGTGTTCGCAGAACAAATCAAACTCGTCGCTGTCCAGGCCCGTCTCGTAAGAGCTTTCCAGCCCCTCGCCCAATTCGATGTTGAAGACCTTGAACCGCAACCGGCACGCCGCATCCCTGTCTTCCACCGTCTCCGCCATGCGCAGCCGGTATTGCCCCACCTCCGCATGAACGCGCGCTCTCTCGCCCAACGTAGGCAGCGGCAAAGTTTGAATTGAAGACGAAGCTTCCACCAGAGAGGTCGAAGCATGTGCAAGGTGCAGCGGAACTTTCTCGAAGACCTGCGTATTCACACCAGCAGTATCCGCGCGTCATTGTAAACAGGCGGTCAACCTGCTGCAAATATGGTGCAAATTTCCTGTAAGAGCTTTAACCTCGCTGCAACAAATCAACCGCGCCGCCCCAGTAATTTTTCCTGAAATTAGCTATTGCTGCCTCGATTGTTTCGCGCTATAACCTCACTCATGAAGACGATCAAACCCTCCATCGCCGCCGCCGAACTGCTGCTCATCTTCCCCGCCTCTCTCTTCATGAGTGCGCTCGTCGTGCGCAGCCTCCAGCCCCTGCAATACGAACCGGCGCATACCGCGCAACGCATCGTCGACTGGTACGCGGCACGCGTGCACCTCGGCCTTTGGGTGTTTCTGATCGGCTTCCCCTTGATCGTGCTTGCTACCGGTTGCATCACACTGCTCCACGCCTGGAACAGCAACGCCGAACTCCGCCATGCGGCCCGGCAAGCGCTCGCCGCTGCTCGTGCCCACCTTGCCACGTTCTTCGTAGCCGCCGCAACCGTAGCCGCCGGCGTCATCCTCGCCATTGTCGCTTTGCACATGATCACAGGCTGAAACTCTGAAACCGTTCGGCCGTCAGCCTTCGCGAGTCTGTGGGCTCGCTCCCAAAAAAGAGAACGGGGGCCTGCCAGCGGCCTTCGCAAACAGGGAAAAGACGAACGGCCGGGAGTGCTGCTTCTGAAAAAGTAATCACACCCCGGCCGTTCGAGGAGGCCACTCATGTTTTCTCTGTCGTCTTGATTTCAACTGTTGCACAAAAGTAGATAATTCTATGCAAATCCCCGCCGGTGGAAATCAATCGCTCGTCCGCAATTGGAACCAAGCACGCAAACGATGCAACTCGTCCCGTCTCGCGACGTAAATTTCCGATTGTGGATAAAGTCCAAATACTTCCTGTCCACTGTTCACTGTTCACTGCCACTAGTAGTTAAGATTCTGCCCCAGCCACCGCTCCACCTCGCCCACACTCATCCCCTTGCGTGTGTGATAATCCTCCACCTGGTCGCGCCCAATCTTGCCCAGCGAAAAATACCGCGACTCCGGATGCGCGAAGTAGAGCCCGCTCACGCTCGATCCCGGCCACATCGCATACGACTCGGTAATCTCGATCCCCGTCTTCGCCTTCACATCCAGCAGCCGCCACAGCGCGCCCTTCTCCGTATGATCGGGGCAGGCCGGATATCCCGCCGCTGGCCGAATACCCCGATACTTCTCGTGAATCAGCTCTTCGTTCGTCAGCCCCTCGTCGCGTCCATAGCCCCACTCATCGCGCACCCGCTTGTGCAGGCATTCGGCAAACGCCTCCGCCAGCCGATCCGCCAGCGCCTCCGCCATGATCGCGTTGTAGTCGTCATGCCTCGCCCTGAATCCGTCGCAAAGCTCCTTCAGTCCAATCCCGCTCGTCACTGCAAACGCGCCCATGTGATCGGGCAGCCCCGTAGCCTTCGGCGCAATAAAATCGGCCAGCGATCGGCACGGCTCATTCCCTTCTTTATTCGCCTGCTGCCGCAGAAAATGGAACCGCGCCAGCACTTTCCCGCGTGTCTCATCCCCGTACAGCTCCACATCGTCGCAAACCGCATTCGCCGGAAACAGCCCATACACGCCCCGCGCCGTAATCAGCTTCTTCTCGATCATCTGATCCAGCAGCGCATTCCCTTCGGCAAAAATCTGCCGCGCCTGTTCCCCCTGCCGCTCGTCCTCAAAAATCCGCGGATAAACCCCCTTCAGCTCCCACGTATGGAAGAAAGGCGTCCAGTCGATAAACTCCCGCAGTGTCGCCAGAGGAAAATCGTCCAGCACCCGCACGCCCAAAAACTCTGGCGTTGGCAAATCCTCCGCCCGCCACTCAATCGGCGTTCGCCGCGCCCGCGCCTCATTCATTGAAACCAGCTTCTGCGCCGGCGCGGCGTGTTTCTTGCGCAGCGCCTCATAACCCGCGCGATGCTCGGCCACAAACAGTGGCTTGCCCTCCTCGCTCAGCAAACTCGTCGTCACCGGCACCGCCCTGCTGGCATCCAGCACGTGCACCACCGGTTCGCTATAGTGCGGCGCAATCTTCACCGCCGTATGCGCGCGGCTTGTCGTCGCCCCGCCAATCAGCAGCGGTAGCTTGAACCCCTGCCGCTCCATCTCCTTCGCCACGTGCACCATCTCGTCCAGCGACGGCGTAATCAGCCCGCTCAGCCCGATCACGTCCGCCTTCTCCGCCTTCGCACGCTCCAGAATCTTCTCGCAGGGCACCATCACACCCATGTCGATCACTTCGTAGTTATTGCACGCCAGCACCACGCCCACAATGTTCTTGCCAATGTCGTGGACATCCCCCTTCACCGTCGCCAGCACAATCTTTCCCTGCGCCGTCACCGTCTCGCCGGCCGCAACCATCGCCGCCTTCTCCGCTTCCATAAACGGCGTCAGGTGCGCCACCGCCTTCTTCATCACCCGCG
>JBARBP010000103.1:0-20481 GCA_049793195.1 Occallatibacter sp. | reverse complement strand
GTGTCTGGTTGGGCTCGATTCAGGATCCCGAAAGCCTGCTCCCTCCGATTGATTGCTGCCCTTAAAAGCAGAGTGATAGTGATGAAGCCTGGAGAGCAAAATGTAGGTTCAGAAGCCGACAAACTGCTCTGGATTTGTAGGCCTATAGGCCGTCAAATTCCGTTCAGGAGAAAATCATCGCTCAAATGTATCGATATATGCCGACGTTTTTCGCAGAACGTAGGGGTATAAGCCGACGAATTGAGCGAGAAGTCGAGGTGTTTTGTTTTTTTTGCGGTGATTTTCCGCCGTTTGATGGGGCTTATCGGCAAGTGAAAAAGTGAAAGGGACGACCCTCGGGTGAGGCTCTTGTTTTCCCACCCCCCACTGCTTTGACGATTAAGGTGGGCCACCCACAAGCGTTCAGTTAAGCGAGATAGCTTCTTAGCGACGGGTCACCCCGTCGAGGCAACCCCCAGCCTTGGTAACTTATCCAATGCCGACATACGAGGAGTAATCGGAGTCTCTGAATGCCTTGGCGATTTTGCGTGAATCCGAAGGCATTCCGGGTGGCATGGGCGATTAGCGGGCTAATTCCAGACTCTATTCCGTTCGACGACTTGCGCTGCAACGGGATCCATGAATGATCAGGCTCCGCTGCTTCAACTGTGGAAAATTTACCAGAGTTGTAGACGATGCCGAGTGGCTTCGTTGAGCTCCAAGCACTATGCGCATGCCGATCTCACCGTTCCATTGATCGACCGTTTAGGAGACGACGCTAAAGAGACCGACAGTGGCCAGCGCAAGACAGTGCGTCATTCGTAGCGGAGGGCGATCATGGGATCTACTTGCGAGGCACGGCGGGCGGGTAGGTAGCCGGAGATGAGGCCGACGAAGAGCAGGGCGGTGACAGAGGCGATGAGGGTGATGGTGTCTGTGCCTTGAATCCCAAAAAGCATGTGGGTGACGAGGCGGGAGCCGGCGAGGGCGACAGGGACGCCGATGACGACGCCGATGGCAACGAGGAGGATGATCTCGCGCATGATGAGCCAGCTGACGTTGGAGCGTTCGGCGCCGAGGGCCATGCGGATGCCAATCTCGTTGGTGCGGCGGGAGACCATGTAGGACATCAAACCGTAGATGCCGATGCAGGTGAGGAAGACGGCGAGCAGGCCGAAGAAGGTGGAGAGCTGAGCGACGGTGCGTTGCTGGGTAATGGAACTGGTGACCTGTTCGTCGAGTGAGGAGACGCGGGTGATAGGGAGGGCGCTGTCGATGGAGTGGATGGCGTTCTGGACGGCGGGGGAGACGATGGCGGAGCTGCCGTCGTAGCGGACGACGAGATCACCCAGGTACTGCGAGCGCTGCGGGTAGAAGACGTAGTCGAGCGTTTGAGCGGGCTCGTTGAGTTGCTCAAACTTTACATCTTTGGCGATGCCGATGATCTGCATCTTCCAGGGGCCTTTGGGGTCGCCGATGGTGTAGTCGCGGCCGATGGGATCGGAGTTGGGGAAGAAGGTTTTGGCGAAGCGTTCGCTGACGATGGCGACTTTCTGCGATTTGGCTGTGTCCTGCGGGCCGAAGTTGCGGCCGGCGATGAGGGGAATTTGCATGGTCTTGAAATAATCGGCGCCGACGACGTTGTGCTTTATATTGCTGGAGACGGCTGGGTCGATGCCGGGGATGATGTCTGTGCCGTTCCAGCTGCCCTGATCGAAGGTGAAGGAGGCGAAGCTGGCGGAGGTGACGCCGCGGATGGCGGCGACGCGCTGCTCGATTTGCTGGTAAAGGGCGGTGAGGCGGGGTTCGGAGTCTTTGTAGCCGATGGAGCTGGGGTCAAGATTCAGCTGGAGGACGTTCTGCTTGTTGAAGCCAAGGTCGACATTGTTGAGGTTGATGAGGCTATGGACGAAGAGAGCGGCGCCGACGAGGAGGACGAGCGAGAAAGCGACCTGGGTGATGATGAGCCCTTTGGCGAGCGGAGTTTTTGCGGAGCCGCTGTTGGCGCTGCGGCCGTCTTTGAGCGCGTCGGTGAGTTCGAGTTTGGTGGCGCGGAGTGCGGGGAGGGTGCCGAAGAGAAGAGCGGTGACGGCGGTGACCACGATGGTGAAGAGCAGGACGTGCGTGTGGATGGAGACATCGAGGGGAAGTGTATTGAAACCCGTGGAGACCATGTGGAGGAGGATGCGGTCGGCGAAATTCGCAAGAGTGATACCGAATATTCCGCCGACGGCTGCGAGGAGGAGAGATTCTGTGAGGAGCTGGCGGACAAGACGAGAACGCTTCGCGCCGAGGGCCTGACGGACGGCGAATTCACGAGCACGAGCGGTGGAACGGGCGAGGAGGAGGTTGGCGATATTGGCACAGGCAATCAGGAGGACGATGCCGGTGAGCGCCATGAGGACTTTCAAGGGCTGTGAGTACTGGACGCGGAGACCGGAGAGTCCTTTATCCATGCGAGTGAGAGGGACTTGAGTTTTCTGGAGATCGGCGAGGTCTTTTTGTGTGACGTGCTCATCGCGATAGCTGAGCCATATCTGCTGGAAAACGAGGTTGATGTTTGACGTTGCCTGGGCGACGGTGACGCCAGGCTTGAGGCGGCCAATGATGTAAAGGGACTCGTCACGTTTGCCAGAATAGCTCTGCCAGTTGGGCGGGACGTTGGCGATCATGGACATGGGGACCCAGATGTCCGGCGCCTGACCGACGGTGGTGCCGAAGAATTCCTGAGGAGCGACGCCAACGATATCGAATGTGGTGTTGCCGAGCTTGAGTGTGCGTTTGAGGACGTTAGGATCGCGGGCGAGATTGCTGGTCCACCAGGCGTAGCTGATGACGGCGACAGGATGATTGCCTTCAGTGCGGTCGTCATCATCGGTGAGGGTGCGCCCGATGAGGGCAGGGACGCCAAGCATGGGGAAATAGGTGCCGGAGACAGCCTGGACATCCATGGGCTCAGTCTTGTCGCGGCCGTCGAGGGTGCCGTGGACGTTGTTCACCATGCTGAAGATGGAAGCTGTCTGGCTGAAGACGGAGTTGTCTTTCTGCAGCTCGCGGTAGAAGGGATAGGAATAGAGCTCGGTGGCTGCCCATTGGTCGGAGATGCCGCTCCAGGCACCGTAGCCGAGAAGGACGAGTTGCGAGGGCTGCTGGACGGGCAGGTTGCGGAGCAGGACAGCGTCGAGAAAGCTGAAGATGGCAGTGTTGGCGCCGATGCCGAGGCCGAGCGAGAGCAGGGCTACGGCGGCGAGGGCGGGACTGCGGAACAGGGAGCGCATTCCGTAGGCGACATCCTTGAGGAAGCTTTCGAGCCATTCCAGACCCCAGGCGAGATGACTTTGCTCGCGAATAAGTGTCGGATTGCCGAAGACACGCAGGGCGGCGAGGCGGGCTTCTTCCGGTGATAAGCCGCGTTCCCGCTGCTCTTCCATTTCTAGTTCGAGGTCAGAGTTTAGTTCCCGCTCTAGGTCTGCATCCCGCTTCCTGATCTGCCACCATCTCATCTCAGCTCTCCTCACCGACGGGCCACATTACGCGCGCCACAGCTTCGGCCATCTGCTTCCACTGCGATTCTTCGACCACAAGTTGTTTTCTGCCCTTTTCCGTGAGCCGGTAATACTTGAATTCCCGATTGCGATCAGGAGCCGTCTCCCATTTGGAAACAACCCATCCCTTTGCTTCCAGACGGTGTAGCGCAGGGTAGAGAGAGCCATGCTGCATTTGAAGGAAGTCATTGGTGGTCCGCTGAATATGCTTGCCAATTTCACGACCATGAGCTGCGCCGTAAACCAGTGTTCGCAGAATGAGCATGTCCAGGGTTCCCTGGAGTACGTTCGCACGGTGCTGGATATTCTTATCCATGGTAGACATCCGACACTCGATAAAAATTGATGGTAGACATTCGACTATCGGTTGTCAAGGTTCACATTCCAGGTTTGTTTGCTAAATGATGAATTCAGGGCAATGCGCTGATTGACAGCCGATTCTGCGCAATTCCGGGGTTACTCCCCGAAAACGCCGAAGGGTCCGGGAGCGCGATGGTGCCTGGTCGGCAATTCGGAAGCACTGTCCAGAAATCGAATCCCCGGTCAAGGGGGGTCCTAAAAAGGAGTTCATCTTGGCGCTTATGATTGGGGCGGGTAGCCCGCCAGAATAGTCGCTAGATTATGTCCAATGCAGGGCGTTATACTCTCGCGGGAGGTCGCCCATGGAACGAAGAGATTTTCTGAAGTCCGCACCGCTTGCCGTTTTGATGCCGAAGTTGCCGTCGCTGGTGGCGCAGTTGCACACTGGGGTGCAGCTCAAAATCACCGATATCCGGATCGTGAACCTGAAGGTGATTCGCGAAACCGGCAAGATGGAAGCGGCGTGGAATCCGGGATCGCCGACGACCCAGCGGATCGGCGGCGGGTCGGTGATCCAGATCGAAACCGACCAGGGACTGTCGGGCATTGGGCCGGGGATGGAACCAGCCTCGCTGGAGTCGGCAAAGGCCCAGCTTGTGGGCAAGGACCCGTTCAATATCGAGCAACTGGCCGGTCCGCTCCGCTACTACGTGGGTGGAAGCCCGCGCACAATTTCGGCACTGGAGATTGCGCTGTGGGACCTGGTGGGCAAAGCCACGGGCCAACCTCTCTACAAACTCTGGGGCGCGGCCAAGGATCGGGTACCGGCCTATGCCAGCATGATCCTGCTTTCGACTCCGGAGGAGAGGGTGCGCATGGCGGTCGAGCTCAAGTCGCAGGGCTGGAAGGCGATCAAGCTGCGGGCGCATTACGCGACATTGAAGGAAGACGTGCAACTGGTGGAAGCGGTGCGCAAAGCGGTGGGCGACGACATGGACATTATGGTGGACGCCAACCAGGCGCAGTCGTTTGGCACGTGGCAGCCGGGAGTGATGTGGGACTTTAGGCGCGCGCTGGAGACGGCACGGGAACTGGAGCGCCTGAACTGCGTGTGGCTGGAAGAACCGCGGCTGCGCTACTCGTATGACGAACTGGCCGAGTTGACGCGGCTGGTGAGCATTCCCATCGCCGGGGGCGAGAACAATCGCGGCGTACACGAATACCGGTGGATGCTGGAACAGAATGTCTTCAGCATTTTGCAACCCGATATTCTGGTGGCGGACGGCGTCACGGGCTTTCGCGAGATCGCGGCTCTGGCCCAGGCACATCACAAGAGATTGATTCCCCATCACGGCGGAGGCAACCTGGGCACCATCGCACAGCTTCACGCCATCGCCTCGTGGCCGCACGCGCCCTGGATTGAGATTCTGCACGACCCGCCGGTGGCCGCGTATACCAATGGGTTCACGGTGATGGCGAATCCCCCGCTGGTGGACAAGGAAGGCTATCTCAACTTGCCGCAAGGTCCGGGGCTGGGGGTGGAGATCAACAAGGATTTGATCGCTGCTTAGGCGCGGTCTAAAGGGTGGGACGACTTAATGCGTGGGCCGCCGGGCACACTCGGGTACGGTGTACCTTAGAACTGTGGTCCGAGCTGAGATTCCGGCCCCAGGAGAGCTGCCATGCCCGTCGCCCCCGAGCTTGTAACTACCGCCCACATCTACAAGCGCAATGAAGTAATGCTCGCCAAGGCCATCGATGGGCTGTCGGGCGAGCAATGGACCCAGCGGCCGCAGGAAACGTCGAACAGCGCTCTGTGGATTCTGGGCCACATTGTGTGGGCGCGTTCGATGGCGCTCAAGTTTCTCGGCGTTTCATGGAGCGCTCCCTGGCTGACGCATTTCGAGCGCGGCTCCAAGCCTGAAGATGCGTCGCAGTATCCATCGAGCGACGAAGTGCTGGCCGCCTGGAAGGAACTCTCCGCCAGCATGCCGCCCGCGCTGGAAGCAGTTCCCGCGGAGGCAATGGCCGCCGCCACGTCATCGCAGTCGCCGAGTCTGGACGGGACCGTGGGCGGCATGGTCAGCTTTCTTGCCATGCACGAGACTTATCATGTGGGCCAGGTTGTGTATCTCCGCCGCTTGCTCGGCCATGAGAGAATCGTGGGCTAGAGCTGTGAAAGCGGATTCCTGGCGGGCTCTTCTCAGAACGAGACGCCCCGCAGAATCAGGCGATTCTCGTAGGCCTGGCGCTCAAGGCACTCGCGGAAGTCGGGATGAGCGATGGAGATGAGCGCCTTGGCGCGCTCGGCTACTGATTTTCCCTTCAGGTTGACTATGCCGTATTCGGTGACGACATACATCACGTCGGAGCGCGGCGTGGTGACGATGTTGCCGGGCGTCAGGTTGAGGACGATGCGGCTGCGGGGCTCGCCCTGCTTGCAGTAGGTGGATGAGAGACAGATGAAGGACTTGCCACCCTTGGATGCATAGGCGCCGCGCACGAATTGGAGTTGTCCACCCGTGCCGCTGATATGGCGGTGACCGTCGGACTCAGAGGCGGCCTGGCCCTGCAGGTCGATCTGCGTCGTGTTGTTGATGGAGACTACACGGTCGTTGCGCATGATGATGTGCGGCGAGTTGGTGTAGTCCACCTGGTTGCAGCAGAGGTCGGAGTTGCGGTGGGCCAGCGCATACAGAGCGCTGGAGCCGAGCGCAAAGGTGTAGACGATTTTGCCGGGATCGAGGGTTTTTCTGGAACCCGTGATGCGGCCCGTTTTATAAAGCTCCGCAATGCCGTCGGTCAGCATTTCAGTATGCACGCCAAGGTCGCGGACGCCGCTTTCGAGCAGCAGCGTGCACACCGCGTTGGGCATGCCGCCGATGCCGATCTGCAGGCAGGCGCCATCCTCGATTTCGGCGGCGATGAGGCGTGCAACGGCGCTATCGACTTCAGTTGGCTGCGGATTCGGCAGCTCCGGCACCGGTTCGTGATCGCCTTCGACGATGTAATCCACCTCGCTGACATGAACGCCGTTCTGATCCCCGTAGACATACGGCTGGCCCTGGCTCACTTCAACGACGACCATCTTTGCGCTTTCAACGACCGCGCGATGCCAGAGACTGGCGGCACTGAAGTTGAAGTAGCCATTTTCGTCCATCGGACAGGTCTTGAGAATGGCGATGTCCACAGGGGCGAGAAAGCGGCGGTAGTAGTCGGGCACCTCGCCCAGGTTGAGGGGCATGTAGTTGCAGCGGCCGGCGTCGTGTCTCTTGCGGTCATAGCCGGAAAAGTGCCAACTGAACAGGAAGAAGCGATCTCTTTCCGAATCGCCCTCCGCCACCGCCCGCGGCCTCATCGAGAGGCAGGAGCGGATCTTTACGTCTTCGAGCGACTCTCCGCGGGCGGCGAGCGCCTTATCGAATACGTCGGGCTGGCACAGCGCCGCGCCGTAGTCGAGCCACATGCCAGACCGGACGAAGGCCGCGGCCTGTTCCGAGGAGATGGTTTGTGCGGGAGCGCAAGCGATCCTATTGGACATGCGGGCTGCCCTTCCACTGGGGAGAGATTCAATAAAATGCCGAAGAGAGTGGCTAAGAATGAATCGCTGAGCAATTCTCGCACGATTTGCCGATGGCCGCGTTGCTCATTGCCCGGTCCAGCAGGGAGCGCGCTTCTCGAGGAAGGAGGAGATGCCTTCCTGCGCGTCGTGAGCGAGGGCGTTCATGCTCATCACTTCTTTGGCATAGGCATAGGCTTTCGGCTGATCGAGATCGATCTGCTTATAGAACGCCTGCTTGCCCAGCGCCACGACATGGATGCTCGCTTCGGCGATGCGGCGGGCAAGCTGCAGCGATTCCGCGCGCAACCTGTCCGCGAGAACAACCCGATTTACAAGGCCCCAATCGACCGCCTTGCGCGCATCAATCGGCTCACCCGTGAGCAGCATCTCGAGGGCGCGCTTGCGCCCAATGGCGCGACTGAGAGCCACCATGGGGGTGGTGCAGAAGAGCCCGATCCTGACTCCGGGCGTCGCGAATGCGGCATCTTCGGAAGCGATGGCCAAGTCGCAGGTGGCGACCAGTTGGCACCCGGCGGCTGTGGCGATACCTTGCACCTCGGCGATCACAGGCTGCGGAATCGATTGCAGCTTCTCCATCAACTCCGTGCAGACGTCGAACAATTTCCGGTATTCGCTACTTTCGCGGCCAACCATCTCCGAGAGGTCGTGGCCCGCGGAAAAGACGCTCCCGGTTGCGGCCAGAATGACCGCGCGCAGATCGCGCCGGCTCCCAATCTCACTCAGGCATTCAATCAACTCCTGCATGAGCGCGAGCGAGAGGGAGTTGCGGCGTTGCGGCCGGTTCAGGGTGATGAGAGCAATGTTGCCTTCCGCTGCGAAGCAGATATTCTCGTAACTCATCCCATGATCTTAGAGCAAATTCAGTTTCGATTCTATTTCAGAGGTTTTTGCGGAAGGGTTTCAGGTGAGCGGCCGCTCACTGGGAAGCTGCCGTTTCTTCAATGTCGCCGGACGTCCCGACTGGGAGCCCTCTGGACCGCGCACCGCGTCTTCATGCGGCCGGAGCGGGACAGGATGACCTCTTCAGCGCAGATTCAGATTTCGCGCATTGATCAGCTTCAACGGATCGTAGGCTACAGGCGCCGGCTTGGCCATGCAATGCCCTCTCGACTGCACCGCGGTTAAATACGACCGCGTCACGTGCAGCCGGTCCATGACGATGTAGCGCGCGCGCATTCCGTTTACCGTGGCAGGCAGTTGTGCCGGGACCATCCTGCGATCGACATAGATCACCAGCGCGGCTTCTTTGGGATTGTCGAGGCTCTGTCCCACGCCCACTCCGAAGAACGCCGAATTCTGCTGCATCAGGCTCTGTGCAAGCTGCTGTTTGGCTGCCACGGCCTGGCTCAGGACAGTGCCTGCCAGCGCCGGCGCGTTCGCTTCAAAAGCCGTCTGGGGCGCCGACCCCAGTGCGACAGCGCGTGCGGTTGTGGGAACCACCAGCGTGCGCACCCCGCTTACCGTCGCCGGCGCATTCACGCTCATGTTCTGGTCAACGTAGAGAATCACCGCGGCCTCGCCGGGATGATCGCTGCTTTTGCCCATGGCCACGCCGAGAATGCCCACTGCCGGATTCACGAGCATCCGCGCCTGGCCAAGCGCACCCTGTGCCCGCGCCGTCTCCGCGTCGGTGAGCGTCCGCGCCTGCGCCGCCTGTACCGTGCTGTTGCCGTAGTTCAGGCAGCTGACGGCATGGTCCGTTGTGCCCACAAACGAATACGAAGTTCCACTACCGACCTGCGTGCTCAACTCGCTCAGCACGTCACCAACGGGATTCGCCACGCCCTCGCTCACGCCCGAAGAGTCCGCGCCACCCGCAAAGAACAACCCCACCGGCTCGGCGGTCGCGCTATCGACAACCAAAGACCCCGAGTCGCCCGCATCACTAAACTGGTTGCCGCTAATCGCGATCTGATTGGTGTAGGTCTTGGTCAGGTAGGGCTTGGTTTCGGCGCAATCCGTGTAGTACGACACGCTCACGTCGAGGTTCACCGCCGAAATGCTGGCGCAGGTAAGACCCGTCGTGCGTCCACTCTTGGCTACGCTCATATTCAGCGAAGCGCTCTCGCCCTTGCCGCCGGTTGAAGAAGTCCCCGGCGGAGCGGCGGCCAGCGTGCCATTCGACAGCGCGCCCAGCTCCAGGATGTTTCCGCTAGTGTTCACGGCGCCCGCGTTCACCTGCGCGATCGCCGCGTCCGCATTGGTGGTGGCCGATTTGAGCGAAAGAAAACCGGTGAGGGTGCCCACCGGCGTAACTGCAGCGCCGGTCTGGCCAAACGGTGTGCAGTTGTCGTCGATCAAGCCCGGCTGTACGATGGTCTCGCCCAAGGCGGCCTGGTCGCTGCGCGCCATGACATGGTTGTTGCTGAGCAGATATTGCGTGCCACTGCCGTTCTGAATGAGCGACCCAAGCGTCCCGCCGCAGCAATCCTGAATCTGGTTGTTGCTGGTGTCGTAGTCGTTGTTGTTCCCGCCCGAACTGCCCAGTGAAACCGGCGTTGCCAGTTGTGTCTCGTGACTCGCGGGATCGCTCGACACGCCTGCGGTATTCAGCAGAAGCTCGCTGGTTGTTCTCGACGGCGAAGTGCCGACCGTCGCCACGACCCAGGTGCCGGCAGTTGAGGAGACGGTCGCGGGGGCCGTGTAGCTAACAGTGCAGAAGGTAAACGTTGTGGCGCCGCGCGTGCAGTTGGGCGAACCCAGCGAGCCCTGTCCACCGCTCGACCCGCTCGCCGTGCTCGACAGCGCGTAGCTGATCCCCGTGGTTCCCCCGGCTTCAGCCAGGAAGCCTGTGATTGTAAGAGTTCCGTTGGCGCCCAGTGCTGCGTTCTCCGGCGTCAGCGGCTGCAAAAAGCCTGGCGTCACCGTCAGCGATGCGGTCGCCGTTGTGCCCGGACTCAGCGTCGCTGTCACGGTAACAGAAACATGGTCAGCGGTGAGATAACTGGGCGGTGTATATTGGCCGCTGGCATTAATCGTTCCCGCTCCACTGTTCGCATCCCCGCCGCTGACCGTCCACGTAACTGCCGCTGCACTGCCGCTGGCGAGCGTGGCAATAAAGTGCTCCACCGACGCGCCGGATGAATTGGTCGCGTTGCAGCCGGTGCAATTGGTGTCGATGGTCCCGGTGCCTGGTGAGATTGAAAAGGTTCCGTTCGACGAGTTCGCCGCTACACTACCGCCGCCGCAACCCGCCAGCACACCCAGCGCCGGAACCAGCACAATCGCCAGAGCCCGCCCAACAAGACTCTTTCGACTGATTGAGCGCAGCCCATGGTTCACGCGAACCGATTCGCGCGCTCGATGTTTTGTCGCCTGGTGTGGAAAGTCGATCAGGGCTTTCGATCCCTTTCTCCAGCAATTCTTCGACTTACCTTGCTCGAGTGCCGCCCGCATTCTTAATGTTAGACCGCCTTGCCCTGCCAAATGTTGCTTCGCGCATACAACAAAGGGGTTAGGAAAGCAACAGGTCCCCCCCTTGGCACTAAACTGAATTCGGGAACGACGACCTACCTTAATACAGGAGTGACCGCATGGACTATGTGAATTTTGGAAAAACCGGGCTCAAAGTCTCCCGCATTTGTCTCGGCTGCATGACTTATGGCTCCCCTGCGACGGGCACACCGATGCCCGGCCGCCAGCCATGGGCTCTGAACGAAGCCGACAGCCAGCCGTTTTTCCGCCAGGCTCTCGATTTCGGGATTAATTTCTGGGACACTGCCAACGTCTACTCCCGCGGCGACAGCGAAATCGTTGTCGGCCGCTTTTTGAAGGCCAACGTGCGCCGCGAATCCATTGTCCTGGCCACCAAGGTCTTCGGCCCCATGCGTGAGGAGCCCAACGGCGGCGGGCTCTCCCGCAAAGCGATCCTATTCGAACTCGAGCAGAGCCTGCAGCGCCTGCAGACCGACTACGTTGACCTCTATCAGATCCATCGCTGGGATTACGAGACGCCGATTGAAGAAACGCTCGAGGCTCTCCACGATGTTGTCAAGGCGGGCAAGGTCCGCTACATCGGCGCATCGTCGATGTATGCGTGGCAGTTCGCCAAGGCGCTTTATGTCTCGCGCCTCAATGGCTGGACGCGCTTCGTCTCCATGCAGAACCACTACAACCTTCTCTATCGCGAAGAGGAGCGCGAGATGATCGGCCTCTGCCAGTCGGAAGGCATCGCCGTGATTCCCTGGAGCCCGCTTGCCCGCGGACGCCTGACCCGCGCATGGCAGAGCGAAACCACCAAGCGCGCCGAGACAGACTTTTTCGGCAACAAGATGTATTCGCAGACGGAAGAAGCCGACCGCAAGGTTGTGGATGCGCTCGGCAAACTCTCCGAACAGCGGGGAATTCCGCGCGCACAGCTTGCGCTGGCGTGGCTGCTCTCGAAATCGGCTGTGACTGCGCCCATCGTCGGCGCAAGCAAGGCGCATCATCTCGAAGATGCGGTGGCCGCGCTGAGCGTGAAGCTGACCGCGGAAGAGATTGCTGCGCTGGAAGCGGCCTACGTTCCGCATCCTGTGCTGGGATTCAGTTAGAGAGCGGTGAACTGCCGTCAGAAATTGCGGGTCCGGGTTGTTGCTATCCCACGCTTGCGCGATGAGACCGCGTCATGATACGCCACCCGAGCTTATCAAGTTCACCTATAGTCCGAGATGAAATTAGAATCCCTGAAAAAACCGTCCCTCGGGGGCTAAAGCCCGTCGTTGATTTTGCGGCTGTTGCGGCCCAACTAAAGTCGTGCGCTGACAGAAAGCGGGTTTTTGAAACATGCTTTTGACGGGCGGGTTCTGTTCGCATAAGACGAAAGCTCCTCCCCCGCGTAATTGAGCGGAGGAGTCGCAAGCGAAGGTCTAGAGGGTGATGACGACCTTGCCTATCTGCTGATTGCTTTCGAGGTATCTGTAGGCTTCTACGGTTTGATCGAAGGGGAAGGTGCGGGCGATCTCGGGCTTGAAGGATCCATCGGCCAGGTGATCGTAGATGTACTTCTTCATGGTTTCCCACTCCGGGGTGCCACGCAGTTCGCTGAAGGTGTAGCCGAACATGCCGATGGTGCGGCCGAAGACGGCCATGGGGAAGGGCGTGGGTTTGCCTGAGAGCATGCCGTACAGGAAGATGGTGCCGCCATTGGCCGTGGCCTGCGCGAGCGTGCTGATGTAGTCGCCGCCGACCGGATCGAAGACGATGCGCGCGCCTTTGCCGCCGGTGATCGACTTCACCCGGGCCACCAGATCCTCCTGTTCCGTGACGATGACGTAGTCGGCGCCGAGGGCTTTGAGCTGATCCTTTTTCGCGGAGGTACGGGTTGTCGCGATGGAGATACCGCCCTGTGCCTTGACGATCTGGATGGCCGCGATCCCAACGGACGAACTGGCAGCGGTGATGATGACGAAGTCGCCGGCAGCCACTTTGCCGAAAGGCACGAGCGCGCCATAGGCGGTGCAGTACTGCATCCACACTGCGGCGCCCTCGACCGCGGAGAACGACTCTGGAACGGCTGCGAGGGCGCTGGCAGGAACGATTGCCTCTTCCGCAAGCGTCGGATACTGGTTCATGGAAAACCCCGGAATGGTGCCGAAGCGCTTGCCGATGAGAGCGGGATCGACCTCGGGACCGACGGCGATGACCTTGCCGAGGGCCTCGTATCCGAGACCGGAAGGCAAGTTCGTTTTCTCAATGTAGTGGCCGTGATAGTACATGCTTTCGGCCCGGTTGAGGCCGACTGCTTCGACCTTGAGCAGAACTTCTTGAGGACCGGGCTGGCGATCGGGCAGATCTTCGAAATGAAGGACTTCGGGACCACCGAGCCGATCAAAACGGATAGCTTTGGACATTGGGGGAATATCTCCTGTCAAAAAAAGAGATGCGGACTGGCCGAAGGGCGGCGCAAAATCTGGGTGACGGGGCCGGTTGAGGGTCATGCGGTTCCGCCCTTTTGCGAGAATTGCAAGTAGCAGGTCCCCTTCGACTGAGCTCAGGGCAGGCATTCGGCTTCTCTCGGGAGGATGGGGCACCGACACTTACTATCTGGGCGGGAACACTCTCGGATCCAACTCATCGCGGTGAAACTGTCAAGTTCCATGACATGGTTTGCACCCTGTTATCAGGACATCCTTTACAGCATGAGTTCAGCGGGTCGCGAGGGATTTACTGTCGTTCGAATGCGAGGGTTCTTTGATTGAGGTCGACGGCTATTCTTGAGATGCCAAGTGCCGCCGGACTCATCAAGCCGTCGAAGTCGTGGCCTGGATCCCTCAGGTTGGGGACGACAAATGCCGACTCCTGGCCGAACTCGACATTGCCAAGCCTGAGGCTGAACTGCTGGACTCGCTTGCGGTCGTAGTCGCCGATCCTCTTGGGCGAGGGTTGTTCGCCTTTCAGGCCAGATTCTGGATTTGGCAATTCGTCGAAGATCACCAGCGATGGGGCTGCAGAGTCCACAAGCAGACGAACCGTGGTGTGATTGACCACGGCATCCACAAAGGCCAGTCCATTCTTGAATTGCAACGGAATTGAATCCGGCATGGCGCGAACGGGACCGAAGCGGATTTCCCGCGATGAGTAGTCGATGACAAAGGTGCTCTGCCCCAACACGTCGAGACCCACAATGGCGTCGATCTGGAAGGGGAGTGCATTCTGGATGAAGGAAAGGTTCTCGACGAGCACACGGACGTTGTCTTTCCGGACAGGCCCGAACTGCAGGCTCGGCGCGGTTGCGATTCCGCCCTTTACGCTACCGCTGAGAACCGCGACATCGGTGGGTGCGGTATCGAGGTGAAGCTTCCGCGCGAGTTGCGGATCCAGGACGGTGGTGGTTGCCCCGGTGTCCAACAGAAAGTTGAGACCCTTGAGCGGGCCGACCGATCCCTGGACGACGATCAGGTAATCTCGATACAGTTGGAATTCGACACTGGTTTTCGCGGGCCGGTCCGACGCCCGATATGCCCACGTTGCGGGTTGACCCACTACGGTCAATCCCGTCAAAACTACGATGAACCAGAAGTAGCGACCCCTCATGACTCCCACCTCATTGAGAGCCATGTTTATTTCCACCGGCTGAGACCTCAATTCACCGGAGCTAGCTTGAAGATCAAGAGTTGGTTACGGGCCTGGAGAGAAGGCGGAGAGGTCCGGAATAGGAATCTCTCCCGGCAAAATAGTTGAAAACACAGGGTTCTTTATGGCATTAAAGGAGCGGAGGACGAATGCAGGAGTTTCCCAAAGACGGGGTGCCTCAGGTGCGGAATGGAAACGGGACGATCAAATTTGGATCGTTTGAAGCCGATCTCCACGCCGGAGAGGTGCGTAAATCGGGAAGCCGCATCAAGCTCCAGGAACAGCCATTCAAGGTACTGCAGGTTCTGCTGGAGCGTCCGGGTGTGCTGGTGACCCGGGAAGAACTGCGCTCCCGCATTTGGCCGGACGATAGCTTTGGCGACTTTGACCATGCGGTGAACGTGGCGGTCGGCAAGCTGCGGACCGCTCTCGGCGACTCGGCCGACAATCCTTCGTTCATTGAAACAATTCCACGCCGCGGTTATCGTTTCGTGGCCTTGCCGGAGAGCACCCATGTTGAAACGGAGCCGGCGAAGCCTTCGACGATCGGCAATCCGCCCTCCGCAGGCAAGATGGGCCGCAGACGGGTGCTTCGGACGTTGCTCGCAATTGTCGCAGCGGGGGTCCTACTCGCGGTCGGTGTCTTGTTCGGTCGCCGCACGGCCAAGCCGTTTGCGCCCGCGTTTCAGCAGCTATCGATCATGCGTGGCACTGTGTATACGGCCAGGTTTGGGCCCGATGGACACAACGTTTACTACAGCGCTGCGTGGGATGGCAGACCGGTGGGAATTTACTCAACCGATGTTAGCTTCTCCGGTACGCGCAACCTGGGATTGTCTGGGACGGCGCTGCTTGCGGTTTCTTCTTCGGGCAAAATGGCGGTGGTGCAGTCGGCCGATCCTGAATTCATGATCACCCTTCGAGGTACTCTCGGCCAGGTTCCTCTTACCGGAGGGATACCTCGCCAGATTGCCGAGAATGTTGACTGGGCCGATTGGGCTCCTGATGGAAATACCCTCGCTATCGCTCGCTACGTGCCGGGGCGGGAGCGTCTTGAATTTCCGGTTGGCCACGTACTCTACGAAACTACCGGTTGGATCAGCCACCTCCGCGTCTCGCCCAAAGGGGATCAGGTTGCGTTTCTTGACCATCCGAACGACAAGGACGACCGTGGCGCCGTTTCGGTGGTCGATCTTGCAGGACACAAGAGAAATCTCTCGACAGGATGGGAGAGCGAAGAAGGCCTGGCCTGGTCTCCGCGCGGCAATGAGGTTTGGTTCTCGGCCACCGAAGCCGGATTGCAACGCCGCATTTACGCGGTGGACATGCTGGGCAAGCTGCGCCTGAGTTTCAGAACGCTTGGCGGAGTGACATTGGAGGACATCGCGCCGGACGGCCGGCTGCTGCTCACTCGAGACGAGCATCGCGCTGGAATCATGGGCATGACGCCGGGTGCAACGCGAGAGCGAGATCTTTCGTGGCTGGAGTGGTCGCTTCCCATCGATCTGTCTCCCGACGGCAGCCAGGTGGTTTTCGACGAAGAGGGTGAACAGGGAGGCCCGGCCTACACTGTCGCCGTGAGAGACCTGCATGGCTCCTCGCCCGTTGCTTTGGGTGAAGGAATGGCGGGCGGCTTTTCCCCCGACGGCCAATGGGTGGCGGCGACCATTAACTACACTCAACTTGTGCTGTTGCCGACGGGCGCTGGAACCTCACGGCATATCGACGCAGGCGGCATTCAAGAGTACGGCCACCCTGTTTTGTGGATGCCCGACGGAAGGCAGGTCGTGTTCCCCGGAAAGTTTGCGGGACACGAAAGCCAATGTTTCATCCAAAGTATCAACGGCGGCAAACCGCGCGCCCTCACTCCGGAGGGAGTCTCGTGGTGCCATCCCTCGCCCGACGGGAAGTGGATTGCGGCCAGCGATGTCGCCAGCAGACAGAACCGCTTGTATCCAGTGAACGGAGGCGAGTCGCACGCGATCCCAGGTATGTTGCCTGGGGAGAATTTCTCCTGGACCTCTGACCCGAAGTATATGTACGTCAACAAATGGCAACAGCTCCCGATAAATATCTATCGACTGAATATTGTGACGGGACAAAGACAGCTCTTCAAAGAGCTGAACCCCGCGGACGATATCGGACTGTGCGATCTTGGCCACGTGATTTTGAGCGCGGACGGCCGGTCTTATGTTTACGGATACACGCGTCTGCTTTCAGATCTCTACCAGGTGAAGGGATTGCGATAAAGCGCACTACGCTCTGCGCCAAGACGGCGCGTTGCTGGTGTAGAATCGCCACGAGAATTACAGAGGCCTAGATTACTCGCTGGAAATGAATCAAGTTTGATTGCGGCGGAATCGCACGTCCATGCGAAGGTCCCAACAATGTTTGCGAAGCAATTTCCAGCCGGCGATCATGTGCAAGCTTCGGATAATTTTTTGAACAGGAGAGATCTTTAGCCATCGAAAATCGTAGAAACTTTCTAAAACAAAGCGTCTCGCTTGCCACAGCGTTGTCGGTAAGCGGAGTGAGTAAAGGTGTGGTTGCCGAGCACCCAGCATCCAAGACCGCAACAAAGAAGGTGGCCTGGCCGGTTCTCGAAGGACCGGACACGCCCAAGCTGACACAAAGTGTCTCAGCAAATGCGACACCTGAAGAGATGCGGATGCACAAGCAGTTTGGCGATGACTATGTCCTGATGGGCGGCCCGCGGCTGCCCTGGACTCAAGAGGGCCTTCGCGCCATTATGGACCGTTTTCAGGCGGAGGGCTTGACGGTCATCAACATGATGCTGCCGTCGCTTGCAGACATCATCTATGCGCGTCCGGGGCGCGATGAGCAGATCGCGAAGGTTCAGGACTCTCTGCGCGCCGCTGGAGCCGCGGGACTGCCGATCGTGGAATACAACTTCTACGGTCACCGCTTGACGGAGGGCTATTACAACGTGCCCGGCCGCGGCGGCACAGGCTACCTGGGCTACGACTACAACCGGCAGATGACCGACCCTGCCGACGATCACTGGACGTATCCAAAGGTCCGGTCGGCAGAAGAGATGGGGATAGCCCCGAAGGATCTGGCGCCTTTGCCCGACGAGGGCCCACACACGAGCGAAGAGCTGTGGAGCAACATTACTTATTTTCTAAAGGCTGTGATTCCGGTAGCGGAGAAGGCGAATGTGCGAATGGCGCTGCATCCAAACGATCCGCCGGCACCGGTGAGCCGGGGAACGCACCAGATCATGAACAGCTTCAGCGGCTGGAAACGGCTGGTGAGCATTGTTGACAGTCCATCGAACGGGATGACGTTCGACTGCGGTGTTTCGAATGAGTTGGGTGAGGATCCGCTGGAGGTGCTGAAATACCTGGCCGATCGGGATCGCATCAACCATGTGCATTACCGCAATGACATTGTCGAAATTCCTTCTACGAAATATGTCGAGGTGTTTCCCGATAACGGCACGGTGAACATGTTTGCCGTGATGCGGGAGCTGGTGCGCAGGAAATACAAATACGGTGTCTTCCCGGAGCATCCGCGGAAGAATGCGATTGACGACAGGCTGGGCGGAGACTTTGTGTCTTACCTGTATAACCTTGCCTATGCGCGCGCGATGCTGCAGGCGTGTTTGACGCTGCGGGAGGAAAAGGGGTAAGGCAGGGAACAGAGAATAGAGAACAGAGAACAGTGGTCAGCAAAGCTCGCTGGATTGGTTTTAAATGCCCGGAGGGGTGGCCACCTTCCGCTACAGCCATCAATACTCAGACGCCACAGATGGATGCGGCTTATTTTGGCGCGTTTTCCCACAGTTCCTTCACCCTCATCGTGAATCCGCGGGACCGGTGCGGTCGTGTATCTTGAGCCGAGAGATTGATTTTTATTTCCCCGGAGAACTCTGCGCACAATTATGCCTACCTTTGCCGCTATCGATATCGGATCGAACTCCTGCAGGTTGAAGATTGCCAAGGTTGTGGCGCACCAGTTGAAGACGCTGGCCGAGGATCGGGAGGTGACGCGGCTGGGGGCGAGCGTATTCGAGTCGGGGCTGGTGTCTCCCGAGGCGATGGCGCTGACGCTGCGGGCGCTGAAGCGATTTCAGCGGGCGGTGCAGGTGCACGGGGTGGACAAGATTCGCGTGGTGGCCACCTCGGCGATGCGCGACGCGCGCAACGGTGCGGCGTTTCAGGCGTGGGTGAAGGCGGAGACGGGCTGGAATCTGGAGATTATTTCGGGACTGGAAGAAGGACGGCTGATTCACCTGGGCGTTACGGGCGCGGAACCGGGGGCTGGCGGTAAGGTACTGCTAATTGACCTGGGCGGCGGCAGTTGCGAAATTACGCTTTCAGAGCACAAACGGATCAAGGAGACGATCAGCGTGCCGCTGGGGGCAGTGCGGCTTACGGAGGATTTCTTGCCTTCCGATCCGGCTCCGGCGGAGGGACTGGGGCGGATGCGGCAATGGATCCAGCGCGAGTTGCGGCGTGCGCATCGCAAAGTGCAACCGGGGAAAGTACCGCTGGTGATTGCGACTTCAGGGACAGCGGCGGCGTTGAGCGATGCGTATGCAGCCGGGGTGCGACTGAACAAGGCGCCGAATCAACGCGGAAGTAAACGCACAGCCAATGCGGCGGTGGACGTTGTTCCGGCGGGGTCGGTGCGCAAGCTGTCGAAGCTGCTGGCAAAGATGACGCTGCCGGAGCGGGAGGCGGTGCCGGGGATTGGACCGCGGCGCGCGGAGATTATTGTGGCCGGCGCCGAGGTGTTTGCGGAGTTGCTGGATAGCTTTGGGCTGGGGGGGTTCCGGTACTCTCCGCTGGGATTGCGGGACGGGATATTGGCGCAGATGCTGGCGGAGCAGGACGCAAGGACCACTGCGCACAGGGAGTTTGAGCACGAGCGGTGGGAGAGCGTGCTGGCGACAGCGCGGCGATATGGGGTGGATCCCAAACAGGCGGAACCGGTGCGGGCGCACGCGGTGCAGTTGTTTCGGGAACTGAAGGCGATGCACGAGCTGCCGCCGGAGTATGAAAGCTGGCTGGCGGCGGCGGCGATGCTGCGCGACACGGGGAAGTTTATCAACCACCAGGGGCATCACAGGCACTCACAATACATTGTGTCGAGTTCGGAAATTTATGGATATGGACAGGTGCAGCGGACACTGGTTTCGGCGATTGCGCGGTACCTGGGCAAGAGCCGGCCGCAGCCGGGAGATCGGGCGCTAAGGAACATTCCCGCCGAGGAGCACAAGAATGTGCACCGGGCGGTGGTGCTGCTGCGGCTGGCCGTGGCGCTGAACCAGGACAGGGCGAGCGACGTGCTGCGGGTGGCGGTGAAAGTGTATCCGAAACGCGTATATCTCGAGATTCAGCCGGGGCGGACGGGCGCGGAGCTGGAGCTGTGGTCGCTGCGAAAAGAGGCGGACTACTTCCGCGAGGTCTTTGGGCGGGAGCTTTTTGCAACAGTGCCATAGATGTTGCGGGCTGTGCGCGGATCAATAAGCCATTGGAGACGGGGCGGGTGGTGCTCGAGATCGACACGGGCGATTGAGCCCTTGCGCATGCGTATGGCTGCGCCGCCATTGCCGGTGATGAGGCGACCGAGAAACTGAAACAGGATGGGATTGTGGCCGACGGCCAGCATGCCTTCGCGGTTGGAGTATTTGACCAGCATGTTCTGGAAGGCGGCAAAGTCCGCGCTGGGAGCGAGGGCGGGGCTGATTTCCACTTTGGCGTCGTATCCGAGCTCGGTGCCGACGAACTGGGCGGTTTGCAGGGCGCGCTTGAGGGGGCTGGAGACGATGACGTCTATTTGGACCTTAAGGGCGCTTAAC
Organism: Occallatibacter sp.; assembly: GCA_049793195.1. GTDB lineage: Bacteria > Acidobacteriota > Terriglobia > Terriglobales > Acidobacteriaceae > Telmatobacter. The sequence goes on along the minus strand of JBARBP010000103.1, from coordinate 194 downwards.
ATGCGCGCCATCAACATGCACTGGTCTTTACCTTCTTTGACGAGGCCCCGCTTGGCGTCGAGAGTGGGGTTCTCGCGGAAGACTCCGGCACTGGCATGGCGCATGAGGTAGAGGATCATAGCGTGCGTTTCGGGTACGGCCTGATGGGGACTCTTGCGGGTTCCTAGCGGCACCCAGAGAAGTGATTTTAACAC
>JBARBP010000102.1:0-13117 GCA_049793195.1 Occallatibacter sp. | reverse complement strand
TTTGCTTCCAGGGGTGGATGCTGAATGCCGGTGCAATATGAAGACGAAACCCGGCGTTTCAGCTACGGGCGTCTTCTGAATCGATTGTGCTTGGGATCAGAGACTAGCGGGGACACCCGTCGAAGATGTTCGACAGGCAACAACAAGAGCGGCGTTGGGTTGCGCGGTTCATGTGCTTGTTTATTGTAACAAAAGGTTGGGGCCTGGACAATGTCGTCCGATCGCGCTGAGGTGTTGCTTCGGCCAATTCATTACCAACAGCCGTATTATCTGTTGCTTTTCCGGCATCTTAAGGCAAACGAAAGAATTTAAATATTTTGTCAACCGTGCGACCACCCTTTCGCGTTCAACTACCATCTAGACAGTTCATGCCAACCAAGCCGAAACTCGGACAGAACTTCCTCGACGACGCGCAAGCCGTGGAGCGAATTGTCGCTGCGCTTGGCAACCTTTCCGGCCGCACCGTCGTCGAGATCGGCCCGGGCGCGGGCGCCATTACGGGAGCGCTGGCCGCACGAGCGGGCCGCGTAGTCGCGGTTGAGCTGGACCACGAACTCGCCGTCCAATTGCGCTCGCAGTTTGCACCGGAGAAAGTCACGGTCGCCGAGCAGGACGTGCTCCAATTCAATTTCGCCGAAGTTGCCGCCACCGCGGGCGAGCGACCGTGCGTCGTGGGCAACCTGCCCTACTACATCACATCTCCCATCCTGCTGAAGTTGGCGACTAGCCATGCCGCACTGGATGTCGCTGTCCTGATGGTGCAGCGGGAGGTTGCGGATCGCATCACCGCTCGGCCAGGCTCGCGCGACTATGGGCTGCTCTCTGTCACGATCCAGATGTACGGTCCGGCCGAATCTCTCTTCACGTTGCCGCCGGAAGCCTTCTCGCCGCCGCCCGATGTTCACTCTACGGTCTTCCGCTGGCGGTTTGCGCCGCGCTTTACGGAGTTGGGCGTCGAGGAAGCCGGCTTTCTTCCCTTCGTGCGAAGTGCCTTTGCGCAGAAACGCAAGACGCTTGCCAACAACCTCCGCGCCGCCGGATTCGCACCCGCGGACGCGGCCGCGGCAATGACGCAGGTGGCCATCGATCCGCAGACTCGCGCCGAGGCCTTGTCCATCGAATCTTTCGCCGCGCTTTGGAAGAGTCTGCAAGCCGTCGGCTCTGAATCCTGGGCTTTGCCCACCTGACCGAGGTAACCATTTCGGCTATTCTCCTCTTCTCGTACGGCGCGGAAAAGCACTAGAGTAGTTGTCAAAGCACAAATTACAAGGGGAACAAAGGAGATCCACCATGAAAGTATTCGCGTTCGCGGCGGCATTGTTGGCCCTTGCCGGCGTAGCGGCGGCGGCAGACGCGGCTCCTCCGCCTGATGCAAACCAGGTAAAAGGGAAGGGGTGTGTTCAGGCCGGAGTCGAGGACGGGTGCCTGGTGGTAAAGGATACGCAAAGCGCAAAACTCTACAGCCTGCTCATCAAGGGCGCAAAGCCTCCTGTGGGCGCAGCAATCGATTTTGAAGGTGCGCCCTTCGTCGGAATGACCACCTGCTCGCAAGGAATTCCAGTGCAGATTCGTACGTGGGAAAATAATGAATCCCTGCAATGTTCGAGGGGGAGAGGCAAGAGCGTGCAGTAGTCCTTAGGGTCGGCGTGCCCCTGCATCCCGGAGCGGCCGTGACCTCAGCGCACGCGCAGCACCATCTTGAGCGTGTCCCCGCGGGAACCGATCATTCGCTCAAAGGCGGCTTGTCCATCTTCGAGCGGCAACTCCGCGGTCCATTCCTTCAGGTCGATCTTCCCACCAACAAGCAGATCGAGCGATTGCTTGAAATCCTCTGTCGTATAGCCGAAAGACATTTGCATGCGGTGCTCTTTGCGGATGCTTAGGCCGAGGTCAAGTTCGGTGCGTGCCTGCGCCATGCCCAGCAGCACTATTGTTCCTCCCGGCCGGCAAAGGTCGAAGGCCCGTTGCCGCGCCTTCTCTTCGCCGCATGCATCGAGCACCAGGTCGAGACCATTCCCGGCAAAGTCGTTCATCTCGCTGCTTGCAGTCTCGGGATTCGCGGCCAGTGTTGCACCCATCCGTCTTGCCGCCGCAAGCCGCACCTCCACCACATCCTCCATCAGCACTTCGCTCGCACCGAGGTGCAGCGCCATCTGCAGAGCCAGCGAGCCCATGGTCCCTGCGCCGATAATGCCCATGCGAAACCGCGGCTCGGGCGCGGACAGCCGAAACAGATGAACGATGTTGGCCAGCGGCTCAGCGAGGATTGCCTGCGCATCGCTTAGAGCATCCGGAATCTCGTACACATGTGGCTGAGACACTGCGACGAACTCGGCAAAGCAGCCAGGCAGTGGATCCATTCCCAAAAGGCGCAGGCTGGCACACAGATTCTTCTGGCCGGTCCTGCAATATGCGCAGTGCCCGCAACCGATTACAGGATCGACGACCACGCGCTGCCCTTGCGGCGTACGGCCCACCAATTCGTGACCCAGAATCAGTGGCGGCGTCCGGTGACGGCTGCGGCCCAGGAATCCCGAGATATCCGCACCGCAAATGCCGGCGGCGGTGACCGCGATCTCTATCTCTCCGGCGGCGAAATGCGGACGCGGATAGTCTTCAACAATCAGGCGACGCGGAGCGGTATAAACCAGGGCGCGCATGGCACCTCTTTCGCTGGCTCAATCTGTGCGCCGCAAGTAAGGGTAAACGGATTGGACGGACCGGTCACCCACTCCCCCCGCCCGGTTGCGGTCTCTGCCGATAAGTTCTCTCGCTAATAATTGTTACGGTGAAGGTCTTGCCGCAGGCTCGTCTCAGCAAGGATAGTTTCCGCAAACTATTCATTCCAAACAGCTTATAAGGCTTTTAGGTCCGTCGCTGGCTCTTTGATGCCGCAGGCCGGAAAAGCAGTACCCTCAGGCCCAACGCAACAACTTTGCTCCCGAAATCAGAATAAATGAGGGAGGCATAACGTCGCACAATTCTCCGACGGTGCATAAATGTTTGAGATCAAGGGATTGCGGTCAGCTTTGCTCTGGAACGCCTTGACCGATGAATGCCGGGGGCTCGAAAAGCGAATTCGAATGCCTCTGCACCTGAATTAATAGATCCGCTTGCGAGAAGAGGGGCCTGTCTGGCGCCACCGAGTGGGGCGTAAGCTATGTTTAGAGAGGTGCTGCGAGTTTGGTCTGCGCCCGGCAATTCCGGAAGCCGTGCAGCGCATTCGCGCATCTCTTGAGAACGAAGCAATGAGCCCAACTGTCGATAGCCGACCTACTTCCTTCGAGCAGACACTGCTGAGCGCCCGGCGTACGATGCTGCTGAGCGAGATTCTCAAGCTCGCCATGGACAGCTTTCGCGCGGCGAAAACGCGCTTCTTTCTCACTGCGCTGGGCATGGTCATCGGCACAGCTTCGGTCATCCTGGTGGTGACGATCGGCATGACCGGCAGGCAATACGTTCTGCAGCTGATCCAGAAGTTCGGCACTAACTCGGTGGAGGTGGAATACTCCGGCGGCGGCGCAACGAATGCCGAGCGGGTGCGCTACACCGACTACCTTACCCGCGAAGACGAAAAGGCCGTAGATGCGCAATTACCGACCGTGATGTACTCCTCGCCGGTGATGGACATGCACGACCGCATCAGCTTCGGGGGCGGCGTGGTGAAGGACACGCTGGTGCTGGGTGTCAGCCCGGAGTACGAACTGATCCACAACCTCATTGTCACTGCCGGACGCTTCTTCGACGATACCGACGATGTCACTCACCAGAAGGCCGCCGTAGTGAGTGAGCTGTTCGCCAAGGAACGGTATGGGGGAGACGATGCAGCCGTCGGCCGAAACTTTGAGATCAGCGGCATTCCGTTTACCGTGATCGGCGTCTTCAAGATGAGCGTGAACGACTTTGGCCAGTCGGAGATTGCCGACCAGACGATTCTGATTCCTTATTCGGTGGTGCGCTACTTTACCGGTACCGAGCGAGTGAACCAGATCTACTTCTCGATGCGCACCATGGACGACGTGCCGGACGGGGCAAAAGAAATTGAGCGCATCATCAGGTCGCGACACCGGAGCGACTCCGTCTACAAGACACAAACACTGAAGGAACTGCTGGACATCGCTAACCAGAGCGCTCTGGCACTGACTGCGGTGCTGGTGCTGGTAGCCGCTGTCACGCTGGCCGTAGGCGGCGTGGGCATCATGAACATCATGCTCGCCAACGTGCGCTCGCGCATCCGCGAAATCGGGATCCGCAAGGCTCTGGGGGCCACCTACCGCGAGATCCGGCTCCAGTTTCTGGCCGAGGCCATCATCATCTCGCTCACCGGCGGACTCGTGGGCACTTTCGTCGGCATGGCGATACCCTTGTCAATCCGATTTTTTACCGACTACCAGATCCCCATCTCGCCCTGGTCGGTGATTATCGCGCTGGCGGCGGCCATAGGCGTGGGTGTGGTTTTCGGCACCGTTCCCGCAACCCGCGCCGCGCAGATGAATCCCGTCGACGCGCTCAAATATGAATAATCCGGAGCCCAATTCGCCGGACCCGGAAGAAGCGCCACCTCAGGGACCGAACCTGGTCTTGATCTACAGCCTCATCGCGCTGGCTTTGGCGGCCGCCATCGTCTTAGCCCTGTTGATCGTGAGGCCGTTCTATTTGCGGCGATGAGCGGACCACGCTCGAGAAGCGGCTTAAACCCAAGTGAAAATTTCTGATCTCAGCACGGGTCAGGACCCGACGCCCGTTCCGCAATCAGCACTGGAATTCCATCCACAATCGGATAGCTGCGCCCGCAGCGTCCGCAATCCAGGCACGATTTTGAAAGCTGCAATTCGCCTAGACAGACGGGACAGGCTAACTGGCTCACTACGGCCGCATCAACCAGCGTTTGCTGCATAGATTTTGTTCTCATCGGATGAACCGCACACCGACCACTGATCCCAGATCACTGTCCACTTCTCATTGGATCGTCGCATCCACTTTGCCTTTGCCGTCACGACCGGCTTCGGGTCGCACGGCAACGCGTTTTGCCATCCCGGCAAACTCCCGCTCAATGCGTTCGACGGTCCCGCCCTTGGCAAATTCGTAAGCCACGCGAATTCCATTAAAGATGGCGCGATCGTTCGACGACCCGTGCCCAATAATGCAAACTCCACGCACGCCCAGCAGAGGCGCTCCGCCGTACTCCCGATAGTCCAGCCGCCGTCGGAAGTCGTTGAACGCGCGCCGCGACAGCAGCGCTCCCACCTGGGCGGTCACCGTGCGGGTAAGCGACTCGCGCAGCACATCGCGCACGAAGCGGCCAACACCCTCGCTGGTTTTCAGCGCCACGTTGCCGACAAAGCCGTCGCAGACAATTACGTCGGCCAGACCGCTGAAGATGTCGCGACCTTCAACGTTGCCGATGAACTTGATGGGCAGCGCCTTCAGCAGCGGGTAAGCCTCGCGCGTGAGGTCGTTGCCTTTGGTCTCTTCTTCGCCGATGGAGAGCAGCCCGACACGCGGCTCGTTGATCTTGAGCACGGTCCGCGCATACATTTCACCCATCACGGCAAACTGTTCCAGGTTGTAGGGCTTGCAGTCGACATTTGCGCCCACATCCAGCAGGACACACGGATTCCCTGTCGAACTCGGCATTGGGGTCGCCAGCGCCGGTCGGTCCACGCCGGGCAGTGCACCCAACACCATTTTGGCCGTGGCCATGGCCGCGCCCGTGTTGCCCGCAGTCACAAAGCCGGCCGCTTTGCCTTCGCGCACCAGCTTGAGCCCCACGCGTATGGAGCTGTCGCGTTTTGTCCGCACCGCATGAGCCGCCTTCTCCTCCATGCCAATGCGTTCAGAGGCATTGTGAATGACGATGGGCAGATCTTCATTTTCGAGGTGTTCGTCGAGAACGTCACGCAACTCTGCCTCGGGCCCAATCAGGTGGACACGCACAGGTAGAGTCCGGCAGGCGAGAATCGCCCCGCGAATCTCCGGTTCGGGAGCCTTATCGGAACCGACGGCGTCAAGAGCGATGTCGATGAGCATGGGGCTCAGACTACTTGGCTGCTTCCTTAACGTCAAGAACCTGGTGGCCCTTGTAGGCGCCGCACTTGGGGCAGGCGCGGTGCGGCAGCTTCTTCTCGTGGCAAGTGGGGCACTCGGAGAGGCCCACCGCGGTCAAAAAGTCGTGGGAGCGGCGGAGTGCGGTGCGACGCGTCGAGTGGCGCCTTTTCGGATTAGGCATGATGCAATTCCTTTCGTGTCCCGCCCGTTTCCTCAACCTTCAGGCCGCAAGCAGCCTTCAAAGCCCTTCGGCCCGGCGAAACACCCTCAATCTCTTGGAGTTACCTTCAGGACTTGATCCGGCCGCGAAGCCCGGACAGTGCCTCCCAGCGGGGGTCGTTCGGACCCTCCTCACACGAGCAGGCCTGACTGTTACGGTTTGCACCGCAGCGCTGACAAAGTCCCTTGCAGTCGGGCTTGCACAACGTCCTGACCGGAAGGGACAAAAGCGCCTGCTCCCGCAGCACATCTTCAAGCAACAGACTGTCTTTTAAATAATAACCGATTTCCGTTTCCGGTGCCGTAATCGAGCGTTCGGTGGCCTCGGCGTCGGCCGCGGCGGGCCTGAAAATCAGGTCAAAATCGGCCGCCAGGGGGATTTCCACCGGCTCCACGCAGCGCGCGCACGGAACCTCGAATTTGCCGGCAAAGTTCCCCCGCAGCCGGATGTCGGCCACAATATCCCTCGGCCCCCGATGCTCATGCAGCACCTCAGCCCGCCCGGACGTGGCCAAAAACCCAACTTGCGTGGCCTCCTGGCCCAGATCGACCATCCCGGGAGCCAGTTCCAGGTCAAAATCGATCGGTTCCCGCTCCAGCTCGCTTACCTTGAACTCCATGATATGAGCCTAAAACATTTTCCGGTCAGGCGCAGGCGGAAATCGCCACGCCTGAATCAACACGGTTTACCATCGAACCCTGAAAACCCCTCGGGTGCCCGCAAAAAACAATTATTCTTGATGAATATGGCAGCAATGCCGCAAAGCTGTGAGCGATAACGTGCAAGCAAATCCCGATCGGCCACTCCGCTTCAGGGAGGCAACGGAAGCTGATCGCCCGCGCCTCATCGAGTTGGTCAACGCCGCCTATGCAATCGAGACCTTCCTTCAGGGTACCCGCATCGACGACGAGCGCATGACGGCCATGACGCAGAAAGGCCGCATCCTGATTGCGCAAGACCAACCCTCGGAAGATGGACCTGCCAAGTTTCTCGGGTGCGTCTACATTGAGGTGCGCGGCGCCCGCGGATATCTCGGTCTGCTCGCTGTCGACCCGGTGCATCAGGGCCATGGCCTGGCCCGCCGTCTCGTCGAATTCGCCGAGGATCAGCTGAAGACGGCAGGCTGCGAGGCCGTTGACATCATTGTCCTCAGCATGCGGCCTGAGTTGCTGCCGATCTATCGCCGCTTCGGCTACGCCGAGAATGGCATCGTCGAGGAGTTTCGTCCCACGCGGCAGCTCGCTCCTGGTGTCGAGGTCCATGGCATAAAAATGTCAAAGCCGCTGTAAGCCGATCGGACTCAAGCGTCGAATTCGGCCCCAAGCATCTAGCTTCGCCCCCATTTACGCAAGAGACCGCGACGATTCAGGGCCTTCGGTTTACTTTTGCATCGTCCAGTTGCACTGGCAGCTTCGCCCTAGAAAAGGATCCGTGTCTCCGAAATCAGGTTGTGGTTATATGTATGGAACCCCGATGTCGCAATCTGCATCCCCGCATCGAAGATCAGGAAAGGATGAGTTGGATTCCACTCCTTGCGCCGGAGTACATAAAATGCCGCCGGCGTAACAAAGTTCTGCATTTTGCCGTCGTGCGATCCGCTGAAGTAGAACGTCGCGTTGTTCTCCAACTCGAGCCAAGTGTGGCTGGAGACATGAAACTGCCCCACCGCATTCCAGGCAATGCACCGCCCCTGCGTGGCAATCTTGCCCGTGGGCATGGTGGCGCCCAACGAAGAGATCGCATCGAATCGCCGATATGCATAGCCGCCCGCGACAGTCGGAGCAAATGAATCGGTCAACGCGCCGTTCTTGTAGGTTCCAGTTGCAAAGCTGTGGCTCAGCATGGCGGCAACATCGAAGTTTCCATGCCTGGCATTTCCCGACGCAAGCCGGTACTTGACCAGCGTCGACGTATCGCCGAAGCCGTCGATCGACCCCGCTGCATTGTGCTGTATGTACGCCGGTGGAACGTAGTCGAACTCGAAGCGGTTTCCGGAGATCAGGCCAAAGCCCCGTCCGTTGCCATAATTCACCGTCTCCGTGCGCGCCTCCGTATACTCGTGGGAAACGGAAGCTCGTGCATATTGGATCAGCCGAGGATCGGGAGTGACCAACGGAACAATCCAGGCAGGCTGCAGCGTGCCCATTTCGCTATTGTGCGCGATAAACCGCTGATTTAACGATTGTTGTGAGCAGACCTCGCCCAGGCCGTTAACTAAAGCTGCCGCCACCACCAATTTTGAGATAATCCTTCGCTGGTTCATTGATTGAGCCCTCCATGATTCCGAATGGTCCATTCCGCACTTCGACGTCAACGCGACCGACGGAGGGCGCGTCGCTCGCGCTATGCGACGGGCCTGCTGGCACGAAGCTTCAAGAATGTCTGACTTATGCTTCGGCGCAGTCCGCGCATGTCTGCATCAATTGGGTCGTTGTGGCAGTGACGTTTGGAATTGGAGCTTTCTAATCTGAAACCCGGCTATGACGGCAACCTGAATCTCCAGTCCGCCACCTCTCCCTCGAAAACGAAAACTCTCAAGCCGAGTCGAGTTCTGCCGATACAACCAATGAACCGATCAAGAAAGGGTCACCGGCATGCAGTGGCTTCGAAATCTTCCCGTCTCCCGAAAGTTTGTCTTCGCCTTCGGCATCGTTTGCTGTCTCTGTATCCTTCTGGGAACCTACAGCTCCGTTACCTTCCGGAGCATCGCGGCAAAAAGCTCCGAAGTCAGTGAAAACACCTTTCCATCGACAGTCCAACTATCTGAAGCTCGGGAAGCGATTAACACCATGAGGCGCGAAGACCTGCACCTTCTGCTTTGTGCCACGCCCACGTGCATCCCGGATGAAAGTGCAAAACGCGACGCCGCCATCGTTGCTTTTCATGCCGCGGCCAATGCCTACGAGCCATTGATCAACAGCCCGCAGCAGCGCGAACTCTTCCAGAAGTTCACAGGGTCTTTCGAGACCTACAAGATGTCGAGCGACCAGGCCCTGATGCTCATGAAGGGTGGAAAAGCCGGCGATGCCCTCGACCTGCTTTTTTCCGATGCCGTCAGGTCCTCAATGGAAAATGCCTTGGCGTCGACCAACGACGACCTCCAGTTGAAGACCAGGGAAGGACTCGACTCCGCAAGTCAGATCGCCAGCTTCGGCAGCCGTGCGACCTCGTTCAATGTGGCCGTTACGGTACTGAACGTCCTGCTCTGCATGATCATCGGCTTCTTCCTCACCCGCGAAATCGCACCGCGAATTGCCAGGCTCAAGAACGCCCTCGAGGCCATGGCGGCCAAGGACCTGACGGCACACATCCGCGTGAGCGGCACCGATGAAATCGGCCAGCTCGGCGACGCCTTCAATTCCAGCATTGACTCCATCCGTGCGGTCCTTGAGTCCGTCGCGATCGGCGCGGAAACCCTCTCCGCTGCGACCACCGAAATCAGCGCGCGCGCCGTCGAGAGCGCGGGCAACTCCAAGGCCGAGTCCAGCAAGATCAACCAGATCGCCGCCGCGGCCCAGGAGATGACCGCCACCATCGGCGAAATCAGCCACAACGCCGAGAATGCCGCCGCAGCCAGCCGCACGTCGGCTGAGACCGCTGATCAGGGCGGAGCCGTGATGCAGGCAACCGCGGCCACCATGGAGAAGATTGCCGCCGCTACCAGCTCCGTCTCCGAAAAGATGACCTCCCTTGCCCAACGCTCCGAAGAGATTGGCAAGGTCGTCAACGTAATTCAGGAGATCAGCGAACAAACCAATCTGCTGGCCCTGAACGCAGCCATTGAAGCCGCACGAGCGGGTGAACATGGACGCGGCTTTGCTGTCGTCGCCGGTGAGGTCCGCCGGCTGGCGGAACGGACAAAGAGCGCGACCGAAGAAATCGCGGGCACCATCCGCAGCATCCAGGAAGAGACCCGCGCGACCCTCCAGGTGATGCACGAGAGCCGCACCGCCGTCGAAAGCGGCATGGAAGAAACCGCTCGTGCGCGCCACAGCCTGGAGGCCATTATCGAATCCTCCAAACAGGTGGAGCACCAGATCAACCTGATCGCTACGGCAGCCACCGAGCAAACCTCGGCCTCGGGTGAAATCTCCGAGTCCGCAGGCCAGATCTCCCAACTCTCCAATGAATCTGCGCAAGGTGCCGAACAGGCCGTCGAGGCCCTCAAGAATCTCTCCTCGCTTGCCACCGACCTGGACGGCATCATTCGCCAGTTCCACCTTGAAGGAGACCGGCAGACCGGAGGAACGTTTACCTCGAGCGCGCCACCCGCACGGCAGCGGTCCATGCAGCCGGCACGGTGTTGAGTTTTAGAAGCCAGGAAATCAAGCCAGGCGGACCGACCCCCAGATCAGCGGCCCTGGCATCTGGTTACTGCTCCATCGCCAGGGCCTCCGCCTGAACCAATCTCTCCCAAGCACTTCCGGACTTCTTCCGGAAGTGCTGTCTTTTTCTCCTCAGCCCAATGCAACATCCATTCAACGCCGCTATGATAGCCTCCGATTAACGGCCAGCGCCGCACCCGGTAATGACCACTGCGCCAAATCTGCCTCGAACTCTGGGAGACACATCTGCATGAGCGTCAAGTATGACCTGATCGTCATTGGCTCCGGGCCCGCCGGTCAGCGCGCCGCCGTGGCCGCCTCCAAAATGAACAAGCGCGTGGCCGTCGTCGAGGCCCGCACCGTCGTTGGGGGCGTCTGTGTCAATACTGGGACAATCCCTTCCAAGACCATGCGCGAGGCCGTGCTCCACCTCTCCGGCTACAACTTCCGCTCCATCTACGGCATCAACTATCGAGTCAAAGAGAAAATCACCATGGCTGACTTGGCCTTCCGCGTCCAGGCTGTCATCAAGACTGAAGTGGACGTCACCGAGGCACAGCTCTCGCGCAACGGCATCGACGTATTCCACGGCATCGCCAGCTTTGTCGATTCGCACAAAGTGCACATCGCAGGCCCACAGACCGAAACCACTCTTGAAGCCGATCATATCGTCCTTGCCGTGGGTACCAAACCCGCCTGCTCGCCCAAAGTGCCAGTGAACGGCCGCAGCATTGTGAACAGCGACCAGATTCTCGACCTTCCCGAATTACCCCGAACACTCATCGTCGTCGGCGGCGGCGTAGTCGGCGTCGAATACACGTGCATGTTCGCCGTTCTCGGCGTGCGCGTGACGCTGATTGAGAAGCGCGACCGGCTGCTCGAATTTGCCGATCGCGAAATCATTGAAGCTCTCAGCTACCATTTGCGCGACGCCCGCGTCACCTTGCGCCTCGGCGAAGAGGTCGAGAGTGTCGAAGAGCCGACCCCCGGCACTGTGGTCGCGAATCTTGAAAGCAAGAAGAAGGTCTCCGGCGACGCGCTCCTTTACGCCGTGGGCCGCCAGGGCAATGTGGACGACCTGAACCTCGCCGCCGCCGGCCTTGAGGCCGATAACCGCGGCCGTATCGCCGTCGACGAGCATTACCAAACCAAGGTCCCACACATCTTCGCAGCTGGGGACGTAGTCGGCTTTCCGGCCCTGGCATCGGTTTCCATGGAGCAGGGCCGCATCGCCGCGGCCCGCGCCTTCAACGACCAGGCGGCCACTTCTAATCCCGGCTTTTATCCCTACGGCATTTACACCATTCCCGAGATCAGCTTCATCGGAAAAACTGAAGAGCAATTGACCGGCGAAGATGTTCCCTACGAGGTCGGCATGGCCTACTATCGCGAAGTGGCGCGCGGCCAGATTCGCGGCGACACCACCGGCCGGCTCAAACTCATCTTCCACCGCGATACCCGCAAAGTGCTGGGCGTGCACATCATCGGCGAGGACGCCACAGAGCTTGTCCATATCGGCCAAGCGGTCATGACCCTCGGCGGCACGGTGGATTACTTCATCAATGCGGTTTTCAACTACCCCACGCTTGCCGAGTGTTACAAAGTCGCCGCCTTCAACGGCCTTGGCCGCCTGCACCGGTACCAATCGAACTAACGCGCAATGAGGACGGCGCAACAGAGAAACGAGTAACTAGAAGCCAAAAGGCCCGGAGGGCGCTTTTTCATGACCACCGCAATTGGCATCGTAATCACTGACCATATCGTCGCCGGCAGGCTCGAAGACCATCGCATCACCGCCAAGCCGCTGCGCTTCCCGACCGATAGCGCGGAGCCCGACGCGCTTGCTGCGCTTCCTCCCAGCGAGCTGGTTGAGATCCTTGCCGGCCAGATTGCCTATCTGGCCAAAGTCGATCCAAATCCAGTTGACGCCATCGGCGTTGCGGTTCCCGGCATCATCCGCGAGGGCGTGGTTGAGGAATCACCGAACCTTACCCAGATCAAGGGCATGCGTCTTGCCCACGATTTACAAAAGGAGCTTAGCGCCCGCGGCATCGTCTCTCCAGTTCACATCTCGAACGACGCCGACGCCATCGCCGCCGGCGTAGCTGCCACCCATGGCCGGCTTGAGAAACTCACCCGCGTCTGGACGATTGGCAACGGCATTGGTTACGGCCGCTGGCCCTATGTCGAAGGCGTCTGGGAATGCGGACACATCACAGTCACCCTCGATCCCAGCGAAAAATATTGCCGCTGCGGCGGAATTGGTCACCTTGAAGGCATCATGGGCTATCGCGCCATGCGGATGCGTTTCCTTGACCTCGAACCCGAAGAAGTCTTCGCGAACGCAAAGCACGGCGATCAGCGCTGCCGCGAGTTCATTGACCTGTGGCACCGTGCCCTGGCAGCAGCCACCGCATCCTTCATCCACATCGCCGGCCCCGGCCGCTTCTACTTCACCGGCCACAACGTAGGCTTCCTTGAGCTCCCGCTGCTGCGCACCCACGTCGAATCCATGGTCAAGATG
>JBARBP010000101.1:0-1855 GCA_049793195.1 Occallatibacter sp. | reverse complement strand
GTGCAGCGCAGTGCATTGATTGGACGTGAACAAGAAGCGGCTACTCTCCGTCAGCTCTTGGGCCGCGTGGATGTACGGCTCGTGACCCTCACTGGACCGGGCGGCATCGGAAAGACACGACTCGCGCTTCAGGTGGCAGGCGAAATTGCCAGCCAGTTTCCTGGTGGAGTTTGCTTCGTCGCCTTGTCGGCGGTGGGCGAACCTGGTTTGATCGCTTCCGCCATTGCGCAAGCCGTGGGGGTGAGCGAGACCGGTGGTCAGTCGCCGCAGGAAAGCTTGAAAGAATACTTCAGTCTGCTGAGCCAGCCGATGCTTCTTCTCCTCGACAATTTTGAGCATCTCGTCGTCGCCGCGCCGGTGATTGCGCAGTTGCTGACGGTTGGCCCAAAACTGAAGGCGGTGGTCACGAGCCAGGCGCCGCTGCACGTCTACGGCGAACATGAATTTCCCGTTCCACCGCTGGCGCTGCCCGACCTCAAATCCATTCCCCCTCTGGAAACGCTTTCGCGGCTTCCAGCGATCGCGCTGTTTGTGGAACGCGCGCAGGCAGTAAAGCACGAATTCGCGCTCACCAAGGAAAATGCGCCGGCGGTGGCGGCCATTTGCGCCCGCCTTGACGGCCTGCCTCTTGCCCTCGAACTTGCCGGGGCGCGCATCAAAATGCTCTCGCCTTCGGCCATGCTGTCGCGCCTCGAAAGCCGGCTGAACCTGTTGACCGGCGGCGCACTCGATTTGCCAACTCGCCAACAAACTCTTCGCAGCACAGTGGACTGGAGCTACGGTCTGCTCAATGCGTCGGAACAAACTCTCTTCCGCAGGCTTGCCGTGTTTACCGGAGGCTGCACTCTGGAGGGTGTGGAAGCCGTGTGCGACACCAAGGGCGATCTCGGACTCGACGTGCTCGACGGCATGGCCTCCATGGTGGATAAGAGTCTGGCGCGGCAGGTGGAGCAGGTCGATGCGGAGACTCGTTTCATGATGCTCTCCACCATCCGGGAGTACGCTCTCGAGCGCCTCTCCGAGAGCGACGATGAAGCAGCGACTCGCCGCGCCCACGCCGCTTATTACCTCGTGCTTGCCGAGGAGGGCGCCGAGGACGCGGTAGCTCATCCCGAGTGGCTCGACCGTCTTGAGACTGAGCACGATAACTTCCGTACAGCGCTCGACTACCTGATCAAGACTGGGGATGCCGGGTGGGGCCTTCGGCTCGGAGCGGCCCTGTTTCATTTCTGGGAAACGCGGGAATACCTTAAAGAAGGCCGGGACGCCATCGCCCGGCTTCTGGCGCTGGAAGGATCTGCGGCCCGTCCGAAGCTCCGCGCGCGTCTGTTGTTCGCTGCCGCAGTTCTCGCGGGCGATCAGGGCGATTACGCCGCGGCGCAGCAATCATTCGAAAATAGTCTTGAGATTTGTCTCGAACTCAAAGATGACCGTGGCGTTGCCGTCGCACTGAACGCCCAGGCGGTCAATGCTCGCGAGCGTGGCCACCTCGCCGCTGCATGCCTTCTGTTCGAGCGATGTGTCGCGCTCTGGAAGGACATCGGCGATGCCGCTGATCTTGCCCGTGTCCTCAGCAACCTCGCCAACGTAATGAAGTTGCAGGGCGACTACGCGCGGGCATCTTCGCTTTACGATGAGTGCCTGACTATGTTCCGCAAGGCCGGAGACGATGCCGGGGTTGCCTGGACGCTGAACTACCAGGGCGATGTGGCCCGGGAAAAATCGGACTTCGCCGCCGCGCACTCATTCTGCGAGCAGAGCCTGGCGGCGTTTCGCCAACTTCGGGATGGCTGGGGAATTGCGAGCGCCCTCTCCGATCTGGCAAGTCTATGTGTCGATCAAGGAAACAATGCCG
>JBARBP010000100.1:0-22704 GCA_049793195.1 Occallatibacter sp. | reverse complement strand
CGATGGGGGTGGAGCCGTTCAGAAGACTGTTGAACGACAAGCGCTTTGATCACGCCGCATTTATCGCCGAAACGCCCGTAGACGAACCCGGGGACGAGGAACGGAATTTTCGCGTGCTGCGGAGCCTGGTGGCGCGATGATTTTACGGTTGAAGCTCTGGGTAGCATTATGCTACCTTTAGAGCATGAGTCAGCCAGTGAAACTCTCGGATGCTCTTGTCCTCGATGCCCGGATCACAGGAGAGGCGCAGTTGAGGTCCATCGCCGGGCAGGTCGAGTTCTGGGCCAGACTCGGCCGAAGCCTCGAACTACTATTGGATGGCAAGCAAACTCTTAGGCTTTCTCGGGCGTCTGGCTCGAAATCACTTTCTGAGTTATTGGACGTGGTTGACACTCCCCGGGGGCGGGAGATGTTCAAAACCTACCTCGCGAGCGAGCCTTTTCCTCACTATGAGGCACATCCGGACAATCCGAATCTACTTGTGCGCATCGATGAAGATGGTACTCGGACCCCAGGGCACTTTGTGAATCGAACATTTGTGCCAGACGTTGCTTCCAGGCCGATCACGACACGTTCAGCCGGGACAAAACGCCGGGTCATGCCGAGCCGGCAGATCGCTGCAAAAGTGGTCTCACGCCCGGATAAATATACGAAACCAATCAAGAGTGCCGGCCATAATTCAACACAGCGGGAAGCTCGAATTAGATCGATCGCAAAGTCATGAATCAAATTTTTGCCCGCAGGCCGATTGTCGTGGCGCTCGCTGGGCCGAATGGGGCAGGGAAGAGTTCCTTCTACCGCACCTATCTTCAGAATTCCGGGCTGCGGTTTGTGAGCGCGGATGTGTTGGCTCAGGGACTCGGCATCGATCCGTACAAGGCCGCCGAGGCTGCAGATCATTTGAGGCGGCAACTTGTCGCGCTTCGTGAGAGCTTTATCTTTGAAACAGTGTTTTCCGATCCTGTTGGTGATAAGCTCAATTTCCTAAGACAAACCGAGCAGGCGGGCTACACGGCATTGTTACTCTTCGTTGGCATCTCAACTCCGCAGCTCTCAGACAAGCGGGTCGCAATGCGAGTCTCCAAGGGTGGCCACGATGTGCCACAGGACAAGCTGAACGAGAGGTTCCCTCGGATCCTGACGAATCTTCAACGGGCTCTGGTTTCCCTGGCGAATATCCGCGTATATGACAATAGCGACCTGGGGCGGCCATACCGAGTGACTGCAAAGATTGAGGAAGGGCGCGACATCGAATTGCATCCGCCGATTCCTGATTGGTTTGAACCGCTCCTTCCTTCCCGGTGAATAGGCGCCATTCCATTTACACTTGAAGTTTATGGCGGAAGAAAAAGAACTGCGATACGACCCGGCTACGATTGAGCCTAAATGGCAAAAGCGCTGGGCCGCGGACCCCAAACTGTACGCGGCAGAGCCGGCCACAAGCGGAAAACCCAAGTATTACGTGCTCGAGATGCTGCCCTATCCGAGTGGCCAGCTTCACATGGGGCACGTCCGTAACTATTCGATCGGCGATGCTCTGGCACGCTACATGTGGATGCGCGGCTACAACGTGCTTCACCCTATGGGTTGGGATGCATTCGGATTGCCGGCCGAGAACGCCGCGCTCAAGAACCATACGCCGCCGCGCGAGTGGACACTGAGCAACATTGCCGGAATGAAGCGGCAGTTTGAGCGCCTGGGCATGGGCTTCGACTGGGCCACCGAAGTGACCACCTGCCTGCCCGACTACTACCGCTGGAACCAGTGGTTCTTTCTGCGCATGTACGAGCGGGGCCTGGCATATCGAAAGAAAAGCAAGGTCAACTGGTGCCCCGAGTGCGCCACGGTTCTGGCCAACGAGCAGGTAATCGACGGACGCTGCTGGCGGCACGAAGACACGATGGTCGAGCAGCGCGATTTGGTTCAGTGGTTCTTCCGCATCACCGCCTACGCCCAGGAACTGCTGGACGGCCTGGACAAACTGGATGGCTGGCCAGAAAAGGTGCGCACCATGCAGCGCAACTGGATTGGCCGCAGCGAAGGCACGGAGGTGGATTTCTTTCTTGAAGAAATTGATCAGAGATCAGAGATCAGAGATCAGAGATCAGAAAAGACGCGCATTCGAGTTTTCACCACCCGTGTTGACACCATTTTCGGCGCCACCAGCGTTCAGCTTGCGCCGCAGCACGCGCTAGTCGCGGTCTTTACGGCTACCGATCCAAAACTGAAGGCTGAGGTCGACGAGCTTATCGAGCAGCAAAAAAGGGCACGCGAAGCAGGCGACCTGGGGGCAATCGAGAAACACGGGGTCGCGACCGGCCGCTTCGCCATCAACCCCTATAACGGCGAGCGTGTGCCCATCTGGGTGGCAAACTACATCCTGGCCGATTACGGCACCGGCGCCATCATGAGTGTCCCCGGGCACGATGAACGCGACTTCGAATTTGCCGCCAAGTACTGCCTGCCCATCGTCGAAGTGATCCGACCGGCGGGCCAGGATGCGTCCGCGGAGCTGCCGTTCGTCTCAGAGGATGGCGTTCTTGTAAGTTCCGGCGAGTTCAGCGGCCTCAGTTGCGAAGCTGCCCAGAAGAAGCTTCAGGAGGTCGCCACGCGAGGCGGGTTCGGCGAACCCAAAGTCACTTTTCGCCTGAAGGACTGGGGGGTGAGCCGGCAACGATACTGGGGTACGCCCATCCCCATGATTCATTGCGAGCGTGACGGTATCGTTCCGGTTCCCGACGATCAGTTGCCTGTCCTGCTGCCGGAACACATTGAAATCACGCAGCAGGGCGGCTCGCCCCTGGCCCGCGTGCCGGAGTTCGTCAACGTCGCCTGTCCAAAATGCGGCGGCCCGGCCAAGCGCGAGACCGACACTATGGACACATTTGTGGATTCGAGCTGGTACTTTTATCGCTATACCGACGCGAAGAATTCAAGTGCTCCGTTTGATCCGGCGATTGCGGATTATTGGTTCCCCATTGACCAGTATATCGGCGGCGTGGAGCACGCGATTTTGCACCTCATCTACTCGCGCTTCTGGACCAGGGTGATGCGCGATTTGGGGATGGTTAAGAACGACGAGCCGGTGTCTCGCCAATTTTCGCAAGGAATGGTCATCAAGGACGGGGCCAAGATGTCGAAGTCGAAGGGCAACGTAGTTTCGCCCGACGACATGGTAGCTCGCTTCGGGGCCGACTCGGCGCGATTGTACGCGCTTTTTGCGGCTCCGCCTGACAGAGACCTGGATTGGCAGGAGGACGGCGTCGCCGGAGTAAGCCGGTTCCTCGGCCGCGTTTGGCGCCTGGTAACTAAACACGCCCAAGTGGCGCGAACTGGGCGCGGTCAAAAAGCTGACGCTCCGTCGGGATTGTCGCTCAAGTTACTCCGTAAACTTCATCAGACGATCGCCAAGATTACGCTCGATTTTGAGGGCCGATGGCACTTCAATACCTGCGTGGCCGCCATCATGGAATTGGTGAATGATCTGCAAGGCGCCGACGCCCAACTCACCGCGGGTGAAGTTCCCGCGCCAGTCATGTGGGAATTGCTGCACACGCTGGTTCTGCTGCTGGCGCCGTTCGCCCCGTACCTCGCGGCGGAGTTGTGGGAGGAACTTGGTGGCGAAGGAGCGATTCTGCGCGCACCCTGGCCCAAGAGCGATCCCGGCCTGGCAAGGGAAGACGAGATCGAAATCCCCGTGCAGATCAACGGCAAGCTGGTCACGCTGGTGCGCGTGGCAGCGGGAGCCGATGCGAAGACGATCGAGGAGACGGCGCTCGCCGACGAAAAGGTGCAGTTGCGTACAGTGGGCAAGACAATCGCCAAAATCATCGTGGTTCCGGGCAGGGCAGTCAACCTGGTGGTGAAATGACCGCAACCCGCGGGGCCGTCCCTCTGCGCGGAACTCAGTCGCTGGTCGGACAAATGGGTTGGGTCATAAAACGGCCGGCACTTACCGCATTCGAAGTGGGTTGGCGCTGGGTCTTCGGCGTTCCCTTGCTCATTGTCTGCTGGAGCCAGGGGTTGCAAATCCTGGCTGCGCACCCACTCGAGTCTTCAGGCTTCAATTCGATCGATACGCAGAATCCGTGGGTGGCGGTCGTTCAGCTTGCGAATGTGTTCACCTACTATCAGCCATCCGCGCTGGAAGTACTGCGGTGGCTCGTGCCGGCGGCTGCACTGGCATGGGTGGTCATCTCCGGCCTGGGGCGAAATCTCGTTCTCAGACGTATGAATGCGGGACTGCCCTTGCGACCATTGCAGATGATGGTGTTGCAGGCGGCGTTCCTGGCATTGCTGGCGGCAATCTTCTGGAGCTGGTTTCGGTGCATGCAATGGGCCGCGGCGACCCACATCTCCGCCGACGGCGATCCTGATCTAGTGGGCTTCGCGATCTGGGCGATCATTCTTTTTCTGGGATTTTTTACGGCATGGGCACTGCTGAGCTGGACTCTTGAGATTGCGCCCCTTCTGTTGCTGCTTGAGCGACGGTCCGTGCTTTCTTCCATTGGCGAGAGTTTGAGGCTTGGGAAGGAATTCACCGGCAAACTGGCGGAGATCAATCTGGTGATGGGGATTGTGAAGCTTGCCCTGATTGTGCTGGCGATGGTTTTCTCCGCGGCTCCACTGCCCTTCAGCGACGAGTTGGGTGGCGGCGCTATGCACGTGGTGTGGGGCGCGTCGACAATGTTTTATCTAGTGGCCAACGACTACTTTCAGGTAGTGCGCCTCAAGGGATTTGTGGAGTTCTGGCGAACCTACCGCGGGAGCGAGCAATCTTTTCCACACGTCGCCTGAACAGCGATCCAGCACTTCAGCCCAAACCCTGCGGTCTGATCCCCTCCACAACGCGGCCAGTCCTCTTAGAACAACTTGAGCCGGATCACGAGGTACTTCTTCGGATCGTCGCGAATCATCTTCACCAACTGCTGGGTCTGATCCAGGGCCTGGTCGGCATGGTCATAGAGTGTGCGATTCTGCATCAGTTGACCAACGGTTCCCTTGCCCTCGTCCACGCCCTTCAGGATCGAGTCAAGCCGGGTGACCGTGTCGTCGAGCTTTTGCGCAAAGGCCGGGTCCTTGGCGAGCTTGCCTATAGCGCCCTTGCCTGCATTGATTTCAGACACAAGTTGATTGGCGTTGGTGACCGCGGTATTCAGGTTGTTGTAAAGCGTGTCGTCCTTGAGCAGCTTGCCTGCGCTCCCCTTGCCTTCGTTAAGGTCAGAGCTGATCTTGTTCAGGTTGTCGACCGCCGCATTGGCGCGGGTGTAGAGCGTGTCGTCGTTGATCAGTTTGCCGATCGAGCCCTTGCCCTGCGCAATCGACGAAGTAATAGACTGCAAATCGTCTGTAATCGTCACGAACTTCCTGGCCATCACGGGGTCGTTGATAAACTGGCCTGCAACTCCGCGCTTCGAGTTGAGTGAATCAACCAGTGTCTCAACCTTTTTCGTAAGGGACTGTATCTCTTCGATCGAAACCTGACTGGTGCGGATCACATCCTGGATGCTTGGCGAGCCGGAGGTTCTCAATTCTGCGTTGTTCTCCGGAGGGGGGCCGGAGGCGCTGGTCGAATCAATATCGACGTAGCTATCACCCAGGACTCCGGCCTGGGCAATGGAAGCTGTGGAATCGACGTGCAGGTCGCGGAGGTACTCGCGGCCCACCTGCATGGTGACCTCAACGGGCGTGGGGTTGCGATCGGGGACAACGTGGACTCGAATTACATTGCCGATCGTGACACCTTCCAGCGTTACCGGAGCGCCATTCTTGACGCCTGCGGCGTTCTGGAAGTAGCAGCGGAGTGTGACTTTTTTGGCAAACACCCCTCCGGTGGATCCGGACATGAGAAAGATAAGCACGACCAAGACGGCCGTAGCCGCCAGGACAAGCGCCCCTACTCTGAGTTGCGACCACTGAATCTCTGTGCGGCTTGGCACGAGGCTCCTCTTGCTGGAAGGATGCTGTAGACGCCTTGAGGATACCAGAAGAAGGCGGATTAGTTGCTATTTTCCAGGACAACGCTGGCTGCGGCAAATTCGGCCGTATGTGTAATGGATAGCGCGGCATGGGCAAAACCAATTCGGGCAGCAATTTGGGCGGCCCGCCCGTGGAATCTGAGAGTAGGCCTCCCGCTCGGCTCACGGACCACCTCAATCTCGAGCCAGCTCACGCCGAAGCTGATGCCCGTTCCCAACGCTTTGGCCCCCGCCTCTTTGGCGGCGAACCGTGCGGCAAAGCTCTCGGCAGAGTTGCGCTTGCGCAGGCAATAGGCCTGCTCGCTTTCAGTAAAGACACGATCGAGAAAGCGACTTCCATAGCGATCCAGAGAGTGCTGGATACGACGAATTTCCACCATGTCGATTCCCGAACCAATGATCATGTTGCTTACCAAGCTACAACATTCTGCTCGAGCATTGCCTGCGGCAGGTTCGCGGTCCAGATTCGCGTCGAGCGCGCGGCCTTTCGGCAGAAGCTAGCCGGCCATTCAATTACTGGTGAATGCAGATGATGCCCTTGTGAAGGCACGGTTGTGTCAAAGCTGGTCAAGCGCCGTTCAACTCCTGAACAGAAATCACTTCGCTGCACCTGGCTCCGATAGAGTCCGTGTGAGGTTGAAGATGCCGGAGAGGGATGCAGGGCTGATGATGAGCATTCCGTGGGCGATGCAGATGAAGGCTGTTTCCATCGAGGAACCGGGGCGACTTGTCCAGACTCTCACGGGCGCGATCCTCGGGTGTGGTGGCTGGGTGCTGAGCCGCGGCGCCAACGATACGGGAACGATCAATATGCTGTTTGAGTTTGAGCGCCAGGCATGCGTCGATGTCTACAGCGTGCTGATTGCCGCGGGGCTGGAACTCAGTCAGAGCGGTCATATCCGCTTTACTGAACTTTGCCAGTGCACTCGCAGCAGCCATAAGGATTGCGGAACTGACATCGCCAGCATAGACCTTGAGATCCAAACCTTTCCCGTGAAGGCATTGAACGGGTTGTACAACCCTCCGGCAGTCTGATTCTGGAACTGGTTGCGTCACGCTCGCCCACCGCTTAACCTGCCTCGACTAGTCCATATCGGCGCTGCCACGACTCCTTGAGCCGCGACCAAACCCGCGCCCGCTCAGCTTCAGTGATCTCGGCGCCGGTTTGGTTGGCGAATTGAGCAGCTTCCTGCTTGGCGAGTTCCAGAAGTTGCCGGTCGCGCACCAGATTGGCCACGCGGAAATCGGGCAACCCCGCCTGCCGGGTACCGAAGAACTCGCCCGGCCCTCGAAGGGTAAGATCAAGCTCGGCCAATTCAAAGCCGTCTTGCGTACGGACCATGGCATTGAGCCGCTCCTCGGCGAGAGGAGAGACGCGCGGCCCGGTCATCAGCACGCAATAGCTCTTGGCGGCTCCGCGACCCACCCGGCCCCGCAACTGGTGCAACTGCGCAAGCCCGAATCGCTCGGCGTGCTCAATAACCATCACGGTTGCGTTGGGAACATCCACTCCGACTTCGATGACCGTTGTCGCAACCAACACATCGATCTCGCCTCTCTGGAACCGGCGCATGATGATCTCTTTTTCATCAGCGTCGAGCCGTCCATGCAGCAATCCAATCCTCAGCCCAGCCAGCGGACCAGTCCGCAATTTTTCATGCATCTCCACAGCCGATTTCAGGCCCGATTTTGCTGCCGGGTTCGCTTCCTGTGCTGCTTTCGGGAACAGATCCGCCGATTTTCCCTTGCGAATCGACTTGTTTGGCGCCGGCGGTTCGATCGCGGCCTCGGGATCGTGCGAGAAATCGAGTTCCGGCTGGTCGTCCTTTGTCCCCTCGATCACGGGGTAGACGATAAATGCCTGTCGTTTTTGAGCCACCTGCTTGCGGACAAACTCCCAGACCTCTTCGGCTCGCTCTCCCGAGACCCGACGCGTCACTATCGGTGTGCGCCCTGGCGGAAGCTCGTCAAGAACGCTCAGGTCCAGGTCGCCGTAGAGCGAGAGAGCCAGGGTCCGTGGTATCGGCGTTGCCGTCATCACCAACACATCCGGCTCTGGCTGATTTGGCTTTTTCATCAGCTTGAATCGTTGCAGAACGCCGAATCGATGCTGCTCGTCGACCACGACCAACCCCAGCCTGTCGAACTCGACCTTCTCCTCGATGAGTGCGTGGGTGCCGATGACCAATTGAGCCTCGCCGCGATTGATCAGGCCGCGCGTGTGACGCTTGCGATCCTCATCAAGAGAACCCGTGAGCAGCACGATGCGCGGGTTGCGCGACGAACGCTCGAGCAGCTTGCGCGCGGCCAGAAAATGCTGCGTCGCCAGAATCTCAGTGGGCGCCATGAGAGCCGCCTGATAGCCGTTCTCCATGGCTACCAGCATGGCCTGAAACGCGACAATCGTCTTTCCTGAGCCGACATCGCCCTGAAGAAGCCGCCGCATGGGGCTTGGTGCTCGCATGTCGGTCACGATTTCCCCAAGAGCCCGCTTCTGCGCCGTGGTTGGGTGGAAAGGAAGCACCTCGCGAATGGCCTCGCGCACCTTATCGGTTGCGGCAAAGCCGATTCCGGCCCGCTCGCGCATGCGGCGACGCTTAAGTTCCAGTCCCAGTTCCAGAAAGAACAGCTCCTCGAAGATCAATCGCCGATGCGCCGGTGTCGAGGAGCTTTGCAATTGACTGAACGAAGTTCCTTCCGGCGGAAAATGCACATCGCGCAGCGCCGTTTCGCGGTCCGGCAAATCGAGCCGGGCCAGCAACGCGCGCGGCAGGCACTCCGGCACGGCGCCTCTTACACTCTCCAGAAGATTGAAAATTACCTTGCGCTGCCAGCGCGACGTCAGCCGGTTTCCGCCCAGTGACTCATACACCGGCGTAATGCGCCCCACTTCCAGCAGTCGTGTTTCTGCGTCGTCGCTGGCATCGGGCAGCAGCTCAAATTGCGGCTGGATCATCTTGAAGTTGCTGCTCGATCGAGACGGCTCGACTTTGCCGTAGATGGCCACCGTCTGTCCGGCATGGAACTTGCCGTTCAGATAGGTTCCGTTGAACCAGATGCATTTCAGCACGCACCGTGCCTGGCCCACGGTCAGCTCGAAGATGGGCGCCCGCCGCGTGCGCAGCAAGATGGCCCCGCGCACCTCCGCGATCACGCTGGCCATCTCGCCGGGCTTGAGTTCGTCGAGGCTGCGCGGATTCTGACGGTCCTCATAGCGGAAGGGAAGATGGTAGAGCAGGTCCTCGGCGGTCAGGATGCCCTTGGCCGCAAGCATCTCCGCCACTTTCGGGCCAACGCCCTTCACGTACATGATCGGAGTGTCTAAGCCGGGCACATTTTGGATGCTAATGCATTTCCGCGCACGCCGTATGCCGAGCCGGCCAACTCTCATCTTTTCCCGTGGCCTTCCCGGCCCGTGTATGTTTATATGCGGCAGAGATCCCATGCGCCGGAGGAATCTGAAATGCAAGAACTGAATCGCAGAAGCTTCTTGAGGGCCGCGGGCGCGGCATCCGCATCAACCATGCTGGGCGCAAAGATGTACGCGCTCGCCGCGATGCAAACCGAGCCGGCCAGGCCCATTGCCGCTAACGATCACATCCAGATAGCGCTGATCGGCGCGGGCGGCCAGGGCCAGGGAGATACCAAAATCGCGGTGCTGGTTCCCGGCGTCAAGTTGGTTGCCGTGGCCGACTGTTACAACGGCCGCCTCGATCACAGCAAGGAAATCTGGGGTGACGACATCTTCACCACTCGCGACTACAACGAAATCCTCGCCCGCAAAGACATTGACGCGGTCATCATCGGTACGCCCGACCACTGGCACAAGCGCGCCTCCGTCGATGCGATGAAAGCCGGCAAGGACGTCTATTGCGAGAAGCCCATGATCCATCTCTACGAGGACGGGCCAGAGATGATCGAAACCGCTCGCGCCACCAATCGCATCATCCAGATTGGCAGCCAGCGCGTCAGCTCGCTGCTTTACATCAAGGCCAAGGAACTATTGGAATCGGGCGCCATCGGCAAGCTCAACATGGTGACCGCACGCTGGGATCGCAACTCAGCCATGGGGGCCTGGAGCTATACAGTTCCGCCGGATGCCTCGCCCGAAACCTGCGACTGGCCGCGCTTTCTTGGCACCGCGCCCAAAATCCCATTCAACGCTGAGCACTTTTTCCAGTGGCGCAAGTGGAAGGCCTATGGCAGCGGCGTAGCCGGCGATCTCTTCGTTCATCTGTTCAGCGGCACCCACTTCATCACTGGCTCACACGGGCCCACGCGCGGGATGGCGACAGGTGGATTGCGCTTCTGGAACGATGGCCGCGACGTGCCCGACGTTATGCTTGGTCTCTTCGACTATCAAGAGGGCTTTAACCTCAGCCTTCGCGTGAACTTTGTGGACGGCGGCGAAGAAAGCGAAGGTCTTATCTTTACGGGCTCTGAAGGCACAATGGAGATAGGAAGCGGAGCCGTGACCGTTACCCGTGTGCCCCGCGAATCAGCGCCTGGCTATTTCATGGGCAGCTTTACTGAGGCAATGCAGAAACAGATTCTGGCCGAGTATAACCAGAAGTATCCGCCCCACTCAGGGAATGAGTCGCTTAGCGGCGTCGAAAAGTTCGTCGCTCCGCAGGGATACAGCGACAGTTACGATCACTTCAAAAATTTCTTTGAGGCCGTTAGAACCCGCAAACCAGTTGTCGAAGACGCTGTCTTCGGATACCGTGCCGCGGGCGCGGCCTTGCTCAGCAACCTCAGCATTGATCGCGGAGAAGTGGTCAAATGGGACCCGGATGCGATGAAGCTGATTTAATTGTGGAGGTAGAGAACCGGCTTCAGGACACCGGCAGAAAATACGCATCGACCGCCCGCTTCAGAACCTCGCGGTCAATGTATGGTTTTCTATTCTCATACCGAGCGGCCCAGCAAGCCTGACGGACAATGTCCCGCGGGTAGCAGGAGCGCAGTTCTTGCTTCAACGTGACTCGGATAAATTCGACTAGATCGTTCGGAATGCCCGGTTCGAACCCGACACGAAGCTCGGCGGCAATCCTGCGGAATATCTCGCAGAATTGTTCGTCGGTTGGCGCCCTCAGCTCGATCTTGGTTTGAATTCTCCGAAGGAAAGCTGGATCGGCCAATTCGTTCGGATCCATATTTGTAGCAAAAACGACAAGCATTTCAAACGGGATCTCAATCTTTTTCCCTCCCGCCAGAGTGAGGAAATCAATTCTGCGGTCGAGAGGAACAATCCAGCGGTTAAGCAACTCGGTAGGCCCAATGCGCTGCCTGCCGAAGTCATCAATGATCAAAACACCGTTGTTCGCCTTCATTTGCAAAGGGCCAACGTAGAACTTCGAGTGCGGGTTTAATTGCAGGTCCAGCATTTCGACGGTCAGCTCTCCGCCGACCAGAACAGCGGGGCGCATGCAAAGCACCCAGCGCTCATCGTGGTTCTTCGGTTCCATCGTCGGCATACACATGTGAACTGCCGGATCGTAGATGGTGATGATCTGACCGTCCACTTCAACCGCGTATGGGATCCACACAAAATCCTGGGCAAACGCACGCGGCAAGGATTCGGCAAGAGTGGTTTTTCCGGTTCCCGCCGGACCATAGAGAAAAATTGCATTCCCTGAATTTAGCGCTGTTCCGAGTTGTCTTTTTGTTTCGTCATGGACCACAAATTGGGCGAATGCACGCTCAACATCCGCGGGATGTACTTCTAAATCGCGTACACTCTGGCTACGAACCTGTTCAACATAGCTGGCAAGCGCAACTGGAGCGGGGCCTGAGTACTGACTTTGAGAAAGGAGATCCGCAGCCCTCAATCTTCCTTGTGCAGTGATGGTGATCTGCGGAATATTGTCGGTCATTCCAGTGGCCTGACAAAGTACCTCAGCGCGCAGTTTATAAAACAACTCACTGGTGACTTCGAAGCTGAGGCGCATTCTCTCGGCGAGGTCAAAGACCGAGATTGAACCGCAAAGGTAGAGGATTTTTAGTGCGAGGTTTTCAAGAACGATGTTGCCAACGTCGATATCAGCAAGCGATTGGGGTTTGCGCTTCGGGCCGGCCAAGGGCTCGGCCTCAACTTGAGTCTCTTCACACATGGTCATTACGGTTCCGGTCTTTCTTTAAACCGTTTGATGTATTCAATATAAAGCGGAACACTTTCCCTCAGCACATCCATCGGTTACACCTTTTGTTCACTTCCCGTACACACATCACTTGAAGTCTCACTCTTTAGTACCAGGATTCCTTCCAATGGCAATGTCCGGGATAGCCGAATCGAAGCTGGTCTGTGGGAGCGGCCCTTTTGGAGGAACGGCGAGGCAAATAGCCACGCGCCGGACGGGAGTGGA
Organism: Occallatibacter sp.; assembly: GCA_049793195.1. Lineage (GTDB taxonomy): Bacteria > Acidobacteriota > Terriglobia > Terriglobales > Acidobacteriaceae > Telmatobacter. Next base: position 10,361 of record JBARBP010000100.1, on the reverse strand, counting down.
CTGGCACATGACTGGACTTCGTTTACCCGATCACGTCAGGATTCACAAACAGAGTTTGCGCTGCCGCCTTTGCTACACTTCTCCTTGGTCCGTTCCCTTGTTTGCCCATGGCCAATCTGCAGGAAGAAAACGACGGGAGAATTCATGCCAGTTGTCGAGCTCACGGGAGTGACGAAGGCGTACGAGAACAAGATTGCGGTGAACAACCTAAGTCTCTCGATTGATGCCGGCCAAATGTTTGGACTGCTCGGCCCGAATGGAGCAGGCAAGACGAGCTCCATCCGCATGATGATGGGCATCACCATTCCCGACTCGGGCCGCGTGAGTCTCTTCGACAAGCCATTTCAGCGCGAGAGCCTTGAGCGAGTCGGGTATCTACCGGAGGAGCGCGGTCTCTACAAGAAGATGAAGGTCATCGAACAGTTAGTTTTTTTCGGCCAGTTGCATGGTCTTTCGCCTCAGGACGCGCGCAAGCGTTCCACAGCATGGGCCGAGCGCATGGAGATTGCCGACGCGCTGAACAAGAAGACGGATGAACTTTCAAAAGGCATGCAGCAGAAGATTCAGTTCATCGCTTGCCTACTCCATGAGCCGGGCCTGATCATCATGGATGAGCCCTTCAGCGGCCTCGATCCGGTGAACGCGGTGTTGGTGGAGAAAACCCTTCTGGAACTCAAAGATCGGGGCAACGCCATCCTGTTTTCAACCCATCGGATGGACCAAGTGGAGAAGCTCTGCGACGCAATCTGCCTAATCAACAACGGCAAAGCCGTGCTGGAAGGCAAGGTGCGCGAAATCAAGAGCCGTTACGAGCGCAACCATATCATCGTCGAGTTCGAAGGCAACGCCACCTTTCTTAACAGCGAAGAGATCGCCGAGGCGAAGAACTATTCCGGTCATGCCGAGATCCGGCTCAAGCCGCACGGCAACGCGCAAAAGCTGCTCCATGAAGCTGCTGGAATGGCTAACATTTTCCGCTTCGAGCTAGTCGAGCCTTCGCTCGAAGAGATCTTCATTCAGACCGTGGGAGGCAAGGCAAATGCGTAACATGATGCTGATTGCCAAGCGCGAGTACCTGGAGCAGGTCCGAGGCCGCGCGTTCCGGCTCTCCACCATTGGGCTTCCGGCCATTTTCGCAGTAATTATCGGCGTTGGCTACGTTGCGAGCCTCGGCCTGGGCGCGAACAAGCACCTCGTTGTCATGGCGAATGACGCCGCACTTGCCGATGCGATCCGCACTCAGATCGTCAGCGACAAAGATGGAACTCCCAATGTCGATGTTGTCGCTCCCGCTACACCAGACACTCGTGAGCAACTCATACGGCAGGTCCAATCCAAGTCGATCGACGGATTTCTTTCCGTCGAGACGCAGCCGGGGGGCCTACCGAAGGCCAGCTACACTGCGCAGTCCTCGGGCGATTTCATCACGAACGATCGGCTCAAGGATGCTCTGAACAATGGGATGGTGACCGAACGCCTGAGCGCCTCCGGCACAGATCCCGCCGCCGCGCAAGCGTTGGTCAAGGGCATCTCGATCGAGACATTTCAAGTAAAGAAAGACGGTTCGGTCGTCAGGAGCAATGCGCAAGCCTCTTTTTGGAAAGGCTATGTGATGGCCCTGCTGCTCTCCATGACCACATTGATCTACGGCTTGAACGTGGCTCGCTCGATCATTCAGGAGAAGACCTCACGCATCTTTGAAGTGATGCTGGCGACCGTGAAACCCAGCGACATGCTGGCCGGCAAGCTGATCGGTGTGGGCGCCGTTGGACTGACGCAGATCGTCATCTGGCTAGTTGCGGGAGCCGCGATCATGGTCACCCCGTTTGCGGCGGCGATGCTGACCGGTCAATACGCTGTTCACTTCTCATGGACGGAGGGAATCCTCTTCCCGGTCTACTTCCTGCTCGGGTATCTTCTCTACAGTTCTCTGTTTGCGGGCCTCGCGGCCACCTGCGAGACGGAGCAGGAGTTGCAGATGTATATGCCGCTTGCTGCCGCGCCGACCTGGTTGAGCTTCGCGCTGATTATCCTCATCATCAACGACTCGAATTCCATTTGGTCGATCCTGGCCTCGCTTTTTCCGCCTACGGCGCCCATCATTATGTTCCTGCGCATGGCTTCGGAGATTCCGCCCGTCTGGCAGTTTGCTGTTTCCATCGGCCTGATGGTTGTGAGCATCTGGGCCACGCTCTGGTTTTCGTCGCGGCTTTATCGCGTAGGCATCCTGATGTATGGCAAGCGTGCCACGCTGCCCGAGCTTGTCCGCTGGCTTCGCTACTCATGACGCGCGAACTCCGCAAACCCCGCCAGCACTGCGAACTCCGCTAGAATCATCTGAGTGACAGCCGAGCCCACACTTGGATTCACCTTCCGTCAGCGCCTCCTGCTGGCTGTGGTTCCCCGCATCATCTGGGCATTGTTTTCTTTCATCGGCCGGACATGGCGCTTTGAAGTCATCGCCGAAGACGGCGTTATCCCGCTTCCGTACGGCGAAGGCGCCGGAGCCCGTATTTTTTGCTTTTGGCATCAGTGCGTCTTGCCGTGCACGGTTTATTTCCGCCGCACCCACGCTACGATCCTTATTAGCCAGAGCTTCGATGGCGAATTGATAACCCGCGTTCTTGGGCTGTTTGGCTTTCGGGCCGTCCGCGGCTCCAGCTCCCGTGGCGCGCGCGAAGGGTTGCTGGGGCTTAAGCAAGTGATCGAAGATGGCGGCCCGGCTATCTTCACCGCGGATGGCCCCCGCGGCCCCATCTACCGCACCAAGATGGGCCCCATCAGGCTCGCGAAGCTCACGGGCGCACCTATTGGCGCCTTCCACCTCGAGCCCGAACATGCCTGGACGATGCGCTCCTGGGATCGCTTTCAGGTGCCCAAACCGTTTACGCGGATTGTTGTTAGCTGGGCGCGATGGACGCACGTTTCTGCCGATCTTCCCGAGGAGCAGTTTGAATCAAAGCGCGAAGAGCTAAATGGTGCAATCGAACGCGCGCGACTGCGAGCGCTTCAGCACTTCGGGAAAGCCGATTGCATGAAGAGCAGGCCATGACCGAGGAATCCAAACATGGGCTGCTCGTCTCTGACTTCGATTTTGACCTGCCTCCGGAGCTGATTGCGCAGCAACCTCCGGCCGAGCGCGGAATGAGCCGCATGTTGCTGCTCGATCGCGCCACCGGCGCTTTGCGTGATGCAGTCTTTGCGGAATTTCCTTCGATCCTCCAGCCTGGCGATCTGCTCGTGCTTAACGACAGCCGCGTAATTCCGGCGCGCCTCTACGCTCGCCGCACACTACTCCGCGACCACGAACAGCCGGGGTCCCCGACGGCGGGTCCTGGCCGTTGGGGTGGTGAAAGGCCAACCGGACGCATCGAAGTCATGCTTACCGAGCCCGCCTCGGAAGCAGGAGAAGCCAACCTCTGGCGGGTTCTCGTCAGGCCCGGTCGTAAGGTAGCCATTGGCGAGCAGCTTGTTTTTCCTGCGCCCAACGGCGAAGTCCTTCTCGAAGCGGAAGTCCTCGAACGCGGGCAGTTTGGCGAGCGGCTTCTCCAATTCGCGCCCATCAAAAACCCAGAGGCTGGCGACTTCTTCTCCATTCTGGAGCGGATCGGTCATATTCCCCTACCCCCTTACATCCGCCGCGACGAAACTCAGCATGATCGCGAGCGCTACCAGACCGTCTTCTCCAACGAGCGAGGCTCGGTAGCTGCGCCCACCGCCGGACTCCACTTCACCCCGCAGACCTTGAACGCCCTTTCTGCCCGAGGAGTCGAAGTCGCCAGAATCACACTCCACGTCGGCCTCGGCACGTTCGCTCCGCTCCGCGTCGACCGGCTTGCAGACGTCAAACTCCATCGCGAGCGCTACGCATTGAGCCCGGCAACCGCTGATGCCATCAATCGTGCGGTACGGGACGGGCGCCGGGTCGTCGCCGTCGGCACCACGGTCGTGCGCACGCTCGAGGCAGCTGCGGCGGCCGTATCGCAAGGCGAGGGCAGGGAACTCAAGCCTCACTCCGGCACAACCGAAATATTCATTTCTCCCGGCTTCCAATTCCGGATCGTCAGTGCCCTGCTGACTAATTTTCATCTGCCGCAATCGAGTCTCCTTATGCTGGTCAGCGCCTTTGCCGGCCGCGAGCGAGTGCTGGCCGCATACAGACATTCCGTCGAACAGAAGTACCGCTTTTTTAGCTACGGCGACTGCATGTTTATTGAATGAATGGTTGCCGGCGTCGAATTTTAACCTGTCGTACGATTCCGCCGATTTGCTAACTCGCTTTTTTGCGAGGTGGGAACAGACTTGCTGCTTTATCCAGAGACTTCGACAAACCTATCCCTGCTAAACTCTCTAGCGTGACCGACCAAGCTAAACCGCCCGTCTTCCTGCTCGACACCATGTCGTTCATCTTTCGCGCCTACCACGCGATGCAGCGAAGCCGACCCATGTCTACGCGTGGCGGCCTTCCAACGGCGGCCACCTACGTCTTCGTGAACATGATCAAAAAGCTGCGCCAGGACTTTGCGCCGCGCTACTTCGCTGCCGTCTTTGACCTCAGCGGCGAGGTTTTTCGCGACGAACGGGCACGCACCATGGGTCCTCTGCGTAAGTGGAACTCGAAGACGCAGAGCTTCGACGAAGTGACCTATGAGGGCTACAAGGCCAATCGCGAAGCAATGCCGGAGGACCTGCGCCGGCAGATTCCGTACATTCGCCGCGCCCTTGAAGCGCTACGTATTCCGATCCTGGAGGCGCAGGGCTTCGAGGCCGACGACGTGATCGGAACACTGGCCCGCCAGGCCGCTGAGCATCAACACGAAGTCTTCATCGTCTCCGGCGACAAGGACATGATGCAGCTGGTTACGCCACAGGTGAAAATCCTGAACCCGCAGAAAGACAATTTGATTCTCGATCCAGACGGAGTAACGGAAACGCTGGGCGTACCACCGGAGAAGGTGGTCGACGTCATGGCTCTGCGCGGTGATGCGGTCGACAACATTCCTGGCGCGCCCGGTATCGGCGACAAGGGAAGTGTCGAGCTCATCAAGGAATTTGGCAGCGTTGAAGCGGTGCTGGATCGGGCCGCCGAGGTCAAGCGCAAGACCTATCGTGAGTCACTTGAGCAGAATCGCGAAACAGTTCTTCTCTCAAAAGACCTTGTCACGATTGATAGCCACGTGCCCCTCAGTCTCAACTTGGCCGCAATGGAGACTCAGCCGCTGGACCTCGAAGCCTGCCGTGAGCTTTTTACGGAGCTTGAATTCACTTCGATGCTGAGGGAACTCGCGCCTTCGGCTACCGCGGACGTCGTCGAACTAATAGACGAGCCGACCGAGACCCAGGCCGCTGTTTTTTATGATGCCGCTCGGGCGAACGGATTCGCCTTTGCCCTCGATACAAACGCCGTCAGCGCCCAAACTGAAACAGAAGACGATCTCCCTCCCGAGCAGTCACTCCTCGACCTAGCCGAAACGGAGGGGAAGCAGGCCAGTTTCGCCCTTGGGGTCTGTGCCGAGCCAGCCGTTGCACTGCGCCTGCCGCTCACTCCAGAATTGCGCAAGCTGCTCGAAGATGCCGGTGTTGCAAAGCGCACGCACGACTTGAGGTTAGCCCTGCATTTGCTTGATGTGCATGGAGTTGTCCCAGGTGGCGCGGTAGAAGACACGATGCTCCTCTCCTACGCGCTGAACCCGACTCACGCCACACAGGCGCTCGCAGATGTCGCCGCCCGGCACAGTCAACCTGCGCCTTCCACGCAGACCTCCGCCGCGGCAGCGATCGAGGCCCTTGCTCCCGCACTCCTGGTCGAAGCTCAAAAGTCGGGGGTCGAGCGTGTCTACAGAGAGATCGATCTGCCGCTCGCCCCCGTGCTTTATCGGATGGAGCGAGCGGGCGTCCGGATCGACGTCGGAGTCCTTGACGGCCTTTCACTCCGCTTTGGCGAAGAGATCCAACGCGTCGGTGAGCGCATCTTTGAACTGGCCGGACGCCGGTTCAATATCAACTCTCCTAAGCAACTCGGAGAGGTTCTCTTCACGCACATGGGCCTGGCCGCGCCGCCCTCCCGGGGAAAAAGCAAAAGCCTCTCGACTGCCCAGGACGTACTGGAGCAGCTAGCAGGACAGAACGAAGTTCCAAAACTTGTTCTCGAATATCGTCACCTCTCCAAGCTTAAGTCGAATTACATTGATGCCTTGCCGCTACTAGCTGATGCGAATTCGAGAGTTCATACCACCTTCCAGGCCGCGGCCACAGCCACAGGCAGGCTCTCTTCCGTCAATCCCAACCTGCAGAACATCCCCACGCGCACAGAGCTGGGCCGCGAGATTCGCGCCGCCTTCACTGCTGCGCCCGGCACGCAACTGCTCTCAGCGGATTACTCGCAGATCGAGCTGCGGTTGCTGGCACACTTCAGCGGAGACCCGTTGCTGATTCGGGCCTACGAGGAAAACATCGACATTCACACTCTGACTGCCAGCGAAGTGTTCGGCGTGTCCGCTGAATCCATGGACAAGGAGACCCGCAACCGGGCGAAGGCAGTCAACTTTGGCATCGTCTACGGTATTTCCGCGTTCGGTCTTGCTGCGCAGCTCGGCATTCCGCAGGCCGAGGCGAGGGCCCATATCGAGCGGTATTTCGCGCGCTACGTGGGGGTCAAGGCATTCATAGAGGCAACACTGGAGCAGGTGCGGCGAGAAGGATTTGTGCGCACGCTCTTTGGGCGGATGAGGCCGATTCCGGACATGGAAAGCCGCAACCCAAACCAGCGTGGATTTGCCGAGCGCACAGCCATCAACACGCCACTGCAAGGCACAGCAGCCGACCTCATCAAGTTGGCGATGATCTCCATCGACCGGCAGTTGAGCGAGCGCAAGCTGAAGACGCGCATGATCCTTCAGGTTCACGATGAACTGATCTTCGAGGTGCCATCAGACGAGAAAGCCGAAGTGGAATCGCTGGTCCGGTCCGAGATGGAGGGAGTAATTAAGCTCAAAGTGCCGCTGGTAGCGGACCTTGGCTTCGGTCCCAATTGGAGAGACTTGAAGTAAAGTTCCGACCAGTGCGCAGAAGTCGTAGCTACTGCGACGGTTGAGCGGCTAGCCATTGCTTGAGGTTTGGCTCCTGAAGAGCGCGAAACTCGATGCAGCCGTTGATCCGCTCGGTGGCATATTTGAGGGCGCGCTCGGCGGCGGCCACTTTATGGGTCGAGAAAAAGCTGTGGACGTCGTCGCGCGCTTCTGCAGAACAGAAGCTAGCAGTCGAACTGACCAGGTCGCCTCCCAACTCCGTGGTTAGTTGCGCCTGCACCTTATCCCAGTTGGCTTTGATGAAGTTCCAGGTGAGTTCGCGAGTGGCGTCGATTTGAAGACCGATGGAGAGCTCGATGGCAACATCCTGGTTGCGGACCTTTCCTGAAAGGTCGTAGTCCAGGGACCGTTTCACGAGTTCGGGATTCTCAAATTCGGCGAGCAGAGTCAAGGCGCCTTCCTGGAATTCAGGGTTGTTTGAGGTTTCATAAACCTGCTGCAATTTACCGAAGAGGGAGGCATCGCCGTTACGGGCCGCGATCCCAAGCGCAGTCTGGCCAAGAGTTGGATCCACAGACGCCGGATCGGCGACATAATTTTCAGCGATCCGCGCGGCCTCTGCCAATACGGCGGGGTCTTTGCCGAAGTAGCCAAGAACGCCGAAGAGTTGCGAGCGCAACTCGCGGGTATTAGCCGTGTCGCTGGGTGCGGGAGGTGCAAGCTTGGCGTAGGCGGGTCCAAAGGTACGGCGAATCCACGCGGCGAGAGCGGCCTTCTCCTCAGGTGTGGCAGCAACCCGCATCACAATCGTGTCCACGCCGCTGATGGCGCTCAACACGACTTTAGCGTTGGAGTCCGATCGGAGTTCAGCGGCCAAGTTGAGATAGTCGCCCACCGTTGCCTTGTTAGAGCGGACCTGCGCCCACTCATCGCCGATCAGGTTGATGCGCTCGACCGGAGACAAGGATGTTTCGATCCCCGCGGCCAGAGCGGCGTAAACGCTGGGCGGATAGGCACTGCGGTAGTAACCTTTGCCGGCAGCATTTGCGAAAAAGAATGATGCGGCTGGAACATTCAGCGATGAAGTCGCCGGAGTGAGAAGCTGGCAATCCTGTTTGCCCTCCACGCCGGTTTTGAAGCAGACTGGCAGCGTCCATCTTTGTTTTGGGTCGGGCTGAATACTCGGGCTCAGGAAGAAGCGCTTCTGTGCGACGGAGACTCGTCCGCCGGCCGGCCGGCCGAAGGTCAGGATCGGCTCACCGGGCTGGGCGACCAGCGAATCCATGATCCGGTCGACGGGTTCGCGGCTCACCGCCGTCTGAGCTTTCCAGAAATCTTCTGCAGTCGCGTTCGAGTAAAGGTGGGCCGAGAGGTAGGCATGTACACCTTTTCGGAACAGTTCAGGGCCAATGTAGTTCTCAACCATGAGCAAAACGTCACCGGCCTTGCCATAGGCGATTCCGTCAAACATCTCGTTAATTTCGTCGGGCGTTTCAGCCTTTGCGCGGATGGCGCGGGTGGTTGGTTGGGCATCGAGGTCGAGGGTGTTGTCTTCGTCGATGGCGACATCCTGGTCGACGTTCCACTCCGGGTGCATTGCGGCAAGGGGCTTGTTCGCCATCCATGTTGCAAAGCCCTCGTTGAGCCAGAGGTTGTCCCACCATTGCATGGTGACCAAGTCGCCAAACCACTGGTGCGCCATCTCGTGAGCGATCACGCTGACCACGTCTTCCTTTGTTCTTACCGAGGCGGTTTTGGGGTCAATAAGCAGTTCGGTTTCGCGGTAAGTGATGGCGCCAAAGTTCTCCATGGCGCCGGCCTCGAAGTCGGGCAGCGCAATCAGGTCGAGCTTCTTGAGCGGATAGGGGATGCCGAAGTAATTGTTGTAGTAGTGGAGCACATATTTTGCTACGTCCACGGCGTAGGGCGTCATGCCAACCTTGTCGGGAGTTGAGCAAACGCGGATTTCGACTCCATCCTGCTCGCCGCCCGTGCATTGAAAATCGCCGACCAGGAAAGCAACGAGATAGCTCGACATTTCTGGCGTGGTCAAGAATTTGATCGTGTGTTTGCCGTCGCCGGGGCCGGGAGTGTCAGTTACGATAGGGCTGTTGGAAATAGCCGTGTCCCCAGCGTCGATGACGAGCGAGACATCGTATGAGGCCTTCAAAGCCGGCTCGTCGAAGGAAGGGAAGGCGCGCCGCGCATCTGTTGGCTCAAATTGGGTAACCGCATAGTTTCTGCTTGCGGTTTTAGAGAGATAGAAACCGCGCAGCTCGTTATTAAGAATGCCAGTGTAAGCGATCGATAGCGTTGCCTTGCCGGCGGGGACCGGGGCAGGAAAGGTAAAGGTGGCCTGCTCCCGCTGCTTGTCGAGAGCGACTATTGCAGTCTGCTGCCGGCTTCCGGCCGAAACGGTGACAGAGTGGAATGCGATCTCCGCCGAGTTGAGCGTAATCGAACTGACCGGCTCCTTCACTGCGACATCAATGGACTCAATGCCGGCGAAAGTTGCGGACTTCAAGTCGGGAGTCAGCGTGAGCGAATAGTGCTCCGGGACAACCGTATCTGGCAGACGCTGAGCGCACGCCGGGCAAGTTGCGGCGAGCACAAGAACGGCTGAAACAGCTGCAATGCCAGCGACTGCACGCATGAAAATAGAGGAACGCATGTTTCCAATTTTCCCATAGTTATCCGACCGATGCGCGTCGCAAAAGGACCATGCGTGGAGAGATGCGCGGCATTTCATGGATGGAGTGCGCTATACGGAAGCAGGTTCAATTGTATGTAAAGCTTCCTACCTTCAGGAAGTCTGTTCTTCATCCCTGACGCGCGGTCTTTGCTCCCCGACTTTCGACTTCTGGTCCCTGTTCTTCGGCAGCAGAGAATCCAGCATCAGCAGACACGCGCCGGTCACGATCGACGAGTCAGCCACGTTGAAGTCGGGCCAATGGTAGGTGTAGATGTGGATTTCGATAAAGTCGATGACCGAACCATAGGCGATACGGTCATAGACGTTGCCGATCGCTCCGGCAAAGATGAGGGCCAGCGCGACCGTTGCCAACGTGATCCGGCTGCCGAGCCGGACCATGGCGATAAGGACCACGACCGCTGCAAGAAGCGAAAAAGCGATCAGAGCCCAGCGCACGGTGTGCGGAGACGCGGAGTCGGCGAAAAGCGAGAAAGCCGCGCCTTCGTTGGTCCAGTGCGTGATGCGCAGAACGCGGGGAATGATTGGAATGGCCTCGCCCATGAGGATGTGTTCGCCGACCCAGATTTTGGTGAGGCGGTCGGCAAGCAAGATGAGCGCGGAAAGGCCGAGCAACCACGGAA
>JBARBP010000099.1:0-12743 GCA_049793195.1 Occallatibacter sp. | reverse complement strand
TGCGCCTGCCCGCTTCTGGCGGTCCCATCGTCATTCACGGCATGGGCTTCCGCCTGGCAGACACGGTCCTCGTCAACGGCCAGCCCGCTCTGGTCACCAGCATCTCGCCCAACGAGATCACCGCCATTGCTCCACCCGCAGCCACCGGCGTCTCCGGCTCCGTTGACGTTGAAGTCGACGACCTGCCCACCTTCTACGCCGCGGCCATCCTCTCCGGCGGTATCAGTTACGACTCAGGCTCCGGCGACGCGCTCACCCTCGTCACCGCGCCCTCCGGAACCGTGCCCATCGCGACGCCCATCCCCTTCAACGTCACCGCGCTCGGCCCCGATCTCACCCCAGCCGGCGGCGTCACCGTCGTTTATACAGTCACCAGCGGATCGGCCACTCTCGCCTGTGGTCTTCCCGCTTGCTCGGTCATTGTCACCGGTGACGGCCGTGCCACCATTAACGTCACTGCCACCAACTCCACCTGGTCCATCGTCACCGCCTCGCTGACCAACGGCTCCAGTCTCCAGGCTCAATTTACGGGAGGAACTCCGCCCGTCCTCGCCTCGCTCACGCCCCAGCTCTCACTCGCCGCGGGCGCAACCTTCACTTGGATAGTCCAGGCGCTCGCCCTCTCGAACGGCCAGCCCTCCGCCAACCAATCCGTAATCTGGCAAACCTCGTCGGACGGCATCGTCTCGCTCGGCTCAACCTCGGCCATCACCAACTCCGCCGGCATCGCCACCAAAACCCTCACCGCCGGTCCCCTCGCCGAGGGCCAAACCGCCACCATCGGCGCCTGCCTCAACGGAACCAGCCAATGCATCACCTACACTGCCTTCGGAGCCCGCCCCGAGTATGCCTGGCTCCAACCCATCTCCGGAACAACCCAGAGCCTCGCCGCCTCCGCAACCCCCGCGCCCATCGCCCTCCGCCTCCTCGACATGGACGGCAACCCCATGGCCGGCGGCACAGTCGCCCTCTATCAATCCTTCTACGCCTGGGCCCCGCCCTGCAGCCCGCACGCCGTCTGCCCACCCAGCGACCTGCTCGCCGCCCAAACCGCCACCGCCACCTCCGATATCACCGGCGTCGTCACCTTCTCCCCAGCCACCCTCCCCGGCGTAGCCACCAATCTCCTCGGCCTTGCCGCCTCCGGCAAGACCTCCACCGTCCCCATCGCCATCGAACAGCATCCATGAAGTCCGCACCCAGGCTTGAGTCGGGATCGTTGATTCATGACTTTCAAGAATCAAAACAGAAAGGCCAGTGATTTATCCCCGGCCTCTCTGTTCCCTGTTCTCTGTTTGCTGCCTCTCAATCGAACACCACCGTCTTATTCCCGTAGCACAGAATCCGTCGATCCAGATGCCACCGCACCGCCCGCGACAGCACCATCCGCTCCAAATCCCGCCCCCGCGCCACCAGGTCTTCCACCTGGTCCCGGTGCGAGATCCGCGCCACATCCTGCTCGATAATCGGCCCGTCGTCCAGCACCTCAGTCACATAATGGCTGGTCGCGCCAATCAGTTTCACGCCGCGTGCATGCGCCGCATGGTAGGGCCGCGCCCCGGTAAATGCAGGCAAGAACGAGTGGTGCACATTGATGATCGCCGCCGGATATCGTCCCACGAACTCGGGCGAAAGAATCTGCATATACCGCGCCAGCACCACCAGCTCAATCTCATGCCGCGTCAGCAAGTCGATCTGTCGGGTCTCGACCTCAACCCGGGTAGCCGCCGTCACCGGTATGTATTCAAACTGGATGCCGTAGAACGCAGCCAGCCTCTCCACATCGCGATGATTCGAAACAATCACCGGAATCTCGCAATCGAGCTCCCCCGTCCGCCACCTGTGCAACAGGTCGGCCATGCAATGCAAATATTGCGAACAGAAAAGCGCCATCCTCGGACGCCGAATGGCGGAGGTGAGCTTCCACCGCATCCCCAGCTCCGCCGCCATCGGCGCAAAGGCCGCCTTGAACCCTTCCAAATCGAAGGCCGCCGTGTGAACGGTGCCCTCGACTCCGCCATCCGCGTGACCGTTCAGCCCCCATTCCACCCGCATGAAAAACAGCCCCAGTTCATGGTCCTGGTGCTGGTCGGCGTGCAGAATATTCGCGCCCCACTCGTACAGCATCCCTGAAACCCGCGCCACCAGCCCCTTTTGGTCTGGGCAGTCAATCAGCAAAACAGCAGATTCTTTCATGGTCTCTTCAGATTACAGCGAGTCTCTTCAGACCTACAGCGAATGCGCCGCCACAGCAGCGGATTGGCCCTATCCTGATTCCTCGCGCGTGGTTTTGTTCCAACCAGCTAGTTTGGTGTCTCAGAAGTTCATGTCATAAATCGAAAAGAGCAACCGCGGATCTTTCGACTCCGTTTGGCCCAAAACCGGCCAAACTACGCTCAAGATGACAGCATGAATTTTGATACGAAGTTTAGAGAGGGGACACTCGATTGCTTTGAGGGACACCGCACGATCGATCCCCGGTAAAGCGAAAGTCGGCTGCCTCGATTCTCTTGCCCCAAAGAAGCAGGAGGTCATCGCAAAGTTGCGCCACGAAACCTCTAAGCGGAGAAAAAGACGCCGGGGCTATTTCCGCCCCGGCGATGCGCGTGCAACGCAATGGAATCTTTTGTGAATCTGCCCCCGGTGAATCTGGCCCAGGTAGATTCAGCTCCCCGCGTGAATTCATCCCGGGTGAAGTCAGCCCCCGCGCAGTCAACCGCAGGTAAAGCCGGCATCCCAATGAAGCGAGCCCAGTTTCGGAGCCAGTGCTCAGGCGGCCGAATTACCCCGTGTATCGAGTGGCGTGCTCAACTGCTGGCGAAGATTGCCTGCCAGACTGGCCACCATGCGCAGCCTTTCGGCAATGGGCGAAGTCACCTCGCTGCCGTTCAAAGCCAGTTGCGAGTGCAGCAACAAGCCAGCCACCGTCCCCTTTAGTTCCGCCTCGATGGCCGCTGCTGCCGCCCGGTGAGCCAGTACCTGCTCCCGCTCGCGGCGGTGCAGTGCGGCCCGAATCTCGCGGATCAGCCGTGCGGCTCCGGAGAGCGCAAAGTTGATTTGCAACGGAATCGCCAGGCCTGCGTGTTCCCAGATTGTCTCGGCCGCAGCCGGATCGCACTCGGCCATGGTCTCGTCCACCACCACCGCGGAAAACTCCTGCCGCCGCAACGCCGTCAGAGCAGCCTTGCGACCTGCCACCACTTCCACTTCCATGCCCAGTTGCGCGCCCACCACGGCCGCGCAGTTACGAGCGCCTTCAATTCCGGTCACCATCAAAATGCCCATCGCGAACTCCTCGTTCCTTGTTTCCGGCCGGCGGTTATTAGCTCTTAGCTTCCAGCTCAAGGCTTCCGGTCGTCTGCGGCCTGACTGAACCCAAGCGCTGCGCACCGGCAGACGAGTTGGAAGCTGGTATTTAGAACCCAGAGGCTGTTTTTCTTACTCTTCCCGCAGTGCGTCGCTGATGCCGTACTCTTTCAGCTTGCGATAGAGTGTCGTCTTGCCGATGCCCAGAAGCTTCGCGGCCTGCAGTTTGTCGCCGTTCAGGGTTCGGATGGCGGACAGGATGGCCTCGCGTTCCAAATCGGCCAGCGTTTTCAGCGCCGGCGCGCCGCCCTCTTTATTACTTGCCGCTTCGTCGTGGGAAGCGACCGTTCGCCGTGCTTCTAGCCCCCGCTGCTGGAGTTGCGTGGGCAGGTCGCCCAGGTGCAGCACCGGACCCGACGACATCGTGCAGGCCCGCTCCACCGCGTTCTCCAGCTCCCGCACGTTGCCCGGCCAGTCGTGGCGCATCATTGTGCGCAGCGCCTCGTCGCTCAGCGTGAACTTGGTGCCGTGCTCGCGGCTGATGCGGTCAAGAAAGTGCGCCGCCAGCAGAGGGATGTCTTCGCGCCGGTCGCGCAGTGAAGGCAGCCGCAGATTCACTACATTCAAACGGTAGAAGAGATCCTTGCGGAAGGTTCCCTTCTCCACCATCGCTGCTAGGTCGCGGTTGGTGGCAGCCACAATCCTGGCCTTGATCGGCACACGGTGCGTTGCCCCCACCGGCCGCACTTCTTTTTCCTGAAGAGCTCTCAGCAGCTTGGCCTGCAGGTCGAGCGAGAGTTCGCCGATCTCGTCCAGAAACACCGTGCCCCCCTCGGCCGAAACCAGCAGACCGTCCTTGGAGCGGTTGGCCCCGGTGAAGGCGCCCTTCACGTAGCCGAACAGTTCGCTTTCAATCAGCGTGGGCACCAGCGAGCCACAGTCGACAGGCAGAAACGGCTTTTGCGAGTTAGGCCCATAGGCATGGATTGTCCGCGCAACAAGCTCCTTGCCGGTTCCGCTCTCGCCCAGAACAAGCACCGGATGCGTGCTCTGAGCGACCTTGGAAAGGATGCGGTAGAGCTTCTCCATCTCCCCGGAGCGGCCGATCATCGAACCCAGCCCCTGCGAGAGCCGCAGCCGTTCCCGCAGTTGGCGGGTGGTGGTGTCGGTCTGGTGGCTGGCTGAGGCGCGGTCCAGCACCGTCGAAAGCTCGTCCATTGCAAAAGGCTTGGTCAGGTAGTCGGATGCGCCGCAGCGCATCGCCTCCACCGCCGCGTTCACAGAACCCGAAGCGGTCATGGCGACCACCGATGTATCCGGATAAAGAAGCTTCACCTCGGAGACGAGCTCCAGGCCCTGGCTCGTCCCGGCCGGCAGGTTCACCAGCAGGATATCTGCCGCACGCCCCCTCATCTGGCTGCGCGCCTGGCCCAGGTCCCCAGTGCTCTCAACCGCAAAGCCGAGGCTCGCGGCAATCTCCGCGCATGCCGAACGCACTGCTGCGTCTGCGTCCACTACCAGCAGGTTCAACCGCACCGCCGGTTCGGCAAGTTGAGGGATAAACTCCATGGCCCGTGTGTTGAAGACTGTTTCTAGCATTGTATTCGCCTCTCCCGGATTCAAGAAACTCGTCCGGCGTTCGTGGCTTCAGTGTGAACTCGTTCCGTTGTCAGTTGTGCGTTCTTTGTCCTAAGTTGTCGGTTCGCGGTTCCAAGATCTAAACTCTGAGCCGTCAGCATTCAGCCATCAGCTTTTTGCTTCTTGTTCTTCGTTCTCTGCAGAATGCTCACTGCCCTGTGCACATTGCGCTCTGTTCTCTGTTCTCTGCCATCAGCTCTCAGTTGAAACCGGAGGGCTGACGGTTGAAAGCTAGTACCCTGTTCTCCGCACCGGTAGCTCAATCTGGATCCGCGCGCCGCCCAGAACACTCTTCGCAGCGAAGATCCGTCCGCCCGCAGCTTCCACGACCGAACGGGTAATCGACAGCCCCAGTCCGCGGTGAATCACCGGCCAGCTTCCCCTCGGTTCCGTGCCTTTGGCGCGGGTCGTATAACCGGACGTGAAGATCTGATCTTGTACCTCGTCAGAGATGCCCGGCCCGTTGTCTTCAATCGTGAGTGCCAGGGCCTCCGCGGCTCCCTCGCCGGCCGGCAGCTCGCTGAGTTCGATCTGGATGCGCCCGCCTCCCGGCAACGCCTCGGCGGCATTCTTCACCAGGTTTACCAGCACCCTGGTCAGATCCTCGCCTGTCAGCCTGACTGGCCGCGCGCCGGCTTCCACGTCGACGGTCAGCGCAATCGTGGGACCGGCCAGCGCAGCCAGCAGATTGTGATTGGCAAGCAACTCCGCCGCCATGTTTTCAATGGGAGTGGCGGGCATAAGATCCCAACGCCTGGGTGTCCCATGAATTCTGTGCTCCACCAAGCCGCGCCCCATTTGGCTACCCGAGGTGGCCGCCACGCGAGACACGCTCGCCACCCCCGGCAGGAGGGAACGCGAGGAATCACGCTCAGCCGCGCCGCTTTCTACGTTGGCAGTAGAACTCGTGCCCGGCCTCGCATTCAGACCCGCAAGTGAGTTCGTCTCCCGACTCGCATCCAGCGTCACCAACTTTTCCACCAGCCGGCGGCTGGCCGCCGCCACCAGCCTCAGTTCGTTCCCGTAATGCGTGAACGGT
The DNA here is from genome assembly GCA_049793195.1 of Occallatibacter sp. Taxonomy (GTDB): domain Bacteria; phylum Acidobacteriota; class Terriglobia; order Terriglobales; family Acidobacteriaceae; genus Telmatobacter. The sequence continues at coordinate 6,760 of JBARBP010000099.1, read as the reverse complement.
GTCGCCAGCACTCCCGGCTCTTCGAGAAGATCGCAGTAAAGTCCCAGCGCCGTCACCATGTTTCTGGCATCGTGCGCCACTTCCGCCACGCTCTCACCCTGGCGGTCAAGAGTGGCCAGCGTCTCAACTACTGCTTCCACCCGTCTCCGCTCCACCCCACCCATCACCGCCCTGTCTTCGCTCTGCTGCATGGCTTGCTCCTCGGAAATCAAGGGTCGGAGGCCAGAGATGGGGGGCCCAGAGATCGGCATTTCGCCAATTCCCAACTCCCAAACCCGATTCCAACTCCCCAATCCCCTGTTCCCATTTCATGCTTTTCTGTCCTCCTCTATTACACGTAGGGTGCCAAACCAGAACGCGTTCTCTAAGTTCCTGATAAGGGAAGACCTGACTGTCCAGATCCTGGACACACGTGCCATCTCCGCCGGCACGATCCGTCCCAATTTGGAACAGCCCCGCCTCGCATTCCCTACCTAATTCATTGTTTATCTGTCGCTTACACAACAATTCCCGTTCTGGCGTTCCAAAGCCCCGAATTCCCATCCTGGGATACCACCGCCCCGCCTATTCCCCTTCCCTTACCACCCTTCAAAACTGCCGTCCCGCAACGGATCACCTCTCGCCTGTTCCCTGACGCCCGTTCCCTGTCTCTGCTCTCCATTCCCCGTTCCCGTACAATCCCCCTATGCACGCTCCCAACTCCTTCTTTCGTCCCGGAGGCAGAACCCCGCACCAACTCCGCCCGCTCTCCCTTGTTCCCGGCTTCGTCCAGACCGCGGAAGGCTCTGTCCTGGTCTCTTTCGGCAATACCCGCGTCCTGACCAACGCCACCATCGAGCAGGGCGTCCCCGGCTGGCTCCGCAATTCGGGCCGCGGCTGGGTCACCGCCGAATACTCCATGTTGCCCCGCTCCACGGTCACCCGCACCCCAAGAGAAAGCGAGCGCGGCAAGATCGGCGGACGCACCCACGAGATTCAGCGCCTCATCGGCCGCAGCCTGCGCTCGGTCGTGGACATGCAAATGCTTGGCGAGCGAACGGTCATCCTCGACTGCGATGTGATCCAGGCCGACGGAGGCACACGCACCGCGGCCATCACAGGCGCGGCCGTCGCCCTTGCCCTGGCCCTCAACGCACTGGTCTCCGCAGGAACCCTCAAGCGCTCCCCGCTCAAGCAACTGGTGGCCGCCACTTCGGTCGGCATCGTTGGAGGCACGCCGCTGCTCGACCTCTGCTACGAAGAGGACTCCTCCGCCGATGTCGATATGAACGTTGTCATGACTGAAGACGGCGGTCTCATCGAAACCCAGGCCACCGCCGAAAAGGGAAGCTTCTCCCGCACCCAATTGAATGAGCTGATCGACCTGGCCGAAGCCGGACTCAAGCAGATCTTCGCCGCCCAGCGCGCTGTGCTGGAAGCAGGGAATCGGGAATAGGAAACAGAGAATCGCCGCCACCCGCGACCCCGCGCCCGCTCTGGGCCAAGTACCCAATCGGGGCGTGCTCCAGTGCCGCGCTCCTTGTCAAAGGTGGGATTCGACGACCCTCAACCGAGGGGCATTTCTATCCCATGTTCCCTGGATCGTCAGGATATCCTCGTTCCAAATCCGGACGGCCAGAAGCCCATTCAATCAAATAAGAGGCGAATTACTCAGTCCTGACCGGGCAATTCTCCGCAATCCGAAACTGCGCAGCTTCTCTCGCCGCACGCCGCATCTGGACTGTTCCGCCAGAATCCGGCTATATTGGCTCATTGCGGATTCGGCACGTACTGTTGCGCCTCAAGGAAACGTGCTCCAAGGAATCAATCGAATCGCTGTTTCCAGGGGAGGACTCGATGAAAATCACAGATACCATTGGATTGGTGCTCAAGAATAAAGGCCAATCAAAGATCCTGGCCATCGCGCCCGAGCAGTCTGTCTACCAGGCCATCGAGATGATGGCCAAACACGACATCGGCGCCTTGCTGGTCCTCTCCGATAACAAACTCGTCGGCATCTTTTCAGAGCGCGACTTCGCCCGCAAGGGAATCCTCGAGGGCCACCATTCCCGCGACACTCTGGTCAACGAAATCATGACCAGCCCGGTACGCTCCGTCAGTCCGGAAAACACTGTCGATGAGTGCATGACTTTGATGACCCAGGGCCATTTCCGCCACCTTCCCGTGCTGGAAGGCGATACCGTCGTCGGCCTGGTCTCCATCGGCGACCTGGTCAAGTGGGTCATCTCCGGACAGGCACAACACATTCAGGAGTTGCAGGGCTATATCACCGGAGCCTATCCCGGCTAGCCGCTCGCCTGCGCTGAACCAAGCCTCCGCCAAGCCAGGCATCCGCTGACTCCTTTCCATGCGCAAGCGGGCTGACCTGCTAACTCGGGATCTCCGCGCGAGCGGGGCTAACTTGCTGCTTTTGTTTCCAACGCCCACTTTCCTGGGTTCGCACTACTAGGAGCATCGAAGACAACCCTTTGGTCCAGCCGCCGCAGACAGCGATAATCGAGACAGGCTGAAGTTCCCGCAAGGCTTTTGCTCAATAAGCCTGTTTCGCTGACACACGATCGCCTGCGGGACGCCCCCAGGGACTTCACCCGGCATTCTTCCGTGTTCGAAGATTGTCCAACCCATCCATTTCCCGCCGAAAGGAATCCAACCGTAGTGGAGTCATTCATGATTCGGTATCACATCTGCAGAAACGCGCGAATTGTCCCTGCACTCATCGTCACGGCAATCTTCTTCTCTCTCTCACTCGCCAGCTTGGCGCAGCCAGGCACTGAGGCGCAGCAAAACACCAAGCCGCAGCCTGACTCCACCACGGCGCAGCAGTCCACCACAACCGCCCCTCCGCCCGCCACTGCCTCTGCGCCGCAGCCAATCACCGGAATGATGCAGCCCTCGCTCAACACGGTGCATCAGACTCTCGCTGCCCTGCGTCTTGACAAGTGGAAAAAGGGCTCAATCCGAGACGAAGCAGAGGGGAATATCAACGCCATTCAACACGATCTGCAGGCCAATCTGCCTTCCCTGCTCCGGGATGCCGATGCCGCTTCGGGGGCCGTCAGCAAATTGCTGCCCGTTTCCCGTCATGTCGACGCGCTTTACGACGTCCTCCTGCGTATCACGGAGGCCTCGCGCGTCGTTGGTCCTGACGATCAGGCGGCTCAACTGCAGCAGGCCCTGCTCAGCTTGGGAAACGCGCGCCTGGCGCTCGACGACCGTTTGCAAGGGTCGGCCGGCGCTCTCGAGAAGCAGGTCACTGACCTTCGCACCAGCATCGCGACAGAAGCAGCCCGGCGCGCTTCTGAACCCAAGCCCGTAGCGCTTCCCTGCGTGCCGTCACCACCCCCCGTTCATAAGGCTGTCAAAAAGCGCACCCCGGCCGCAAAGCCCGCCACATCCGCAACCCCTTCGGCCACGCCTCAAAAAACGAGCGGGACCCAACCCCCCACTAGCCATTAACCCCGCGAGTCCCACTCTTGACGCAGTTTTTCCGCGTCAAGAATGGGATAGAGAACTGTTCACGGCCCACTATTCACGAGCCCGAGAGAACCGCTGCCTCACGCCACTGCCGACAAAAGCAGCGTGATCCCCAGCCCGCTCACGCTCAGCACCGTCTCCACCACCGACCACGTCGCGAGCGTCCCCTTCACATCCAGCTTGAACAGCGAACCTACCAGCCAGAACCCCGAGTCGTTCACGTGCGATAGCAGCAGCGACCCGCACCCGGTGGCCAGTACCAGCATCTCCGGCCTCACGCCCATCTGCCCGGCCACCGGAGCCAGCACTCCCGAGGCCACTGCCATGGCCACCGTCGACGAGCCCATGCACACCCGCACCACCGCAGCCAGAGCCCACGCCAGCACCAGAGGCGGCATGTGCGCCCCCAGCGCCAGCCCCACCGTTGCCTGCGCCGCGCCCGAGTCGCGCAGAACCCCGCTCAACCCTCCCGCCGCCGATAGAATCACCAAAACTCCGGCAATCGGCACAAACGAGTCCGCCGTCAGCCGCCGCAACATATCCGGTCCGTGATGCTCTTCTCTGGGAATCCGCCCCCCCAGCGTCCAAAGCGCCACCAGCACCGCCAGCAGCATGGCCACATCCGGGTAGCCCAGCAAGTGCATCACTTGATTCGGAACTCCACCGGGTGCGGTAATCGCATCGGCCCAACTCCCCACGAAGATCAGCGCAATCGGCATCAGAATTGCCACCAGCGCCCGCACCGCTCCGGCCGGCGCCGGAGCATGCTTTGTATCGACACCCCCAGGCGTCTTCGCATTCCCGCCAAGCAATTTCGCGGCATCGATCTCCACAAGTTCATGCTTGCCGGTCGCCGCCAGCTTTGCCTGTCGCCGCTCCCAGCGCGGAATCAGCACCCAGCCCACAACCGGCCCGGCCAAAGCCGCCGCCGGCGCTCCCACCAGCATCCCCCACAAAATCACGCGTCCTATATCGGCATGAAACACGGTCGCCGCCAGCAGCGCCGAGGGATGCGGCGGAATCAGCCCATGCGTAATCGAGAGCCCCGCCAATACCGGCAGCCCAACCAGAATCGGTGGCCGCCCAGCCCGCCGCGCCGCCTCCACAACAATCGGAAACAACAGCACCAGCCCCACCTCGAAGAACACAGGCATCCCCACCAGCAGGCTCAGCCCCAGCAGCGCCCAAGGCAGTCCTTTCGGCCCGCAACCCTCAACCAGAAGTCTGCCCAGCGCAGCTGCACCTCCCGAGGAAGCCAGCAGCTGCCCAAGGATCGCCCCCATCCCCAGGATGATGGCGATATGCCCCATCATGTTCCCCACGCCCCCGGTAAACGAGAGCGGCACCTGCTTCAGCGGCATCCCCGCGGCGATCCCCAGGCCCATCGCCGCAATCGACAACCCCAGCGCGGCATGGAGTTTAAACTTCACCACCAGCAGCAAAAGCAGAAGCACGGTCCCGGCCACGCAGGCCAGCAGATACCAGTCATGAGTAATTACAACGTGCGGGTTCACCGGCAGATTATTCCACACAGATCACGTTCCGCGCTCACCAGACAGCGATGTTTCCACGTAACTTTGCTCCGTTTTCTCTTGATCGGACCCGCGAACCCGGCATCAAAATTACCTGGAGCCCACGACGGTGCCGCTGATTTTCCTATTCTGGTTCATGGTTCTGACCTACGTCATTCACATATTGGATGAGTCACTGCTGGGCGGAAGCTTTGTGGAGAAAGTTCAACAGCATTGGTGGCCGGAATATTCGTGGACCAAGTTCTTCTGGTTCAATACTGGCTATTTTGCAATCATGATCGCCAGCGTGGTCACATTCGACTTGCGCGGAGGAGCGTGGGTGGTGCTTCCGCTCGCGTGGGCGATTGAACGCTTTGGCAACGCATGTTGGCATGTGTGGTGGACCATCCGCTTCCGTGAGTACTCGCCGGGGCTACTCACCAGCATGCTCATGTTCCTCAACGTGTATTTCCTTGTCCGTTACTGGCCAGAACTCTTCAGGACCGATGAAGCGATTGCAGCGATTGCCATAGGTGCGCTTGCGACGGCTTTTCTATGTTTCTACATCCCCGTGGTGAAAGGAAGGGCCAGGCGACGTTAAGGCAGGGCACAAGTGCCCATATCGGGACACCCAGACTTCCTGCCCCCCTGCCTTCCTGTGTCCCCCGCCACACTTTTTCCTTGCGCACCTCTGCTACCATAAGGATGATCGCAGCTCCCGCAGCCCGGCAGTCCGTCCTCCTGACTTTCGGAGCGCAAGCGCACAGGCCACCGGAGCCATCCCATTAAAGGAGAACCTCTATGCCTCTAGTCTCCATGCGGCAGCTACTCGACGAGGCCGCCAAGGGCGGTTACGGCGTCGGCGCATTCAACGTCAACGATATGGAACAGATCCAGGCCATCATGATGGCGGCCAAGCAGACCAAGTCACCCGTCATTGTGCAGGCCAGCCGCGGCGCCCGTCAGTTTGCCGAGGATCTCTACCTCTTCAAACTCATCCAGGCGGCGGCCGAGCTCAACCCCGACATTCCCATTGCCATGCACCAGGACCACGGCAACAGCTTTGAGACCTGCAAAAGCGCCATTGCCCTGGGCTATACCTCGGTCATGATGGATGGCTCTCTCAAGGAAGACGGCAAGACCCCGTCCACCTTCGAAGAGAACGTCGAAGTTACCCGCAAGGTGGTCGACTACGCCCACGATCGCGGCGTCACCGTCGAAGGCGAAATCGGCGTCCTCGGCGGCGTTGAAGACGGCCACGGAGCCGGCGGCACCGGCCTCGAGCACATCACCGATCCCGACCAGGCTGTCGAGTTTGCCGAGCGCACCGGCGTCGACGCTCTCGCCATCGCAATCGGCACCAGCCACGGTGCGTACAAGTTCACTAAGAAGCCCGACGGCTCCGTCCTCAAGATGGACGTCCTCATCGCCATCCACAAGCGCCTGCCCAAAACCCATCTGGTCATGCATGGCAGCTCCTCGGTGCCCAAGGACCTGCAGGACATCGTCAACAAATACGGCGGCAAGCTCAAGGAAACCTGGGGCGTGCCCGTCGAGGAGATTCAGCTCGGCATCCGCAACGGTGTCCGCAAAATCAACGTCGACACCGACAACCGCCTCGCCATCACTGGCGCCATCCGCAAGGTCCTCTGGGAGACCCCAGAGAAGTTCGACCCTCGCGACTACATGAAGCCCGCCCGCGAAGCCATGGCCAAGGTCGTCTCCGAGCGCATGACCGAATTCGGCCAGGCCGGTCACGCCGGAGACTACAGCCC
>JBARBP010000098.1:0-2362 GCA_049793195.1 Occallatibacter sp. | reverse complement strand
GTCCTCAGCTCGGGTTCGGCACGAAACTCCGGGATCGGTTTCGGGAGATTCCAAATCAAGCGTATCACCGCGCGTTTGCTCAATCTCGCCTATCTTCGGCGCGGATTTATCGCGATGCCGACAGGCACCCAAACCAGAGGCCTGCTCACACCCGTGGACCGTACCCGGAGAGGAATACATCCACCGCGCGTCGCACGGCAGCGCTGAGGGCCTCGGGCTTCACAGAATCAATCACACCAAGAAGAACACGTTGCAGCAGTTCTGATTCGAGCAAGCTTAGGAGGTGAATGGCGGCGACCTTCGGATCGGCAGTGCGAAGGGTGCTGCGCCTCATTGCCTTTCTCATGAATTCGGCGACCCGCTTCTCGATGGGAACGGTCGCCTGCTCGAATGACAGTTTCCCAATGTCGGAGTGCCGCGATTCGGCAATCGCCAGGCGTCTCACAGCAATCGCGTCGGCTGAATACAGCACGGACATGAATTTCTGGCCGAAATGAACCAATTCCCGCTTCAAGTCATCTGCCTCGGCGTCCAGTTCACCGGTGATCGTTTCCAGCTCCACTTCCTTGGCCTGGTGCATGACCTCGAAGAAAAGCTTCTCCTTTGAGGGAAAGTAATTGTACAGCGTCGCCTTGGAGCCGCCGATCCGCTCACGAATGTCCGACATGGAAGCGCGCTCGAAACCGACTGCTCGAAAAACTTCGGCAGCGGCTTGGATGATGGCCTGGCGCTTTGATTCAGTTTTAGTCTTCATGGGGCGTGGATTAACAGAACCGGTGGGTTCAGTTTAGCGCGAAGACTAACGCGCAAACAACGCTCGTTCGTGGCTCGCCCGAGGAGCGGCGATTCTCACAGCTCATTCGGGAGCCCTCTCCGCACGTGGGCGTCGGCCCCTGCGGCGGCTTTTGCCTGCGGGACGGCTGGCGCGTAGGCCCTGAGAAAGGCGGTCACCGCGCGTCGCGCCGCCAGCGCAGTCTCCTTCTCATCTGGCGCCGCTTCTCGCACATGCAGGAGCAACGGCTCGAGAATTTCGGCCTCCAGCAGTGCACCGAGATGGTCGGCGGCAAGGTCCGGGTCGTCCCGGCGCAGCATTCCCGATGCCATGCATGTGGCCAGGAATGAGGAGACTTGTGACCGCAATGCGGTGATCTTGTCAAAGAACAGTTTGCCGGTGCCGGAGCGCGCGGCCTCCGCGATCATCAAGCGACGCACCTCCACTTGTTCGGGCGAGCAAATGAAGTTGAGGACGCTCGTTCCAAAGTTGCGAAGCGCGTCCTGCGGATCGTCCCGGGATGCGTCGAGGTGCCTCAGAGTGCCCGACATGTAGTTCTCAAGGGCTGCCATCATGCATTCGACGAATAGGTCCTCCTTCGACGGGAAGTGACTGTAGATGGTCGCCTTCGAGCCGCCGACCTGAGCGGTCACCTCCGCAATTGAGGTTTTGGCGAACCCCTGCGCGCGGAACAGCCGGTAGGCGGTATCCAGGATGGCTTGTCGCTTGATGTCGCTTTTGTTCACGTGTAGGCCGCTTTCTTTACTGAACTGGTCCGTACAGTACATTTTTCTTGACAAGGAAATCAAGTCGCCTAAACTGTACCGTACCGTACCGTACTGAACATGAGGGATATCCGATGGCCGCGATGAAGAGTTCGATTCCCACTGGCTGTCAGAGCGTCGTCGGCGCATTGCTCGCCGTCAGCCTCCTCGCATCCGCAGGCTGCGCGCAGCTTCCCCGCCTGGATCCGCCCCCAGTCATTAAAGGCGTAGAGCAGCTTGGCAGCGCGAACTCATTCTCGGCGCCTCCCGTGGCGTGGCCGGTCGATGGATGGTGGCGCGCTTACGGGGATCCTCAGCTGGGCGCGCTTATCGAAGAAGCGCTTCACGATTCCCCTGACCTGGAAATGGCCAAGGCACGGCTGCACGCTGCGGCGGCCGCAGTTCAGGGCGCGGGCGCGACGCGCATCCCCGAGGTGACCGGCAATGCCCTGCTCAACGAAGGAAAGCAGAGCTACAACTACCTCATTCCGCGTCAGGCCCTGCCCCAGGGCTGGAACGACTATGGTCTTGCGACGCTGGATCTGTCCTGGGAACTGGACTTCTGGGGCAAGAACCGAGCGGCGCTCGCAGCCGCTCTCTCGGAGCAACGGGCTGCTGAGGTCGAGGTGGCACAGGCCCGTCTGATCCTGTCGACTGCCGTGGCTTCGGAGTACGCCGGTCTCGTTCATCTATACACGCTGCGAGACAACGCAGCGCAGACGCTGACTCTGCGCACGAAGACAGTGGCCTTGTTCCGCCAGCGGCACGATTTTGGTCTCGAGACCTTGGCAAGCGTCCGTCAGGTCGAGGCGCGGCAGGCAAGCGC
>JBARBP010000097.1:0-18165 GCA_049793195.1 Occallatibacter sp. | reverse complement strand
TCGGTGGAGACCGTCATCGTCGATGAGATCCACGCCCTCGGCCCCACCAAACGCGGCACCCATCTCGCCCTCTCGCTGGAGCGCCTCGAGCATCTCTGCGGACGCCGCCTGCAGCGCATCGGCCTCTCCGCCACCCAGCGCCCCCTCGAAGAAGTAGCCCGCTTCCTCGGGGGCGTTGAGATTTCGGAGACAGCGAAATCGGTCGAGAACTCTGACGGCCAAGGAGACGATGTTCAAAATGTCAATGCTCGATCCAACGACACTCAAGACAAGAATGTTTTGAAAGGGCACGACTTTAGTCGTGCCGAAAGTGACCAGGAAAGTGACCGGGCTTCAGCCCCGGAGAGAATGCACACCGAACCAACTTGGTCCACCAACAGCCTCGACGCCGCGCCCACCTACCGTCCCGTCACCATCGTCAATGCCAGTGCCCCCAAGCAGCTCAAGCTCCGCATCGAGGTTCCCGTTGAAGACATGGCTCGTCTCGGCGAGCAGGAAGAGATCCCATCCGGCCCCGCCTCGCAGATGCCCCGGCGCGTCTCCATCTGGAACGCCATCCATCCCCGTCTGCTCGAAATCATCCGCGAGCATAACTCCACCATTCTTTTCGTCAACAGCCGCCAGGTCGCCGAGCGGCTGGCGGGCGCTCTCAACGAACTCGCCGACGAACCCATCGTCCGCGCCCATCACGGCTCGCTCGCCGCCCCGCAGCGCGCCATCATTGAAGAGCAATTGAAAGCCGGCCAAATCCACGCCCTCTGCGCCACCTCCACTCTCGAGCTCGGCATCGACATGGGCGCCGTCGATCTCGTGATCCAGATCGAAGCCCCGCCCTCGGTCGCCAGCGGCATGCAACGCATCGGCCGCGCAGGCCATCACGTCGACGCCGTCAGCGAAGGCATTCTCTTCCCCAAGTACCGCGCCGACCTGGTCGCCTGCGCCGCCGTCACTCGCGCCATGCACGAAGGCCACATCGAGTCCACCCGTTTCCCGCGCAATCCCCTTGACGTCCTCGCCCAGCAGTTAGTCGCAATCGTCGCCCACCCACCCCACGCAGCGACCCCCTCGCGCAAACCGAAGAAACTCAAACTTACCCGGCGAGTCAGGAGTCTAACGGCAGAATTGAATTTCGAAAATATCTCGGGCGCCCCCGGTCCCTCGCTTTTGGGGACCGGGGAATCAACGCAACAACGAATCTCGCACCACGCTGACTCGCTCACTGACCTCAAACCCGAAGTCTCCGTAGACTTCCTCTTCGACCTCGTCCGTCGCGCCGCGCCCTTCGGCTCTCTCACCCGTTCCGCCTTCGAAGGAGTCCTCGATCTCCTCAGCGGCCGCTACCCCTCCGACGAATTCGCCGAGCTCCGCCCCCGCCTCACCTGGGACCGCATCCGCAACGTCGTCACCGCCCGCGACGGCGCCGCACGCCTCGCCATCCTCAACGCGGGAACGATCCCCGATCGCGGCCTCTACGGCGTCTTCCTCGCCTACAGCGAAGGCAAAGCGGTCCGCGTCGGCGAGCTCGATGAGGAGATGGTCTTCGAGAGCCATCCGGGGGAGACTTTCATCCTCGGTGCATCCACTTGGCGCATCATTGAAATCACCCACGACCGCGTCCTCGTCACGCCCGCTCCCGGCGAGCCCGGCAAAATGCCCTTCTGGAAAGGCGACGGTCCCGGCCGCCCCCTCGAATTTGGCCGCCGCATCGGCGCGCTCGTCCGCGAACTGCGCGCCCTGCCCAAGGCGGCCGCGCTCACCCGTCTCGTCACCGATCATGATCTCGACCCCAGCGCCGCCGAAAATCTCCTCCAATTCCTTGCTGACCAGGAGTCCGCGACCCGCCAGGTTCCCGACGACCGCACCGTCGTCATCGAGCGCGTTCGCGACGAGCTTGGCGACTGGCGCGTCTGCGTTCTCACTCCCTTCGGCAGCCGTATCCATATCCCTTGGGCCATGGCCGTCACCGCCCGCATCCGCGCCGCCGGCGGCCCTGAAGTTGAAACCCTCTGGGGCGACGACGGCTTCGTCCTCCGCTTTCCAGACACTGACGAGCCGCCCGATCCCGACTGGTTCCTCGTCGAATCGGCAGAAGCCATGCAACTCGTACTGCGCCAGCTCGGCACCACAGCGCTCTTCGCCGGCCGTTTCCGTGAAGCCGCGGGCCGCGCGCTTCTGCTCCCGCGCCGCCGCGCCGATGCCCGCTCGCCGCTCTGGCAGTTGCGCAAGCGTTCGTACGACCTGCTCAGCGTCACCTCGCGCTATCCCTCGTTCCCACTTCTGCTCGAGGCCTATCGCGAGTGTCTCCGCGACGTCTTCGACATGTCCTCTCTGGTTGAAATCCTCCAAGAGATAGAACAGCGGAAGCTGCGCGTCCACGTCGTCGAAACCCGCAAGCCTTCGCCCTTCGCCGCATCGCTTCTCTTCAGCTACGTGGCCAACTTTCTTTACGACGGCGACGCGCCCCTCGCCGAACGCCGTGCCCAGGCTCTCACCATCGATCAGGATCAACTCCGCGAACTCCTCGGCGAAGCCGACCTGCGCGAACTCCTCGACCCTGACGCCATTGCGCAGGTGGAAGAAGCCGCGCAGTGTCTCGCGGAAAATTACCGTGCTCGCTCCGCCGATGGCATCCACGATCTCTGTCTTCGCCTCGGCGATCTCTCCCGCGACGAACTCGCCCGCCGCGTCGTCTCTCCCGATCTTCTACAACATGTCGACCGGCTCGTCCGTTCGCGTCGCTTGCTCGAACTGCGCATCGCCGGTGAACGCCGCCTCATCGCCGCCGAAGATGCAGCCCGCTACCGCGACGCCCTCGGCATCCCGCTCCCGCCCGGCCTCGCCGCCGCGTTCCTTGAGCCCGTAGCCCATCCCGTTCTCGAACTCATCCGCCGCTACGCCCGCACCCACGGCCCATTCACCCTCCGCGAGCCCGCAGAAAGATTTTCTCTCGATGTCACCGCCGTCGAAAACGCTCTTCGACAACTTACCGCCGAAGGCCGCGTCCTTGAAGGCGGCTTCCGTCCTGGCGGCCTTCACCGCGAATGGTGCGATGCGGAAATCCTCCGCCAGATTCGCCGCAAATCCCTCGCCCGCCTGCGCCGCGAAGTCGAGCCCGTCGAGCAGCATACACTCGCCCGCTTCCTCACCCACTGGCAAGGCCTTCTTGCGCCGCGCCGTACGGGCCACGCAAACCTCGACGCGCTCCTCGATGCAATTGAAAACCTCCAGGGCGCGCCTCTCCCCGCATCGCTCGTCGAGTCCGCTATCCTCCCCGCCCGCATCGCCGACTACGCGCCCGCTGGTCTCGACACCCTCATCGCTGCCGGCGAAGTAGCCTGGGCCGGCGTCGAACCGATTGGCGAACGCGACGGCCGCATCGCCCTCTTCCTTGCCGACAAGCTGCCTCTTCTTGCACAACACCGCCCAATCGTCGACCCACTGACTGAGCGCGAAGAGAAGTTGCTCGCTGCACTCGAATCGACGGGCGCCAGTTTCTTCGATCCGTTGCATCAAGCCACCGGCGGCGGCTATCCCGGCGAAACCATCGACGCACTCTGGAGCCTGGTCTGGCGCGGCCTCATCACCAACGATTCTCTTCACGCACTCCGGGCCTACACCGCGCGCCCCGAATCCGCCCGCGCTCCCCGCCGCCTGCAAACCGGCAGTGTCTTCCGGTCAAGGCGCACCACCCCCCCGGCCGCCCAGGGCCGCTGGTCGCTATTACCCATCCGAACCCCCGATGGTTCGCGCAAAATGTTGGGTTCCCCATCCATCGCGAAGGGTACGGGCTTCAGCCCGTACGTGGATCCCGACAATTCAACCAGGGCTTTAGCCCCCGAGGGAGTGCCCTTAGCCCCCACAACAACCGAAGCCAGCCACGCCCTCGCCCTCCAACTCCTCAGCCGTTACGGCATCCTCACCCGTGAAGCCGTTGCTGCGGAGAACATCCCCGGTGGCTTCAGCGCCGTCTACGACATCCTCAAAGCCCTCGAAGAGAGCGGCCGCATTCGCCGCGGTTATTTCGTCGCCGGCCTCGGCGCCACGCAGTTCGCGCTCCCCGCCGCCATCGACCTTCTCCGCCAGTTGCGCACCCCGCCCCCCGATGAAAAACCCGAGTTCGTTCAACTAGCCGCCACCGATCCCGCCAACCCCTACGGCTCCGTCCTCCACTGGCCCGACCTTCCCGTCGCAGACGAGGATGCCGAATCAGCACCCCGCATCCTCACCCGCGCCGCCTACGCTGAAGTCATTCTCCGCAACGGCCAGTTGGTAGCCTGGCTCCGCCGCGGCAATCCCAACATCCTCGTCTTCCTCCCCGCCGAAGAGCCTGACCGCTCGCAGACCGCCGCCGGCCTCGCCCACTTCCTATGCTCCCGCGGACAGGAGAAGATGCGCCTCAGTATTCATCAGGGCGTGCTCATCTCCACGATCAACGGCCAGCCCGTCGCCGCGCATCCCATGGCACGCTTCTTAATGGATGCCGGCTTCCACCCCGGCCCTCTCGGCATGTACCTCCGCCGCATTCCTTTGCCGGTCGCGCAACATCTGCCACACGCCGGCGAGGTGCAATAGAAGAGAATGCCCGAAGGCGACACCATCTTCCGCACCGCGCGCGCAATGGGCCGCGCCCTCGCCGGCAAGCCCGTCACCGTCTTCCGCTCCACCTATCCCCTCCTCACCCGCTTTAACGACGACACCCCCATCCCCGGCCAGCTCGTCGACCGCGTGGAAGCTCGCGGCAAATGGCTCCTCATCCATTTCTCCGACGGCGCAACGCTGCTTACTCATATGCTCATGAGCGGCAGTTGGCACATCTACCGCCACGGCGAACGCTGGCAGCAACCTCGCTTCAACATGCGCATTGTTCTCGAGAACTCCGACTACATCGCCGTAGGCTTCAAAGTGCCCGTAGCGGAAATGCACACCGATCAATCTCTAGCCCGCGATCACCGCATCCCTCAATCCGAGATCGACGTTCTGAGTCCGGCATTCCACCCCGCCGAAGCCGCCCGCCGCATCCACGCCCACGCCACTGAAGGGATCGCCGACGTGCTCCTCCACCAGGAAGTCATCGCCGGCGTTGGCAACGTCTTCAAGTCTGAAGTCTGCTTTGTCACCGGCATCAATCCGTTCTGCAAAGTCTCGGCGCTCGCCGCAGATCAGATCCAATCCCTGATCGCCGCCTCGCAAAAACTCGTCCGCGCCAACGTTCTCGAAGACTCCGGCGACGCCATCGTGACCTATGGCGGTCGCAAACGCCGCACTACTCACGAGTCCGATCCCGGCGCGAGCCTGTGGGTCTACGGTCGCAGCGGCGATCCCTGCCGCCGCTGCGCAGAACCCGTCCGCCGCCGCATCCAGGGCCCCGACGCGCGTGTCACTTTCTGGTGCCAGCGTTGCCAACCCATGCCCGACGGCACGGAAATCGATGGTTGAATGGAGCAGCTCTCTCGGCTCTTTCTCGCTTAGCCGGCTCACCCCCCAAAGCCCGCTTTAGCGGGCGGCATAAGGTAGCCTCAATCGCAAGACTGAGATCAGATTCAAAGGAGGGTGGGAGGGGTATTTCCGAGGAAGGTCGTCCTATCGTAACGAACGGTTCGAGATGCGCCGTGCCCTGAGGCATATCGACTTCTAGTTCCCGCTCTTGCCCAATCCGAAGATCTTCTGGAGAATATTCCGCCGATCCGCCGGATGATCGCATGTCACCATCGGTGCGGTCCCATCCAGGAACGCCGCGTCGTAGCTGTTCGGGCAGGTGTCGTCGCTCAACAGGTTGCTCGCCTTGTCGATCTTCACAATCTGAACGCCATCCGGCGGCGTGAACTCGTTGGTGTCTGAGTACTGCGGCAGCAGTACCGCCTGCTTCATGAAATCCGCCCAGATTGGCGCGGCGACGCGTGCTCCTTCGAGCCCGTGTGCCAGGGCAGTGTAGTCGTCGTTGCCGACCCACACCACGCATAGAAGGCTACTGGTAAAGCCGGCAAACCACGCATCGTGGCTTGTGCCGGTTTTGCCTGCCGCCGGAGAGATGAAACCCATGTTGCGCACGCCTGCGCCGGTTCCGCAGTAATCCAGCCCTCCAACCATGCAGCCTTCGCTCCCGTTGCCCTGCAGAACGGCCTCCATCATGTACGTCGTAAGGAAGGCGGCGCGCGGGTCAAGCACTTGGCGCGTGACGGGCGAGTAGTCGTCGATCACGTCGCCTGTGGGTGTGCGCACGCTGGCCAGCATCCATGGGTCAATGTGCACACCGCGATTGGCGAAAGTCGTATAAGCGCCCGCCATGTCAAGCGGCGTGGCATCGTAGGAACCGATCGCCATTGAAGGGGTTCCCTGCGCGCTTTTGATGCCCGCCTCGCGCGCCAGTGCCGCCACGCGATCGAAGCCCACCATGCTGGCCAGGCTGATGGTGGCGTTATTGTCTGACCGCATCAGCGCGAGCCGCGCCGTCATGTCGCCGTAAATCTCGCCCTCGTAGTTCTTCGGCGTGTACTCATAGGGAGTGCCTTCGCCGTATGTGTTCTGCGCATCGTTCAGAATCGTTACCGGCGAGAACAGCTTCGTCTGCCCCGGCAGCATCGTGCCCTCCACCGCGGTCTGAAACGCCGTAGCATACACAAACGGCTTGAAGATAGATCCCGTAGGCCGGTGCGCCACCGCGTGGTTCACCTGCGATGTTCCGTAGTTCCGCCCACCCACCATTGCCAGCACCTGGCCCGTGTGCGGGTCCAGCGCCACCAGCGCTACCTGCGGATAGACATACGAGTTACCCAGCTTTTTGTCGCGCGCGTGAAGCCTGTCAACCTGGGCATCCACTTGGTGGATGGTGATGTCGACCGCTTGTGTCGCCAGCTTCTGCAGTTCCGGATCGAGCGAAGTATAGATGCGCAGCCCTTCACGGTTGAAGTCCCGATCGCCCAGTTTCTGCGTCAACTGATCGCGCACCAGGTCGACAAAGTAAGGTGCTTCGCCTTCATCTACGCTGTCCTGCGCTAGGTGCAGTGGTTCGGCCTTGGCGGTCTCGGCCTGCTCCTTGGTAATAGAGCCGGTCTCCACCATCGCGTCCAGCACCATCGCGCGCCGTTCCATCGCACGGTCGGCATGGCGGAAAGGATTCAGCCGGTTCGGGCTTTGGATAATGCCTGCCAGCAGTGCGCATTCCGAGAGGCTGAGCTGCCGCACGTCTTTGCCGAAATATGCCTGTGCCGCCTCGCCAAACCCGTCAATCGAAAAACTTCCTCGCTGTCCCAGGTTGATCTGGTTTGCATACATCGCAAAGATCTGCTGCTTTGTGAAACGGTGTTCAAGCTGGAAGGTGATCAGTATCTCGATCATCTTGCGCTTGATGCGGCGCTCCGGCGTCAGAAAAAATCCGCGCGCCAACTGCATCGTTAGCGTAGAGCCGCCCTCAGTCCAGCGGTGCCCCGGCTTCAGATCGTTGATCAGCGCGCCCATCATGCGAATGTAGTCCACACCGCCATGCTCAAAGAACCGGCGGTCCTCGATGGACACAATCGCGTTCACCAGGTTCTTCGGTATTTCGTCGTACGTAACCAGGCGCCGCTTGGTCCGGTTGGCGTCTTCGCTTAGTCCCGTGATCAGCAGTGGCTCCAGCTCATAACTCGACAATGGCTGTCCATGCTCGTCGCTGATTGAACTCACAACCCCATTGCTGATATGAATGGTCGCGGGATCCTCGGTGTGATACGACTGCGGGCCGGGCCGCACAGTGATGGTCTGCACGCCTTCGCTGTACGTACCCAACTGTGAAGCCTGCGACGCGCCATCGCCCGTGTAGCCTCCCTCTCGCAACTCACCGGCAATCAGGTGGGCGGACATCTTTTGTCCGGGGCGAACCTCGCGCGGCGCCGCAAATATCTTGGCCGTGTTCGCAAATAGGGGTTCTTTCAGCCGTGCATCAACAATGGCCTGATACTCAAAGTAGTAGTAAATGCTGATGCCAACGAATACCAGCACACAAGCCCCAACCGCCGCCAGCGCGATGCGCAGCGCAAGCTTCCACTCGGCATGCTTCCCCGTGGGTCTTGCGAACCTGATCTTCAACGCCATCGCTGCTCCTTCAGAATCAACATCTGGCTTTCAGCATGAGGATACTCAGAATCCCAGTGAAGCCCGGAACCGAAGATTTAGGGCACTACTCCCCAGCCTCCGTCAGCAGCGCATCTTCCTGCACGCGCTCTTTAACCAGCGCTACCGCCTCGTTCAGCGCCACGTCCACGCTGGTTGATGTTGCCCGCGTCACCAGTTCAACCAGCCCCTCGGCGGCCTTCTTGCCTACATTGATACGAAAAGGAATGCCCACAAGATCCGCATCTTTGAATTTGACGCCCGCACGCTCGTCCCTGTCATCCAGCAGCACGTCCAACCCTGGCGCTTCCAACTCCGCGGCCAGTTTCTCGCCGGTCTCCTTCAGCGCCGCATCCGCCATGTTTGTCACCGTTACCACAACGGTGAAAGGCGCAATCGAAGCCGGCAACCAGAATCCATTCTTGTCATTCGACTGCTCGATTGCCGCGGTCAGAATGCGCTCGATCCCAATGCCGTAACAGCCCATGATCGGCATCACTTCCTTGCCGTTCACGTCCAGCACCCTCGCGCCCATGCTTTCGGTGTACTTGTAGCCCAGCTTGAAAATGTGCCCGACCTCCACCGCTTTGCCCACCACCAGCTTGCCCACGCATCCATCTTTCGGGCAGCCTTCGCCCTCGTTCACGCTGCGAATATCGGCAGTCAGCGTCCATCCGAAATCGCGTCCCGGCACAACATTGCGTAAGTGGTAATCCAGCTTGTTTGCGCCCGCTACGAGATTCCTGCGGCCCTCAAGAGCGGTGTCGAGGATGACGTTCAGATCGCCGTCATAAATTTTCTTGGCGGGGGCGAGACCTATGGGCCCCAGGTAACCGGCAGGTCCCTGGAACCAGTTTTCCAGCTCCTCGGCCACCATTGGACGAAGCTCGGTGGCACCCAGGACCTTAAGCAGCTTCGTTTCGTTGACGAAGTGATCGCCACGGAGAAAAGCGGCGACGGGTTGCCAAGGCAGCGCGGCCAAGAACTTCTGTGCTGAGGACTCCACGCTCTGTGGCTTTATGCCCAATAATAACTTTTGGGCTTTCTTCTCGTCTTTACCCGGCACGTTCGCCATATACGCGACGCACTTGATATCGTTCGCCTCGCTCATCTTGAGGAAGGCCGCAATGTCGGCAATCGCACCCATGCCTGGCGTATGAATCAGCTCCGGCTTTCCGTCGCCTGTCGGTTCCAGTTCCGTAACAGCATCGAGTTTCGAAATAGCCTTCTCGGTGTTCGCCGCATACCCGCACACCGGGCAGCTTGCAATCAGATCCTCGCCCGCATCGGTGTAGACCATAAACTCCTGCGATTGCGACCCGCCCATCGCCCCCGAGTCCGCCTCCACCGCCACAAACTTCAGCCCGCACCGCGTAAAAATCCTGCGGTAAGCCGCATCGTGCAAATTAAAACTCTTGTCCAGCCCAGCCTCGTCCATATCAAACGAGTAGCTGTCTTTCATCGTGAACTGCCGCACCCGCAGCAACCCAGCCTTCGGCCGCGGCTCATCGCGAAACTTCGCCTGAATCTGGTACCAGATCTGCGGCAACTGCTTGTAGCTCCGCAGTTCGTTCCGCGCAATCGTGGTCATAACCTCTTCATGGGTCATGCCCAGGCACAGGTCTGCGCCCTTGCGGTCCTTCAGCCGGAACATATTGTCGCCCATCCCCGCCCACCGCCCGCTCTGCTCCCACGGCTCACGCGGCAAAATCGCCGGCAGATAAAACTCCTGTCCGATCTTGTCCATCTCCTCGCGCACAATGCCGATGATCTTGTTCAGCGACCGCTGCCCGAGAAAAAGATAGTTGTAAATGCCCGCCCCAAGCTGCCGGATATACCCCGCCCGCAACAGGAACTTGTGACTGGCGACCTCGGCGTCTGTCGGGGCCTCGCGAAGAGTAGGAATAAACAGTTTCGACCAGCGTTGCATAAAAGGAGTGCCAAAAACTTTCCCGCCCGCCTCAGCGGACGCAAGTGCAGATGACAGCAGCTTTTATTCTAAATGCTGGTTGGAGGAGACTTGGAGTCGTGACCTACTTAGGTTGATCGAGCCGGATCCCGTCGATTCCGTTTTTCCACTCGCTCTCAATGAACCTTTCTATCGCAGCATCTGCAGTTTCAAATGTCTCGACGTGGCGCTCCGCCACTGTAAATGGATCAGACGGATAGGGGCGTTCCCACGAGACTCTTACGCTGGAGTCCTCCTTGGCAAGAGTTGCACCTTCATAAACTGCTTTTGCCAGACCTCGTTTCGGGAAGAGCCCGTCTTGTTTCGAAGAGACTTCAGCATATCTATTACTGCTTGTCTGGCAACTGTGCCGAGAACCTGCCGTTCCGCGACGTTCACATGCCCGTCGACGACAAGCTTTCTCAAAAGTTCTGCTCTCGTTTCCATTTCAATCGTTTCTTCGCCAGCCAGATACCGGGAGTTCCAAGTCTCGTCCGCCTCGGCGGCAGACCTCTCAATCTTTACTGAGGCGCGGGCAACTCGTTTTCCATTCCCCAGCTGTCAAGCCACTTCGTCACTCGCTCGTTGGGAATTTTCTTCCCAGCCGCCAGATCGGCCAGGCCAGTGCGAATGTGCCTGTGATCCTCGCTATCGGAGGAATTGTTCGCAAAAGTACGACGTCCCGGATGCCTCAGGACCCGCCGTTCGGACTTTGGACTACCGATCCTCAACCAGGGGGCCTTTCTAATCCCTGTTCCCTATTCCCTAATCCCTGTTCTTAAATCAATTCCACGCCCCAAAGATCATGCAGATGCAACACGCCTTCGACCTTCCCCTCACCATCCACAACAACTAGCGAAGTAATCTTCCGCTCCTCCAGAATCGCCAGCGCCTTGGCCGCCAACTCGTCCGCGCCAATCGTTCGCGGATGCGCATGCATTGCCTCGCCCGCATTCCGACCCAGCGCCGCTCCACCCTCGCGCTCCAGCAGCCTGCGCAAATCGCCATCGCTGATTACACCGCGCAGCCGCCCCGCCTCCTGCACCGTCGTAATCCCGAGCTTCTTCGACGACATCTCGTAAATCACATCCGTCATCGCTGTCGTCGTCGCTACCACCGGCACATCGTCGCCCGTGTGCATCAGGTCGCGCACCTTGGCCAGCCGCTTGCCCAGCTTCCCGCCGGGATGCAACTCCGCAAAATCTTCCGCCCTAAATCCCTTCCGCAAACTCACCGCGATTGCCAGCGCATCACCCAGCGCCAGCATCGCCGTCGTGCTCGCCGTCGGCGCAAGATTCAGCCCGCAAGCCTCCCGCTCCACGCCGCAATCCAAAGCCACGTCGCTGGCCTGCGCCAATGTCGAATTCAAATTGCAGCAGAAGCTCACCAGTGCGTCGCCCTTGCGTTTGAGCGTCGCCAGCAGCCGCAGAATCTCTTCCGTCTCGCCGCTTCCTGAGAGCGCAATCACCACATCGCCGGGCATCAGCACGCCCAGATCCCCATGAACCGCCTCAGCCGGATGCAAAAACAGCGCCGGGCTCCCCGTCGAGCTGAGTGTTGCCGCGATCTTTTGCGCAATAATCCCGCTTTTGCCCATGCCCGTGACCACTACGCGACCATTGCCCTGGCCGCAGCCGAGGATCAACTCGACCGCACGCGCAAACGGGTCCGCCATCGGCCCTTCAAGGCGTGTAGCCAGCGCTTCCAGCGCCGCAGCCTCTGTCCGCACCAGCGCCGCCGGCTGCACCGCTCCACCTTCGCGATTGTTCGATTTCGCCTGCTTCATCGGCTTTTGATGTTAACAGCTTAGCGGCAATCCTTCAGGCCGCGCCATCGGCGGAGGGGTTCCGAAGCCACGCCGAGCCTCGTACAATGGAACAGAAGAGGTCAAATCCCTTGAAGCGCAACACCATCATTCTCTTCGTCGTTCTCTCCATTCTGGCCATATTCGGATGGGCGGGCTGGGCCAACTGGGAGTACCGCCAGCAAGCCGCCGAAAAACTGCTCGCCTCCGCCGCCAAGGGTGAGCTAGTCCCCGACGCCGCAACCGGCACGCTCAAGTACAACTCCCCCTTCATGAACAAACCCGCCCCCGCCTTCGCTCTCGAAGACTTGAGCGGCAAAAAAGTCTCGCTCGATAGCTACAAGGGCAAGGCCGTGCTCATCAATTTCTGGGCCACCTGGTGTGGTCCCTGCAAAATCGAAACCCCCTGGCTCATCGAACTGCGCAACAAGTACGTTGGCCAAGGATTTGAAATCCTCGGCATCTCCACTGAAGGCGACGACCTCGCGAAAGACGACAAGGCGGGCTGGGCCAAAGACAAGGCCGCCATCGCCAAATTCGTCGCGCAGGAAAAAGTCCCGTACCCGATACTCGTCAATGGCGACAGTCTCAGCCAGGAGTACGGCGGCCTCGACGCCATGCCAACTTCGTTTTTCGTCGATCGCAACGGAACCGTAGTCGCCGCCGAGATGGGCCTAACCTCCGAGAGCGACATCGAGTCCAACATCAAGAAAGCTCTCGCAGATTAGAGCTCAGCACATCGAGTGAGTGCCCCATGTCTCGATTCTGAGACCTGCGAATGCACAGATCTCAGCCGGCTTAGGACTGGATGAAATGAATAAGCTAATTCGGAAGATCGGTTCTACCGTAACCGCGGCCATCACCCTCGTCGCGCTCACCGCCCACACTCAGACATTCAGCTCGCAAGACCGCCCCCTCCTCAAGAGCGACGCCGTCCTATATCTCTTCCCAGAGCAGGTCACCGTTTCCGCCGGCAAATCAAGCCCAATCAACCTCCACTTCCGCGTCGCTCCGGGCCTCCACATCAATTCCCACGCGCCCAGCGAAGACTATCTGATCCCCACCACGTTTTCCATCCCCGATGGCGCCGGCGTGAAGCTCGACAAGGCCACCTACCCATCCGGCGTTTACATCACTCTGCCAGGGGATCCCAATACCAAGCTCAGCGTCTACACCGGCGAGTTCACAATCCAGACTCAGATCGTCGCCACCCCCGGCAATCATCTCGTCGAAGCAAATCTCCGATACCAGGCCTGCAACCAGAGCCAATGCTTTCCCCCAAAAACCGTCCCCGTGGCCATCGACGTCATTGGGAAGTGAGGGTAGCAGGGAAAAGGGAATACGGGGGCCAAATATGCTGACTTCGGCCTTCGAACAAGGTATCCTATCCGCACCGCCGCACGTTGCTTTCCCGCCCGTTTATTTGCGGCGATGGCTTCATCGTCTTGAATCATGCACCTCTCAAAAAGACTCTGCCTCAACGCGGCCCTCGCATCCAGCCTGATCGGAACAATCTTCTGCGGGCCCGCAGCTCGTGCCGCAGATGATACCGAACGCTTTTTAGGCGAGTGGAAAACCACCTTTCCCTTCAATGGCCAGACCGTCACAATCATTTCGTTCCACGACACCAACGGCTACAGGAATTACATTCTTACCCCAACGGGCTACACCTTCGCCGGCTCGGGTGCATTCTCCGCGGTAAATGGAATATGGATGGCGGCCGCTCCCCCTCCTGACAATGGCGGGACCTATCATTTCGCGGACGGCAACACCGCCATCTGCAGCAACGCCGTCGGTCAAACCGTCACCTGGAAGCGCGATAACACGCCCGTGGTGCAAGAGAGCCCTCGGCCGCCGGGTAAGCAACCCAGCGCTTCAACCCAGCACTCGCAACCAGAAAGCGCCACCCTCACTCCGCCGCCATCGGGTCGCGAATCGAACGCCCCACCGCCGAGCCCGCAGCATCGCGGCTTTGAAGCGGAGCCTCCCCCCGGCCAGGCTGACCTTGGCCCTGGACAGAACTACGCGCTCGTCATTGGCATCGACGACTACCCCGCTCCTCTTCCCAAACTCAAAACTGCAGTCAACGACGCCGAGTCCTTCGCCAATCTTCTGAGCACCAACTATGGCTTTCAGGTCACCAAGCTGCTCAATCAGAACGCCACGCGCGACAAGATCCTCGACGCCATCGCCCACTTCCGCAAGAGCCTCGCTGAAAACGACAGTTTCCTCATCTACTACGCCGGACACGGCTCTTATGACCGCGGAACCGACAAAGGCTATTGGCTCCCCATCGACGCGGACCCCGACCCACTTATCACCTCGCGCGACATCTCCGCCGACGACCTCATCACCCAGGTCCGAGGCCTTGCCGCCCGCCACGTCATCGTCATCTCCGATAGTTGCTTCTCCGGCGACCTTTCGCGCGACGCCGGCGATATGTCGCCCTCCGACGGCAATCAGGCCTACATTCACCGCATGCAGCGCGCCCCTTCGCGCACCCTCATGGCCAGCGGCAGCGACGAGCCCGTCTCCGACTCCGGCTCTCAGGGCCACTCTGTCTTCGCCGCACTCCTGCTCCAGGCCATGCAATCCCAGAGCGCGAAAGCCTTCACGGCCGAAGACCTGTTTGTCTCCATTCGCAAGTCTGTCCTTGCCCGCTCCGGCCAAAGCCCGCAGTACTCATCGTTGCGCGACTCCATCCGGTCATCGGCCAGCCTCGACACTGGCGACTTTGTCTTCAACCCCAGTTCCAGCGCCGCGCCCGCCAATTAGTCGGGGTGCCCAAGTCGCGTGCGTCGCGGCGTCAATCCTGGAAAAGCACGACGTTCGCGTAGGCGAATAACGAGCCTCTGCCGCACGGCAGGTCCTGAGCGTCCGCCCCACCGCACGCGTCCTATACCCCCGCCTTCTTCTCGATCTTGGCCCACGAGTCTTTCAGCGGCAGCGTCCGGTTAAACACCAGCTTCCCCTCCGTCGAGTCGGGATCGAGGCAGAAGTAGCCGACCCGCTCAAACTGGAACCGGTCCTCAACCTTGGCGTCGGCAAGCGAAGGCTCTAATTTGGCACCGGTCAGGATCTCAAGCGAGTTGGGGTTGAGGTTGTCGAGGACGTCCTGCCCTTCTTCCAGGTCGTACGGATCGGCTTTGGCAAAGAGCTTGTCGAAGAGACGGATTTCGGCAGAGATAGCATGCGTCGCAGAGACCCAGTGCATCGTCGACTTCACCTTGCGCCCGTCGGGAGAGTTGCCGCCACGGCTGGCGGGATCGTACGTGCAGTGCACCTCGACAATATCGCCGGCGGCGTCTTTCACCACGCTCTGCGCAGTCACAAAGTACGCGTTCCGTAGCCGCACCTCCTTGCCCGGAGACAGCCGGTAGTATTTCGGCGGAGGCACCTCGCGGAAATCGTCATGCTCAATGTACAGCTCGCGCGAGAAGGGCACCTGGCGCGTCCCGGCCGATGGGTCTTCGGGATTGTTGGCGACCTCGACAAACTCTTCCTTACCCTCGGGGTAGTTGTCGATCACCACCTTCAGCGGATTGAGCACAGCCATGGCCCGCGCTGCGCGGTGGTTCAAATCGTCGCGCTGGAAATGCTCGAGCATTTCGATATCCGTCATCCCATTGGTCCGCGAGACGCCGGC
This sequence comes from Occallatibacter sp., assembly GCA_049793195.1. Lineage (GTDB taxonomy): Bacteria > Acidobacteriota > Terriglobia > Terriglobales > Acidobacteriaceae > Telmatobacter. Next base: position 2,679 of record JBARBP010000097.1, on the reverse strand, counting down.
TTGGGCAACGAAGGTGCGAATGGCTTCGGACGTAAAGCCGCGGCGGCGAATGCCGCAAAGCGTAGGCATGCGCGGATCGTCCCATCCATTCACACGCCTCTCCTGCACCAGTTGCAGCAGCTTGCGCTTGCTCAGCATTGTGTAAGTAATATTGAGCCGGTCAAATTCGATCTGCTGCGAAGGAAAAATCCCCAACTGCTCGATATACCACCGATACAGCGGCTGATGGTCGGTGAACTCGAGCGTGCACATCGAGTGGGTGACCTTCTCAATCGAGTCTGACTGGCCATGGGCGTAGTCGTACATCGGGTAAATGCACCACTCGTCGCCAGTGCGATGATGCGTCGCGTGCAGAATGCGATACATCACTGGATCGCGCATGTTCAGGTTCGGCGAGGCCATGTCGATCTTGGCCCTCAGTACGCGGCTGCCATCCGGGAACTCGCCATTCTTCATTCGAACAAAAAGGTCCAGATTTTCCTCAACCGTCCGATTCCGAAACGGACTGTCCATACCAGGCTCGGTGAGCGTTCCGCGATATTGCCGGATCTCATCCGCCGACAGATCGTCTACATACGCCTTGCCTTCCTTGACGAGCTTCAGAGCCCACTCGTAAAGCTGGCCGAAATAGTCCGAGGCGTAGCAGAGCCGCTCCCAGTCGAACCCAAGCCAGCGGACATCCTTCTGGATCGAATCTACGTACTCCGTCTCTTCTTTCTCCGGGTTCGTGTCGTCGAAGCGGAGGTTGGTCTTACCCCCAAACTCGTCTGCCAGACCAAAGTCGATGCAGATCGCCTTCGCGTGACCAATATGTAAATAGCCGTTCGGCTCGGGTGGAAAGCGCGTCTGCACGATGGCGTCGCCATATTTCTTGGTGCGCACATCCTCCTCGATTTGATCGCGAAGGAAATTCGAGGGAGTGGGAGTTTCCTTGCTATCCGCATTTGAGTTCGTCATAGCTGCAATTCCTTATTTCATCCGGTGGGTGTGGTCAACCGGGTGAATCAAAAGAGCGATTGAAGGTTGGCTTCAGCTTCGCGGATGCGGGCGAGGCACACGTCGCGGCCGAGGACAACCATGGTCTCAAACAGAGGCGGCGCGTTCTTGCGACCGCAAACAGCAACCCGGATGGGCTGAAACATGGGACCGGCTTTGAGGCCGAGTGATGCGGCGGCAGCTCGAAGAACCTGGTCCAGCGAATCGTGATCGAATGTGGTTGTGGCCAGGACATCCTGCGCGCGCTGCAAGACGCGGCGAGCGAGAGCCGCGTCACCATTCTTTGGAATCAGCTCAGCCGGATCGTATGGCGCCAATTCGTCTAGAAAGAAGAAGTCGGCCGCGGAGGCGGCGTCGCGCAGCAGCTTGATGCGCTCGCGAATCAGAGGCGTAACGGCTAGCAGCTTTTCCGGCGAAGGATGAAAACCGGCCTGCTCCAAGAATGGCTCGATCGAGCGGCTGAGTCCTTCGACCGACAGGGCACGGATATGCTCGGCGTTGAGCCACACGGCCTTGGGATCGAAGGGGTCTTCATCGGTAAAGTTGATAACGGCATTGGAGCGGTTCACGCCCTCCAGGGTGAAAGCCTCGGTGAGCTCGTCGAGGGTGAGGAATTCGCGATCGTTCTTGGGCGACCAGCCGAGCAGGCAGAGGAAGTTCACGAAAGCCTGCGGCAGGAAGCCGGCATCGCGATACGTCGTCACGCTCACTACCGGCCCATGTTTGCGCTTCGAGAGTTTGGCGCCATCGGGAGCCACCAGCAAGGGTAAATGCGCAAACTGAGGTGGCTCGGCTCCGAGAGATTCAAAGATAAGCAGGTGCTTGAAAGTATTGGTCAGGTGATCCTGACCGCGGATGATGTGGCTGATGCGCAAGTCGGCGTCGTCAACGCACGAGGCAAGGTGGTACGTCGGCATCCCGTCCGAACGCAGAAGCGCAAAGTCTTCCACCTCGTCGGCCAGTTTGGACTGCGCACCGTATACGCCGTCGACGAAGTGCAGGTTGCGGCCTTGGCCGCGAGGCACGCGGTACCTAAGGGCGAACGCCTCGCCCGCAGCAGCCCGGCGGTCGCTTTCTTCGCGAGCAAGCTCGCGCATGCCGGGGTTCGAGAGCCAGGCGCCCTGCGTCGAGGAGTGCTCCTCAGCTTCTGTGTGCGCGGGTGTAAAGTCGCGATAGGCCAGACCCTTCGCAAACATCGCCTCGGCTTGGCTGCGGTGCAGGGCGAGCCGTTCAGATTGCTTGTATTCCTCGTCCCACGAGAGACCCAGCCAGCGAAGCCCCTCAAAGATCGATTGCACGCTGGCCTCGGTGTTGCGCTCCACATCGGTGTCGTCCAGACGCAGCACCACGGTCCCATCGTTGTGCCGGGCATAGAGCCAATTCAAGATAAAGGTGCGGGCACTGCCGACGTGCAGAAAACCGGTGGGCGAAGGAGCAAAGCGAACGCGAGGAGTCTTTGTCAAAGAGGCAGTCGGTTCAGGCATCGTAAATTTATTTTCCTATCACGATGCTATCGCATCCGCCTATTCCATCGTCTCAGCCCTGCGGTGGCATTGGTGGCATTGGCGGCTGCCACATCGCCTGCGGTGCCGGCATCACCTTCCAATCCGAGAAGGCAAGCACGTAAACCAGGATCAGATTACCCAGCGGAATGATGTTCAGCAGCGAGAGCCAGGGCGAGAA
>JBARBP010000096.1:0-16229 GCA_049793195.1 Occallatibacter sp. | reverse complement strand
TCGGCAGATGCGCTGAGGCGGCGAAAGGTGCGTGGCATGGATCTTTGGGTGGAATTCGAAGAGAGTCACGGCATGCGCCTGGAGCAAAAATCGTCGCCGTTGGGCTCCCGCCTCGAAGGCCTGCTGGCCACGCTTTCCGAGCCGCAACGCGCCGCGCTGGTCCTTCGTTACCAGGAGGACCTGACGCCCGAAGAAATCGCCGCCACGCTCGACGCTCCACTGGCCACGGTGAAGAGTCATTTACAGCGCGGCCTCAAGCTGCTCCGGGCCAAGGCGAAGGGCAATTTGAAGGACTACATAAGAGTGAAGGAGAAGATGAGTGGAGTTTGAACCCATGGACGACCTTGACGGCGACGACTTCGAGCGCGACCTGAAGCAGGCATTCGAGCGCCGTCCTGCGCCTCCGAGCCTGAAGCGCAAGTTGATGGAGCAACGGAGCCGCCAACGCACCGAGCGCCTCCATTTTCGCAAGGTGATGTGGGAACGCCTGGCCGCATGTCTGGTGCTGGCCGCACTCGTGGGTGGAGGATTCGCCTGGCATGAGCGGGACGAACAGCGCAAGGGCGAAGCGGCACGCCAGCAGGTGTTCACGGCGCTGCGCATTACCAACCATGCGCTGAACGAAGTCAAAGCCCAACTCGCGGAACATGATCGCGATCGACAGGAGTAAGGAGAGCTTTTAATGAAGAACCAGCTGATTGCATTCGTACTCGGGGTTGCCGCATGGGCTGCACCCGCTTTTGCTCAACCGTCGCCGTTACTGTTGCCGCCCGCTGTGGAAAAGGACCTGGCGGCGCGCGCCTCCGACGTGACCGAGGTGACGCTCGACAAAAACATGCTCGGCTTTGCCTCCAAATTCATGAATGGCAAAGACAAGGACGATGCCTCGGTGCGCCAACTGATCCAGGGACTCGAAGGTATCTATGTCCGCTCCTACGAGTTCGATAAAGAGGGGCAGTATTCGATGGACCAGATCGACTCACTGCGCAAGACCTTCGAGACTTCGGAGTGGTCGCCGATGGTGCGTGAACGTGAGCGCAAAAGCGGCGAGACTACCGACATCTTGGTGAAGCTGGTAAACGGCGAGCCCCATGGCATGTTTATTCTGGCCGCCGAACCAAAGGAACTCACAATCGTTCTTATCATGGGACCCATCCGCATGGACCAGCTCGGCGAACTGAGCGGCATCGCCGGCCTCGGTGGCGCGCTTGGTCCACTTGGAGGCGCGCAACAGGCGCCCCACGGCAAGGATGGTGACAAGTCGAAGGCGAAGGACAAGAAGGGCGGCGACCAATGAAGAGTCTAGGGCTGGTTTTCGTGGTTCTTTGTTTGGTCCTCATTCCAGCAGTGGTGGTGCTAGCCGCTGCAGGCGATGCTTTTGACGGCGTGGTCAGCTCCATCGAGAGTGAGTATCACGTGCACGCCACGCGCATTCCGTTCATGGGGCTGGTGAGTCTGATTTCGCGCGGAGCTACGCATGGCGGCGTTAGCGGCATGCACGTCGCGGAGATTGAGAACTTCACCGCGCCCATCGACGGCGATGCGTTGAACGCCATGGTCGCACAAAAGCTCGGCCCAGGCTGGACGCGCATGATCCGCGAGACAAGTCGGTCCGGTAAGGAACAGACGCTGATCTTTGTGCATCCTGAGGGCGCACAAATGGACATGTTTATCGTGGACAAAGACGGCAACGAGATGGACGTAGTGCAGGTTTCCGTCGATCCTGACCATCTGAACCAGAGCATTGGCCAGTACGAACATTCGCATCCCGGAAACGAAAACAACGCCGGCGATACCAACTGATTAACTGATCTATTCGTTCGCGCATCGACTTGCGCAACGGCAATAGGGTGCGACGAAGCGACACGAGGAATCAAACTGTCCATATGCGCTGCCTTCCCGCATGCCTAAACTTGTGACAGGATGGCAAGCCTCGCTCCAACGCCGACTTCGCAATATCGAGGACGGCTTGCACCTTCCCCCACCGGCTATCTGCATGTGGGCCACGCGCGCACCTTCTGGACTGCCTGGTTGCGCGCCCGCGACGCCGGCGGTGCGCTGGTCATGCGCATGGAAGATCTGGATCAGGAGCGCAGCAAGTCCATTTTTGCCGATGCCGCTTTGGACGATTTGCGCTGGCTGGGCATCCGCTGGAACGAAGGCCCCGACAAGGGCGGGCCGTATGCCCCCTATGTTCAAAGCAAGCGGAGATCCTTCTACCTCGCCGTCTGGCGCAGATTGCTTAGGAATGGCTGGCTGTTTCCCTGCCGCTGCTCGCGCAAGGACCTTGAATCCGCTCTAGGTGCCCCACACGAACGCTCGTCTCCGGGCAGCCACGGCAAGCTCGAACCATTGGACGACGAACCGATCTATCCCGGCACCTGCCGGCAGAATCTGTGGCGCGCTCCGCAATTGCCTGGGCCGACCGCCAGCGACATTGAAATGCCCGACGGCATCAACTGGCGATTTCATGTCCGCGACGGCGAAGTGGTCGAATTCAACGATTTGAATCTGGGCCCGCAGCGCTTTGTGGCCGGCCGGGACTTCGGCGACTTTGTTATCTGGCGCAAGGATGGTGGTCCAAGCTACCAGCTTGCCTGCGTGACTGACGACGCGTTCATGCGCATCACTGAAGTTGTGCGCGGCGCCGACCTGCTCAAGTCGACCGCGCGGCAAATCCTGCTCTATCGCGCTTTGGACTTCAAGATCCCTTCCTGGTACCACTGCCGCCTGGTGGTTGACCATAACGGCCGCCGCCTGGCCAAGCGCCACGACGCGTTGAGCCTGCACGCCATGCGGCAGCGTGGCCTCACCCCCATGAATATCCTTGCCGCGGACCTGCCGGTAGAGGCATAAATGAAGGCCGTCTTCAACATCTAGCCCCCGGCTCCTATACTTACCAGTGACAAAATCGGGCCGTTCATCCGTCCCGATCCGAGGAACCATCATGACCAAGATTAGCCGACGCAGATTTTTAGCCGCAGCAGCCGCTACCGTAGCCGCAACCCGCCTGAGGGCTCAAAGCCCGGCAGGAGCCCAGGTCACGCTGACCCTCCCGGGCGAAGCGACGGGCCCCCACATGCCAGCCGACTTTGTCGGCCTTTCCTATGAAGTGCAGCAGCTCGTTGACCCCGCTTTCTTTTCTCAGCACAATAGCGGCCTTATTAGCCAATTTAAGGCCCTTTCGGAGCATGGAGTGTTGCGGCTTGGCGGCAACACCAGTGAATTTGCATACTGGCGGCCCACGGTCAGCTCTCCCGAACCCACACATCCCAAAACGCGCGAAGTGGTCGGCGAGCCCAAGCGGGAGTTTTACCCGGTGACCGAAAAGGCCGTGCGTAATCTGGCCGCCTTTTTGAATGCGACCGGCTGGACCTGCCTCTATGGCATCGGGATGGGCACCAATACGCCCGACCGCGCCACGGAAGAAGCTGTATTTGTGGCAAAAACTCTCGGGTCGCGCCTGCAGTACTTTCAGATTGGCAACGAAGTGGATCTGTTCGATCGCCACTTGCGCGATCCACAAACCTGGTCCGCAAAAACCTACCTCGACGAGTGGCTCACCCTCGCCCGCGCAATCGAGCGCCGTGTTCCGAACGCCATCTTCGGGATGCCCGATGTTGCCTCCAAGGTAGAGTGGTTGACGGAGATCGCCGACCTCTGGCCTGCCATCAAGAATCCTCCTCGCGTCACGACGCTGACTCACCATTACTACTTCGGCGGCCCGGCCACTAACCCCGAAGTCAGCATCCCCAACCTGCTCAAGCCCGCCACCATGGCCAAGGTGCAAAAGACATGCGACACCGCCACAGCCGCAGCCAGCAAAGTAGGAGCACGCGTGCGCATGACGGAAGGCAACACCTGCTACCGCGGTGGCAAGCCAGGTGTTTCCGATGTGTTTGCCGCAGCGCTCTGGGCCGCCGACTATTCCCTGCTGCTGGCCAGCAACAACTACTCAGGAATCAATCTGCATGGCGGAACCGGTCCGTCCGTTGCAAACTCCGTGGGCGGCGCATTGCCGGGCGATGCGATGCTTAAGGAAAACGGCGAGACCCCGGAGCAGATCGCGAAGCATCCGCATCCGTTCTACACGCCAATTGCGACTTTCGGTTCCGAATACGGGCTGGAACCCGTCGCCTATGGCTTGAAGTTTGCCGGTTTGTTCAGCGGAGGCACATTTCTGCCGGTCGACCTCACCGCGCAGATTCAGGCTTCGGGAATAGACGGAAGCGCCTACGCCGTAAAATTCGACGGCGGGCAGACCTCCGTCATCATCCTCAACAAGGATGCGGAAAAGGATCTCAGCCTGACGCTCGATTTCGGCTCCGGCAAATCCGGGAGTGTGGAAGCGGAAACCCTCCACGCCCCCACTCTCGAGAACCGCACCGCCGAAATCACTCATTCTGCTCAGCCTGGCCATCTGAAGAGCGGCAAGTTCGCGGCCACGGTTCCGCACGGATCTGGCCTTCGGTTAACGATCAAAAGCTGAAGTGACCGCGAACGACTCGCAAAAAAAACGGGCCGGAGTCATTCACTCCTGCCCATTTCACGCGGATCCCCAGCTTATGCGAGCACTGCTCTTGCGGGTCGCGCCGTTTTTACGGGTGCTTGATAAACGTCCCGCCCTGCAATTCGCTCATCGCCTGCCGTAGTTGGGCCTGCGTGTTCATCACGATCGGCCCGTACCATGCCACGGGTTCTTCGAGAGGCTTGCCCGAGACCAGCAGGAAGCGGATTCCCTCCGGCCCGGCTTCAACCACGATCTCGTCTCCCTTGTCGAACAGCACCAGCGAATGGTTTTTCGCGTCGTACACCGGGGTCGCATTCGGGTCAACAGCCGATTCCGTCAGCACAGCTCTCGGGTTTGAGGCATCGCGGAACGTCCCCGTCCCTGCGAACACATACGCAAACGCATTCCGCGTAGTCTCGACCTGGATGCGTTTCCGTTTGCCCGGAGGAACCGAAATATCTACGTAGCGCGCATCGACTGACATTGATTCGGTCGCCACGCCCTCCACCGGCCCTTTCTTTCCCCAGAACTCGCCGCAGATGACGCGTGCATGGGTACCGTCGTCCTCCGTCACCTCGGGAATTGCGCTGGCCGGAATGTCCTGGTAGCGCGGATCGGTCATCTTCAGCGCCGCAGGTAGGTTGGCCCACAGTTGGAACCCGTGCATCCGTCCGCGCTCGTCACCCTTCGGCATCTCCTGGTGCAGAATCCCGCTGCCGGCCGTCATCCACTGGACGTCGCCTGCTGTCATGCGGCCCTTATTGCCCAGACTGTCGCCGTGCGCCACTTCGCCGGCCAGCACGTACGTAATGGTCTCGATCCCGCGGTGAGGATGCCAGGGGAATCCGGCAAGATAGTCCGCGGGATTCTCATTGCGAAAATCGTCCAACAACAGGAACGGATCGAACTCAGCCGTCTTGCCGAATCCAAAAGCACGTTGCAGCTTTACGCCCGCGCCCTCGATGGTTGGCTTGGTTTCAAGAATCTGTTTAACTGCACGAAGCGACATCTGTCGACCTCCTTGACCCTATATTCATTAGATGTCCGGGCACGATATTCGTTGCAACAGGCAATTCTCGTGCCAGCGAGCAGCAGTTTCAAACCACTACTCGCCGACCACCTCACTTAAGCCTTGATGAACTGCACATCCAGCGTTATGGTCACTTCCTCCCCCACCAGCACGCCGCCCGACTCCAACGCAGAATTCCAAGTGAGCCCGAAGTCCTTGCGATTGATCTTGGTCGAACCGGAAAGGCCGATGCGCTGGTTACCCCAGGGGTCCTTCGCTGGCTCGCTCACATCTTCCACAGACAGAGTGACACTTTTTGTGACGCCATGCACGGTCAATTCGCCTGTCACGGCGTAGTCGGCGCCGCCTGTCGAGTCGATGTTAGTGGATTTGAAGGTCAGCGCAGGAAACTTTTCAACATCAAGAAAGTCCGCGCTTTTCAAATGGCCATCGCGCTGGGCATCCCCGGTTGTCAGGCTCGCGGCCGGGATTGAAGCCTCAACGGTGGAATGCGTGTAATCGGTTTCGTCCAACTTCAGCACGCCGGAGAGTCCGGAAAACTTTCCTCTCACGTGCGCGATCATCATGTGTTTTACCTTGAACTCGGCTGCGGAATGGGCCGGATCCATGTTCCAGGTGGTTACGGTGCCGGGGGCGGAAGTGGCTGCGGTCATGTTTATTTGCTCCTCTCAAATTGCCTTTCTCTTTCTTGGATGCACGACTGAGATATTCGTTGCAACAAGTATTTTCCCGTCTGAGCGCAGGTTGCCGGACTGCCCACATCACAGTCCGTCGAAGCCCTGCATCTCAGGCCTCCGCAGGGCATCCAACCGGGAGGCGCCTCAGGGCGCAAAGGAGCGAATGATGGGAAATTCCGCAAGAACCTGGTTTATTACCGGCGCCTCCACCGGCTTCGGACGGATGCTGGCTGAACAATTGCTCAAACGTGGCGAGCGCGTAGCCGCGACCGCGCGCGACGTGGCAAAGGTGCAAGACCTGGAAACCCAGTACCCGGAAACAGCACGCGCATTCCCGCTCGACGTGACCAGGCCGGCTGAGATCGAGAAAGCAGCCCACCAGGCAATTGCTACTTTCGGACACATCGATGTGCTGGTCAACAACGCCGGCTACGGCGTCAGCGGCGCCATCGAAGAGGTTGCCGAGGGCGAGTTTGAACCCATGTTCCAAACCAATATTTACGGTCTCATTCGCACCACGCGAGCCTTCCTGCCCCATTTCCGCCAGCGGCGCAGCGGACATATCTTCAACTTTTCATCCATCGCCGGTCTGGTCGGCGGGGCCGGCTGGGGCTTTTACAACACCACCAAGTTTGCCGTCGAGGGTTTCAGCGAAGCGCTCGCCGCCGAAATGAAACCTCTCGGCGTTCACGTCACCGTGATTGAGCCGGGGCCTTTCCGCACTGACTTTCTCGGCCGGTCCGGCAAGCTGGCGCAGCGCGAACTCCCCGAATATGCTCAAACAGCCGGCAAAGCCCGCAACTACCTCAAGTCTCAGTCCGGGAAGCAGCCCGGCGACCCGCAGAAGGCGATCGAGGCCGTGATCGCCGTTGCCGACGCCCCCGAGCCACCCATTCACCTGCTCCTAGGCAAAGTCGCCCTCACCCGATTTCGCGACAAACTTTCCACGTGGCAAAAGGAAATCGCCGCCTGGGAAACCGTCACCACCGGCGCCGATTATCCGGACGCGCGCTAAGAATCTACCCTCGGCGCAGCGCCAGTTGTTCCGTCCCCCTTTCCACAGTTAGGGCCAGCCATGAGCCGGCCTTATCCTCAATACAGACCCCTCCGTGTCCGATTTTGCCCAAACCGTCAAGCAGCAGGCTGACATCGTCAAGGTGATCGAGGGCTACATTCGCCTGCGCAAAGCCGGTGCGCAAAACTACTCAGGACTTTGCCCCTTCCACAAGGAGAAATCCCCCTCCTTCTCCGTCCACGCAGTTCGCCAGTTCTACCACTGTTTCGGTTGCCAGGCCTCGGGCGACGTCTTCAGCTTCGTCGGCAAAATCGAAAACGTCACCTTCCCCGAAGCTGTCCGCATCGTCGCGCAAAAGGTCGGCATTCCCCTGCCCAAACGCGAATTTTCCTCCCCCGAGGAAGCCGCCGGAGCCCGTCAGCGCACCAAGCTCCTGGAACTGCATGAGATGGCTACCGCCTGGTTTGAAGAGCAACTGCGTGGTCCGGAGGGAGCTGTAGCGCGCGAATATCTGGCCGGACGCGGCCTAACTCCCGAAGGCATCAAGACCTTCAGAATCGGCTTCGCCCCCGACAGCTTCAATGCCCTCCGCGACCGCCTCAAAAGCATGGCCGACGATGAAACCCTCCGTGTCAGCGGCCTCTTCAGCTCCAAAGAGCAGGGCGACGGCACCCAGGGCAACATCTACGACCGCTTCCGCAAGCGCGTGATGTTTCCGATCGCTAACGAGAGCGGCCGCGTCATCGCCTTTACCGCGCGCACTTTAGAGACCGGCGACAAGGCCGGCGCCAAATACATCAACTCACCGGAGACACCTCTCTACTCCAAGGGTCAGGTCCTCTTCAACCTCGATAAGGCTCGCACCGCCATTCGCCAAATCGAATTCGCCCTCCTCGTCGAGGGCCAGATGGACTGCATCTCCGTCTTCCTCCGCGGCATTCAAAACGTCATCGCCACCAGTGGCACTGCCTTCACCGAGCAGCAGGTGGCCATGCTTCGCCGCCACACCTCCAACGTCGTCGTCAACTTCGATCCTGACGCCGCCGGCAGCAGCGCCGCCGAGAAGTCCATCGCACTGCTCACCGAAGATGGGTTCACCATCAAAATCGTCACCCTCGACGGTGGCCTGGACCCCGACCGCTTCATCCGCGAACGTGGAGTCGAGGCTTACAAATCCGCCATCCGCGAGTCGCGCCGCCAATCCGACTTTCTCATCGAACGCGCCCGCCAATTGTTCCCCGGCGCCGGTGCCGATCAGAAGGTCAAGGCCATGAACTTCCTTCTGCCCCATATTCGCCGCATGCCAGAAGCCCAGGCACGGGCCCAGTTTTCAGCCGACGCCGCGCAGAAGTTGGGCATCGACTCCGCCGTCATGCGCGAAGAACTCCGTCAAGCCGCCCTCCGCCGGCGCGACCACGTCGAAACCCGCGCCACTACGCTCACTGAGGTCGAGCGCGTGCTTCTCCGCGCCCTCGCCATCGACGACCCCGAAAACGAAGACGCACGCCGCCTCGCCACTCAGGCCCTTGCCGACCAACCGGCTTGGTTTGAGCATCTTGGCACCTATCACGCCTTACAAGCCCTGGCCACCCGTCAAGCCCGCGACCCCATGGACGTCGTCGAAGACCCCACCCAGCGCGCCCTCCTTGCCGAAGCACTCCTTGCCGAAGTCAAGCCCCCAGAGGCAAGCGAAGTTCGCGGCGCCGTCCAGGAGATCCACGAGCGCGCCCTCGAAAACCGCCAGCGGGACCTCCGCACTTTAATCGCAGAAGCCGAGCGGCGCGGCGACTTTGCCGAGCTCACCATCCTTACCCAGCAAAAGCTCGAGCTGGACCGCAGCCTCCGGCAGCTCCATGGCCCCCGCCCTCCGCTCTCCTAATCCTTCGGTCAGCCTCGGAATTTCCCCAAAACCCCTATTTCTGCGTCGAAACCACCCCCGAAGGCGTCTAACTGAATAGAGGCAGGCACGGGTAGCAGGCAAATCTGCCCGGCCCCGGATTTCAAGACGATTCGCCCGATTTCGGCTCCGACAAATTTTTGCTGCGGAGCCAGGGTGGGATTGTGGTAATCTATTGATCTCTGTGAGGATGCGCGCCCCTTTGCCCCATACATGAGCTGCGGCTCGCGGGCTAACCAGGCGAAACCTGAAGCGCTGTCATCCTGTTCCGAGCAACTACCTGAAACCGCTTCTTTTTTGCGGGTGACCGCAAGTCTGTGTCCGCATGCGTCCCGGGATTTCCCTCTCGGAATCTTTATTTGCATGCCCGGACCCGGATCGATACGACCATGCACCGTCGCGCAATCCGGTGCCAAAACTCGATTGCGCCGGAGAGAAGGATTCATTTGGCGACTGACGACAAATTCGAACACGACATTGACAGCCTCATCGAAGTTGGCAAAGAGAAGGGCTATCTCACCTACGGCGACGTAAACGAAATTTTGCCCGACGAGATCAGCTCTGCCGACGACCTTGACGATCTGATCACCACCATCGGCACCCAGGGCATCGACTTACTCGACGCTCCCAAATTTCCTGGCGACAAGGAATTCGAGCTTGAAGAGGGCGAAGACGTCGAACTCGACCTCACCCCTGGCACCCTGGAAAAAACCAACGACCCCGTCCGCATGTACTTGCGCGAGATGGGCACCGTTCCCCTGCTCACCCGCGAGGGCGAAGTCGAAATCGCCAAGCGCATCGAGCGCGGCCAGATGCGTGTGCTCAAGGCCATCTCCCGCTCACCCATCGTCATCCGCGAAATCGCGGCCCTCGGCGAAGACCTCAAGCGCGGCGTCCGTAACGTCAAAGAAGTCGTCATCTTTGACGAAGAAGAGCTCACTGAAGAAATAGTGGTCACCCGCGTCAAGGCCACCGTGGCCCGCATCGACACCCTCGTCAAGCATCAGAAGAAGATCGCCCTGCTCGACGAAAAGCTGGCCGCCACCTCTACCGCCACCAAGGCCAAGGTCAAGGAAGCCCGCCGTCTCCGCTGGTCCATCGCCCGCGAAAAGGTCCTGATCTCCCGCATTGTCCGCGAACTCAAGTACACCGCCATGGAGCGCAAGCGGCTCCTCGACAAAGTGAATAAAACTGTCGACACGATGCGCACCCTCGAGCGCCAGATCCGTTCCCTCGACCAGAAGCACGAGGCCTCCAAGTCTGAGGAGCTCAAAAAGGAGTACCGCCGCCAGCAAAAAAATTGCCGCGTCGATCTCGAAAAGATTGAAGCGGACGCTGGCGTCTCCATCGGCGAGCTCAAGCACACCCAGCGCGAAATGATCCAGGGTGACATGGACGCTGAGCAGGCAAAGCGCGAACTGATCGAAGCCAACCTGCGCCTCGTCGTGTCGATCGCGAAAAAGTACACCAACCGCGGCCTCCAGTTCCTCGACCTTATTCAGGAAGGCAACATCGGCCTCATGAAAGCCGTCGACAAGTTCGAGTACCGCCGCGGCTACAAATTCTCCACGTACGCCACATGGTGGATTCGTCAGGCCATCACCCGCGCTATTGCGGATCAGGCCCGAACCATCCGCATCCCTGTGCACATGATCGAGACCATCAACAAGCTGATCCGCACCAGCCGCCAGTTGGTGCAGGAGCTCGGCCGCGAGCCGTCGAGCGAAGAAATAGCGCGCCGCATGGACATCCCTGTCGCCAAGGTCCGAAAGGTCCTCAAGATCGCACAGGAGCCCATCTCTCTTGAAACGCCCATTGGCGAAGAGGAAGACTCGCACCTCGGCGATTTCATTGAAGACCGCCAGGCCGTCTCCCCCTCTGAGGCTGTCATCAGCGTCAACCTCAAGGAGTACACCTCCCAGGTGCTTCGCACGCTCACCCCGCGCGAAGAGCGCGTCATCAAGATGCGCTTCGGTCTGGAGGACGGCTCCGAGCACACCCTGGAAGAAGTCGGCCAGAGCTTCCAGGTCACAAGAGAGCGCATCCGGCAAATCGAAGCCAAAGCTCTCCGCAAGTTGCGTCACCCCAGCCGCAGCCGCAAGCTGAAGGCCTTCGTCGAAGGCGTCAAGGAGATGTAGTGCGGGGAATGTAACGCAATTCGAATGAAGAACCGGCTGAAGTCGAGCCGCAAAAGGAGCCGCAGCCTTGGAAGGGGCTGGGGCTCTTTTGTGTTAGACAGAGAATCCCGTTCCGTGGTGCAATCGCAATCGTCGCCAGTCTAACTTTCGTGACATGAATCACATACCCTCAGTGCAACTATCGTGGAATTCCATGCGGATACGACTACGTCTACTGTCGAGAATGCCATCCTTGCGCAAGCGGGCCCGGGTCTACTGAGTTCGTACCAGGAAGTTGTCGGAAGGATCCGAGGCATTTGGATGCGTCTGGTATCGAATTCATCGTGGCGAAATCTCTCCTCAGGATTCCTCCTCTCGATCTCTGCGAGCCAAAGTTGCTTCGGTCTCGAAGTCGGTTGGACTCCATCCAAAGCCATCCCCGGATATGCGGTCGCCCACGTCGGAACTTTCGCTTCGTGCGTTTTCCTCAACCTCCTGCCGCCACAAAACTCCTTACTCCCGATGATGACCGACGTTCTCGCGATTGTGCTCATGATTGCCGGCATAGTGATGTGGATGCTTTGGCGTGACCGGTTCAAGCGCAAAATCAATGACACGAGCGTTGCACGATTTCAGGGCGACTTCATCCTGGTGCTGAAAGTTGCTACGGCCACTGGCTGCCTCATGTTTCTTTTCGAACTCTTCAAGATAGCCCTGAATTCAGGAATCACGATCTGGACGTCCCATGTCATCATCATTCTCTTCGCCGTGCTCATCGTCGCGGTCGTGACTTTTGTCGTCATAAAGATAGACAAACGACTTCGACCCGTCATTTCGTTAGCCGAAGAACGCTACAAGCTTTTATTCGAGAAAAGCCTGACCGGCGCTTACAGAACCAGCCTCGACGGCCGGGTTCTGGATTGCAACGTCTCCTTTTGCCAGATGTTCGGATACGCAACGCGCGAAGAGGTGATAGGACAGTCCGTCAGTGTCTGCTATCCCAGTTCCGAGGAACGGATTCAATTCATCAAGGAACTGAGGGCACAGAAACGGCTCACCAACCTTGAGCAACGCCTGCAACGAAGGGACGGCGGTGCCCTCTGGGTTCTGAACAATGCAGCCCTGGTTGCCGGTAAGGCGGGGTCTGGGTTTGAGATTAAAGGTACCCTGACCGATATCAGCGTAATCAGACAAGCGGAACAGGAGCATCGCCGGTTGGCGGCGATCGTAAGTTGCTCAGAAGATGCAATTCTCTCATGCACGCTGGACGGTCGAATTGAAACCTGGAATGCAGGCGCGGAGCGGACTCTCGGATTCAGCGCCGAGGAGGCTATCGGAAAATCAATTGCAATTATCGCCCCAGCCGACCGCCCGATTGAGTACCGGCAAATTCTGGGGAAAATTGGAAGCGGCGAAAAGGTAAACGGGATCGAGACGACTCGCCTAAAGAAAAATGGCCAGCAGATCGACGTTTCTCTTTCTGTTTCGCCAATCAAGGACGCAGCAGGAAACGTAATTGGCGCGGCAGCCATCGTGCTCGACATTACTGACAGGAAGCGCGCTGAAGAAGCGTTGCGCAACTCGGAGGAGCAATACCGCCTCTTGTTCGATACCAATCCCGTCCCAATGTGGGTGTTCGATCGCACCACCCTTCGTTTTCTGGCGGTCAATCAGGCTGCGATCCTTCAATACGGATATACCAAGACGGAATTCCTGGCAATGACCGTAGCGGACATCCGCCCCGAGGAAGATATCCCGGAACTGGTAAAGAACGTAGAGCGACGCAATCACGGACTGCAGAAACCCGACGCCTGGAGGCATCGCAGGAAGAACGGCACGATCGTTGACGTCGAGGTTGTTTGTCACGACCTGGATTTTCACGGAACCGATGCAATGCTGGTCGCCGCGTACGATGTCACGGCGCGCAAGCAGTCTGAAGAGGCGCTGCTGGTCAAGACTGCACTGCTGGAGGCGCAATCAGAATCCACAATTGACGGCATCCTGGTCGTCGACGAGTCCGACCGCATCATCCTCGCCAACAAGCAATTCCAGCTCCACTTTGGAATTCCGCACGAATTGCTGGCCTCACGGGATGATCGAAGCGTGCTTATGTACGTAACGGAACAAGTCGAAAACCCCGATGCTTTTATCGAAAAGGTCAAGCATCTCAATAAGCACCAATATGAAAAAGGCAGGGATGAGATCAAACTCAAAAATGGAAAGGTCTTTGACCGTTACTCTGCTCCTCTCGTCGACGTAAATGGAGCGCACCGCGGCCGGATCTGGTACTTTCGCGACATTACCGAACACAAGCTGGCGGAATCCGCGATGCGCCAGGCGGAGGAAAAGTACCGGGCCATCTTTGAAGATTCCGTGCTTGGCATCTTTCAGATCGCTCCGGAAGGGCGACCCATCAGCATCAACCGTGCTCTGGCGCAGTTGCACGGCTACCGTTCTCCGGAAGAATTCATGGCTGAAGTTCAAAACGTGCCGGCCCAGCTGTTTGTCGATCCCAACCGGATGATCGAGGTAGCTAAGCAGGCGGCCACAGGCGAAGTCGTACATGGCGCCGAGGTGGAAGTTTACTGCAAAGACCGTAGCAGGAAATGGGTACGAATAAGTCAGCGCGCGGTGCGCGACGTGTACAACGACATCCGGAATTATGAAGGCACCGTTGAAGACATTACCGAACGAAAGGCCGCCGAGGAGCGTGTGCAATTCCTGGCCTATTACGATGCGCTAACGGAATTACCGCACCGCGCTCTTCTGCAGGATCGTTTGGGCCATGCCTTGGCGGACGCCCGGCGCAGAAAGGAAAAGGTTGCACTGCTTTTCCTCGACCTCGACCGGTTCAAAATCATCAATGACTCGCTTGGACACTCGCTTGGCGATATCGTTCTCAAGGAAGTAGCCAAACGGCTGAAACAATGTACGCGGGCACAGGACACGGTGGCTCGGGTCGGCGGCGACGAATTCCTGATTATGCTCAACAGAGTGGGAGACGTAGCCGAAGCGGCCGTTGCCGCCGAACGCGTTATGCGCGAGATGAGCGCGGAATTCTTGATCCAGGGCCATTCACTCAGGATGAGCTGCAGCATCGGCATCAGCATATCCCCAGAGCACGGCGCGGATGGCGAAACTCTCATCAAGAATGCCGATGCGGCGATGTACTTCGCCAAGGAGGCTGGGCGCAACGGTGTCCGGTTCTTTACCGGGGAGATGGACACCCAGGCCGCGGAGCGCCTGGCCCTTGAAAGCAATCTGCGCCTCGCGCTCGACCGAGGAGAATTCTTCCTCGTCTATCAACCGCAAATGGAGATTGCCACAGGTTCAATTATCGGGTTTGAGGCGTTGATCCGCTGGCAGCATCCGGCGTTGGGTCTTATTCCTCCAGACAGGTTCATACCTATCGCCGAGAACAACGGCTTTATCCTGCAAATCGGCGAGTGGGTCCTCAGAACAGCCTGCGCTCAGGCCCGGCAGTGGTGGGACGATGGACTTCTGCCAGTCCCCATCGCGGTCAATGTGTCGGCAATCCAATTTCGTCAGGAGAACTTTAGTACGCTCGTCAAAAACGTCCTATTTGAAACCGGGCTCGCTCCTGAATTCCTCGAACTTGAACTCACCGAAAGCCTCCTCATGTCCAATGAAGATGTGATGTTCGCCGTCCTGCAGGAGTTGAGGGAGATGGGCGTAAAGCTGGCAATCGATGACTTTGGGACCGGCTATTCGAGCCTCAGCTACTTGAAGCAGTTTCGCGTGAACAAGCTCAAGATCGATCGCTCCTTTATCCGGAACATTGTCTTTGATCCCGGCGACGCGGCCATTACAACGGCCATCATCAGCATGGCGAACAGTCTGAATCTGAAAGTGATTGCCGAGGGGGTTGAAGACGAAGCGCAAATGTCGTTTCTGCGTGCGCACGGTTGCGATGAGATCCAGGGATATCTTTTCAGCAAGCCGATAACGGTAGATGAAGTGTTCGACATGCTGCAATCCCAATCCTTCGCCGCCTGACCAGGCGACGCTGTCCGCATCAACCCACCAGAAATCCTCCGAGGTGGCCGACGGCTCCGACCGGCCCCAATCCTCACCCTGCCTTCCCATGACATCTTTAAAGGAAATCCCACGCGGCCCGCTGACCTGGCCAGCACGAACGCCCAATTGCTCAACGGCCGGATTCGTTCGCCCATGACACTTGGAACACATGCCAAAACCGTGGCCGGCCAGTTTGAACCCGGAAGCACAGTCTCTACGTTCGCAATCATCACGATTGGGTATTGAACGACGCCGCCTAAACCTTGTTGACGTCTAGGATTGTCGATAACGCAACGACGAAAAAGTGAACAAAGAAAAGAGGGCCATGCAGCGTCCCCAGGGTCGTTTTTCTGAGCACAGATCCGCGATCCCTGACCACTAGTAAAACAGGTACTTCCGCCAACGGTCGTCGCCTCGACCAAGCATGCGCATGATCTGCCGGCTTGTGTGCAGTGAGAAGGGCCGCGGATCGCGAAGCAGAATCATATCGTCGATCTCATGCAGCATCCGGTTTCCCTTGCGGCGATTGCAGGCGTGGCAGCAGGCCACCAGGTTTTCCCATGTCGAGTTGCCGCCCCGGGAGCGCGGAATTACGTGATCGAGCGTCAGTTCGCCGGGGGGCAGGGCCTCGCCGCAATACTGGCAGGTGTTGCGGTCGCGCAGCAGAATATTCTTCCGCGACAGCGCGCGTGTCTGGTGAGGAATGCGGCGATATTCCAGCAACCTGATAACCGAGGGCA
This sequence comes from Occallatibacter sp., assembly GCA_049793195.1. GTDB lineage: Bacteria > Acidobacteriota > Terriglobia > Terriglobales > Acidobacteriaceae > Telmatobacter. The sequence goes on along the minus strand of JBARBP010000096.1, from coordinate 205 downwards.
TGGCGATGCGGCTGCGCTGGGCGTGAAGGGTAAGCCCATGTTCCTCCTCGGTGCGTGCAATGCCCTTGAGCACCAGCACTAGCGCCCGACGGGCGCCGCAGATGTTGATGGGCTCATACGATGCATTGAGCACCAGAACTGGCATTTGCAGCAGGTGCGTGGTCTGAATCGTATACTGCCAGGCCGTGTGCTCACCCGCAAGCGC
>JBARBP010000095.1:0-7531 GCA_049793195.1 Occallatibacter sp. | reverse complement strand
ATGGTCAAAGGCTGGGACTACATGCGCGGGATGCCTCCCGGCGGAACGCTCATCATCAACACGCACTACACCCCGGAGTACATGATCCGCTTCGTGCCCGGCTCGGAGCGGCTCTCGCAATTGGTCTGCGTCGACGCCGCCAAGCTGGCTGATCACCAGTGGCTCTATTACCGCCTCGGCGAACTCGGCCTTGACCGTCTCTCAACCGAGGGAGCCGCCGAACGAAGCAAAGCGGTTGCCCCGGACATCGCCGCCCCGCTCATCGCGGCGGTGGTCAAGACCACAGGCATCTGCAAGATGGAAACGATTGAACCAATGATTGCGAATAAAGCGGCGTTCCATGCGGCGCTCAAGGAATTGCACATCATGCCGCTGAAGCCGGTTGCTGCCTAAACTAAATTTTTTCGGGTTCGGGCTCTTGGGGCCCGCCAGAATGAGGGCTGAAAATGTCGACTAAAGGTACGCATATTCCTGAGTGGCTGACCGTGCCGTTTGCCGGAATCACTCCGGCTCCATCACAGGAAAAGGGCCAGGATCTTTTCCCGACCGGCAACTGGCGCGCGATCCGCCCGGTTTACCGGGACAAGCTGCCGCCCTGCAACAATGCCTGCGGCACAAACGAAAAGATTCAGGGTTATCTTGACCTCGTGAAGCGCGGCAAATATCTCGACGCGTACGCTCTGATCAAGGAAGACATGCCGTTCCCGTCGGTCACCGGCCGCGTGTGCTACCACCCGTGCGAACAGGCCTGCAACCGAGGGCAGTACGATGAAGCCATCTCGATCCGCGCGGTCGAGCGGTTTCTCGGCGATCTCGGACAGGCGCTGGCGCGCGACGTGGTCAAGGCCGGGCCGTCCAACGGCAAAAAAGTTGCCGTGATCGGCTCAGGTCCCGCTGGCCACAGCGCTGCGTATCAACTGGCGCGCCTTGGATACAAGGTGACCATTCTCGAGAAGTCGCCGAAAGCTGGCGGACTCAATCGTGGCGGGATTCCGGACTGGGTCCTGCCGCAAGCCGTGCTCGATCGCGAGATCGAACGCCTCGTCGAACTCGGCATTGAAATCAAGACCAACGTCGAAGTCGGCAAGGACATAACGCTCGACGATCTCAAAAAGAATTACGACGCCACCGTGTTCGCCGTGGGCCTTACCGAGTCCAACAGCGCGCGGGCCGAAGGCGAAGATAAAGCCGGCGTGCTCTTCGGCCTTCCGTTCCTTCGCGACATCGGCATGGGCACATCCAAGGTGAAGGTCGGCGATCGCGTCGTCGTCATCGGCGGCGGAAACACGGCCATCGACTGCGCGCGCGAAGCGCTTCGCCAGGGCGCCGCCGAAGTGACCATGATCACGGTGGAAGCGAACGCCCAGGAAATGCCGGCCTCGCCCGAAGACCTGCACGACATGCTCGAGGAAGGTGTCGAGCTGATCCACGGCCTGGCCATGACCTCTGTGCTCGGCCAAGGAAAAGTCGAGGCATTGCAACTGCATCCCGCCCGCTTCACCGGCAAGATCAATGCCTCGCCGATTGCCATCGATCGAGAGGCGCCGGCCAAGAAATTTCCTGTCGACAACGTCATCATCGCCGTAGGCCAGAGAGCGAAGCTCGACTGGCTGCCGGCCGAGTATAAGACCGAGCGCGGCACGATCAAGATCGACGCATTCGGCCGCATCGCTGACACGAACTTTTTCGCCGCGGGCGATGTCGTGCAGCTCGGTGCCGGCCAACCCTTGATGGTGGTCAACGCCGTCGGCGACGGAAAGCGCGTCGCATTCAACCTGGACAAGGTGCTCCGCAATATTCCTCTCGAGCCGCGAACGGTTCCCATCGACGTGATCGTCGATCTGAACCGCATGAACATGACGTATTTCCCGCACTTCCCGCGCGTCCAGCAGGCCATGCTCGCGCCGGTAGCGCGCAAATCGACGCAGCAGGAAGTCATCCTGGCGTACTCTGAAGAGCAGGCGAGCATGGAGGCGAGCCGCTGCTTCAGCTGCGGCACGTGCAACGCCTGCGACAACTGCTATCTGGTTTGCCCGGAGCCTTGCATCGTGCGTTCGACGCGTTCGAACGGCCTTTACAAGATTCTGGTCGACTATTGCAAGGGCTGCCGCGTATGCATCGAGGAGTGCCCGACCGGGTGCCTCGAAGGCGTCCCCGAGCTGGACTTCGATACCGGCGTCGTTCGAATGGACACGGCCTTTGCAATTTCGCCGGGTCTGCACGGACGCCAGGCAAAAGAGTTAAGCAATCTGGGAGACCGCCCGGCGAAAAGTATTTAGTAGGACGGGCTTCAGCCTGTCTGGTTTTGATCTGTTCGGCGCTGAAAGAAGTCAAAAGAAGACAGGCTGAAGCCTGTCCTACAAGTGAGCGTCCGCCAATAGGTGGAACGCGCGGAGTGAGACATGGCAACGCTAGTCGCAGGAAAAAAGAAGACCGTTCGAATCAACGGCTGCGTGGCCGCGGCGCAGGCAGCCAAATACGCCGACGTCGACGTAATTACCGCCTATCCCATCCGGCCGTACACGGCCACGATGATGGCGCTGGCGCAAATGGTGGCCAATGGAGAGCTCGACGCCGAATACATCGTCGCTGACAGCGAGCACTCGCAGTTGAGCATCGCTCACGGCGCTTCTTCGAGCGGCGCGCGCGTCTTCACCGGCAGCTCGGGCGTGGGCGTGCAGTACGGCTATGAGTTGTATTCGCCGATCTCGGGCAGCCGCATGCCCGTGCAAATGATGATTGCCGACCGCACGCTCGATCCACCGGGCGATTTCGGCTCGGAACACACGGATGCGCTCTCCACGCGCGACATGGGCTGGCTCATGGGCTGGTCGTGCGACGCTCAGGAAGCGTTTGACAATCACTTGATCGGCTACCGGATCGGCGAAGACCCTCGCGTCCTTCTGCCGCAGATGGTTTGCCAGGACGGCTTCTTCGTTTCGCATATCGTTTGCGACGTCGATCTGCCGGATCCGGCGCAGGTGAAGGAATTCCTGCCGCCGTACAAGCATCCCTACCCGCTCGATCCTCGGCATCCTGTGTCGCACGGCCCGCAGATCATGCCGGAGCAGGGTCCACCGCTTCAGCTCGAGCGCGCGCGCGCCATGGAAGGTTCGATGGCGGTCATCGAGCAGGCTCATGACGAATTCGCGAAAATTTTCGGGCGTCGCTACGATCCCTGGGTCGAAGAATTCATGACCGATGACGCGGACGTTGTCTTTTTCCTGCAAGGCGCGCACGGAGTGACCGCGCGCTATGCCATCAAGCACATGCGCGACCGCGGCGCGAAGGTCGGCATGGTGCGGTTGCGTACGATCCGGCCGTACCCGACGGACCGCGTGCAGGAAGTCCTCAGCAAATTCAAAGTGGTCGGCGTCATCGAGACCAACATGGGATTGGGCAGCGTAAGCAGCGGCGGTTCACTCTACGCGGAAGCTTGTGCGGCGCTCTACGAAAGTCAGAAACGCCCGCTGGTCGTCTCGTTCATGGCTGGAATGGGCGGCGAGGCCATCATTCTGAAGGAATTTTACTGGATGACGCAGAAGATGCTCGAAGCGCAAAAGCGCGGGAGCATCGAAAAGCGCACGCATTGGGTCGGGTTTGAGGAGTAGTCAATTTTGAGAGCCAGGCAGACGATATTTTTGAGACGGGCTTGAAAGTTTGCACTAAAATAGCAGGGCAAATAGTAGAGGCCGCCATCCGGAGGAGTTGATTATGTCAGTCATAGAAATCGAGCGACAGATATTGCCGATGTTTGGCAGCCCGAACCAGGGGGCGCGCTTCTACAATCCCGAGCTGCCCGCGAGCGAGCCCTTCGTTCCCGGCCACCGCACCTGCGCCGGCTGCGGGCCGTCCATCCAGTACCGGATGACGAGCAAAGCCTCGGGCGACAACACCATCCTGGTCGGACCGACCGGATGTATGTACGTCGCCAACAGCTCGTATCTTTGCACGCCCTACAATGTGCCGTGGGCGCACACGCAGATTGGCAGCGCCGGCAGCTTCACTGCCGGGATCGCCGCCGCCTACGAAGCGATGATCCGAAAAGGCAAGTGGCAGGGCACCTTTCCGAACATCATCTGCGAGGCGGGCGACGGCAGCGCCTCCGACATCGGCATCGGTTCGATTTCCGGCGCGCTCTACCGGAATCACGACTGCCTGATCATCTGCTACGACAACGAGCAGTACGCGAACACCGGCATCCAGGCTTCCTCGCGCACTCCTTACGGCGGCATGACCACGTTCTCGCCACCAGGCCCGAAAGTTCCCGAAGCGAAGACGCTGTTTCCCAAAGACCTCGCGCGCATGATGGCGGCCGGACACCCGCACTGCTATGTGGCGACCGCGAGCGTGGGCTATCCGATCGACCTCATGAACAAGGTGCGCAAAGGCCTGAACTTCAAGGGCGCGTCCTTCTTGATGATTTACACGCCGTGCCAGAAAGGCTTCGTGTATGAGACGCCGCGCTCGATCGATCTCGGCCGGCTCGTCGTCGAGTGCGGGCTCTACCCGATCTGGGAGTGGAACAACGCAAAGCGCGAGTATGACTACAGCTTCCGGCCGCAGAGCATGCGACCGGTATCGGAATACTTGAAGCTGCAGGGCCGCTTCGGCCATTTGCACGCCGAACACGTTGCCACGCTGCAAAGATTTGCCAATATGCAGTGGCAGATGATGGGCGTTCCGCTGCCGGAAGCCTTGATTAAGGCCACCGATGTGAAAAATCTTGTCAACATGGCCTCCGCGGAAGCAGCGGCAGCCACGGCGGAGACGGTATGAGCGCCAACACACCTAACATTCCTGGCGGCCCAATCCTGCAACAGGAAGCCTACATCGTCAGCGAAGGCAAGAAGCGCGGCTCGACGCGCGAGGTTCGCGACGAAGCGGCTTTCGACAAATACTATACCGTCACGCGCGTGCACGCCGGCGACGCGATCCTCAATGACAACTGGCACACGAACGAAGTGTTCGGCCACGCCAGGAATAATTTCGAGGGCTACACCTTCGCCATGCGCACCCTGGAAGCCTGGGGCGCGCAGGTTCAAAACGACCACCGCGCCTATTACACGGCGGGCGGCCGCGTGTGGGTTTTGGATCTGGAGCCGTCCGAGGGCAAGAAGCCCCGGCTGCCCGGCAATTACGGAACGAAGTAGCGTTCGGTTGCGCCGCATCCTGCTTATTGACGACACGCCGGAGATTGCCGAGCTCTTGTCATTCGCTCTGAGCGACCACGGCTTTGAGGTCTACGCGTCCGGTTTTGACACCTCTGTGAATGAGCTGGTCGTCGAGCAGCGCGCCGATGCGCTGGTCCTCGACTGCTCCGTGTACGACATGAGCGAGTCGCTCTTCGATACCGTGCGCGGCGATCCGGCTCACGCCGAGCTTCCCGTTGTCATCATCAGTGACACGCCGGAATTAGCCGACAAGAGTCTCCGTGAACGTGACGCGAAGCAAGTGATGCTGATCCCCAAACCATTCACCGGGGCGCAGGGTGCACGGGCCCTTGCCGACCTGCTCGGACCCTAGTGGAACAGGCTTCAGCCTGTGGGGTTTTGTTCGTGCATGTCCCAAAACCCGCAGGCTGAAGCCCGCGCCACTGCAACACGGAGAGAGTTCGCTATGGCTTCCTGGAGCATGGACAACTGGCGGTACGTCGAACGCCAGTCCGTAACCGACCCGATGGGCAGGCAGTGGTCCGTGGCGCTGATGGACATTTTGGGACAGGAAGGCGATCCCGAGATGCCCAGCAAACTGCTCGAACTTCAATATTCCTCGGGACGATTTTTCACCCTCATTTATTCCGCCACCGGAGTCGTAGTCTGGGAACGCGGCTACACTTCACTGCCGGAAGCGACAACTGTCTACGAGCGGCTGATCGTCGACGTGATGGACGGCGTTCTCGATCCCTCGATGCCCGTGTTTCGCGAGGATTTGGAAGACTGACAGTGTGATTCGATTGGACGACGGTTTTTGGTCGCGCCAAAGAAAAGCGCGATCCTTCAGAGTTTTCCCCCGCCAGATCAGCCGATTGTTTCGAATGGTTTTCCTCGGGCAACGAGGTAAAAGTGCCCGGCATCTTAGTGTTTAACGACTAGTCTGTTGTTTTGCCCCGTTTCTGTCCTGGAGCCGGGTAGGCTGCAAGAAAAACCACCTCAACCGTTCAAGGCTTATGGAACCCGTGTAGCGATGCGGTGTCCAACAATCCGAGTGCGTTCAAGGAGGGTGCCATGTACAGAGCGAATTGGCTTTCCTGGGGGTCGAAGGGTGTTGCTTTGGCGATCATGTGCTTGTTTGCAGGGGGGGCCTACAAAGCGCAGAAAGATGTCAAAAGGGATGGAAGGATGAGCTCAAATCAATGGCGAGTGGCCGACCCGATCCGATACGAAAATCTGACCGTGTTTCCTGTCGTCAGCCGGCAATCAGCGGATACGGCCGGCTTTGCCACGCTGGACGAAAGTTTATCCTCTGGAGAGGTGATCATAACCGAGGGCGAAGTAGACGCGATGCGGCGGTCGCGCGACGGGCATCCGGTGGCAATCCCGGAGCAGCGCGGGGCATCCGTCAATCAACTCGTGCTTGTCAATCGCGGCACGAAGCCCTTGCTACTATTGGCCGGGGAACTGGTGAGTGGCGGCAAACAGGACCGTATCATCGGCAAAGATCGGATCGTCCCGCCCGGGGCCGCGCCTTTGCCGCTTGATGTCTTTTGCGTGGAGGCAGGCCGCTGGTCGGCTGGCGCGCAATTCTCCGCCGGCCAGCTGATGGTCCATCCAAGCGTGCGCGAACAAGCGGCAGTCGCCCAAGAACAATCCAAAGTTTGGGAGGCGGTGCGCAACGGCAGGACCGCCGATGCTTCCGGTCCTCCTCCTGCCATCAGCACGGTTGCGGGAACGATCGGCCAAACGTCGCAAACCGTAACCGTGACTGAAGCGTTGCCTGGAGTGATCGCAACGGAAGCGCCAACCCAATCGTATGCGCGGATCTACAAATCCCCCCAGGTGGGAGTTCCGGCAGACACATTCGCGGAAGAAGTCCAAAGGCGTTTCGAGCGAGCCACTTCAAAATTGAAGGGAGAGCATGTCGTTGGCGTGGTCATCGCATACGGTGGCGAGGTGGCCTGGAGCGATATTTTCGCCTCACCGATGCTGTTTGAGCGCTACTGGCCGAAGCTTCTGCGCAGCTACGTGATCGAGGCGCTGACGCGTCCGCGCAGCGGCGAACAGCCCTCTATCGATGACGCGCACGATTTTCTGATGCCGCTTGCAGGACACGAGAGCATCGAAACGGACCCGGCGATCTATAGCCTGAGGCAAGTGACCGAAGGGAGATACGTCGAGATGGAGCTTGAAGCGCTCCGTCCCGTGGAGATCACGCTTCATGTTCTGAAGCTTCATCGCGCCAGCTAGATCAGGTGCAATTGGGCAGTAGGGCTCATGTAGCGCCCGCCTTCAGGCGGGCATTTGCTCGAATCCAAAGTGCCCGCCTGAAGGCGGGCGCTACATAAATGCGCCAACCCTGAGGCCTCAAGCAG
>JBARBP010000094.1:0-3094 GCA_049793195.1 Occallatibacter sp. | reverse complement strand
GCATCATGCCGGGTATAGCATCCCTGAATCGCGCTTTGATTCAAGGGATGGCCAGATCTTGATAGCAGGCGCCGCTCAATCCTTTGCTGCAGCGCGCTTTCCCGTGACTTTTTTCGCGACTGCAGCTTTGGTAGCTTTCGACGAATTCTTTGCGGCCTTCTTTGGCTTGGTCACTGCCGTTGCCTTGCCTTAAGCCTTCTTGCGAACCGCGCGTGTCTTTGCCGCAAGCGCCTCCTTCAGTTCTGCGTCAAACTCGGCCGGCGTAACCGGTCGCGCCGACTTGCGCAGCCTCTCAATGTCGTAGAACGCGCGGCGCTCGGCCAGAAATACATGGACCACAAAGTCCACATAGTCCAGCAGAATCCAGTCGCCCTTGCGCCGGCCTTCCACTGAGTGCGCGTAGACACCGAATTCGCGCTTCAGCCGCGCCTCAATCTCGTCTGCAATCGCCATCGCCTGCCGGTCGTTGCTGGCCGAGGTTACCAGGAAAAAGTCGGACAATCCCGAGTCGATGGGGTCCAGTTCGAGGATGCGGGTGTCTTGTCCCTTCTTTTCTTCACAGACCGCCGCAGCGGCCTGCACCAGAATCCGTGATTTGATGCGCGTATCGTGGTGCGCTTCTTTTTGTGTCATTCGGTCGAAAAGCTCTCCAAACCAATCGTATCTCGTCGCGCCTAAGGCGGCAATGGAGCGGCACCAGAGCAGCGATTTGGAGCCGCAATCTGAAGCGGCAAAGTCCATCGCAATCTACAGATAGAGATTATGGGTGCGCATGTAATCGAAAACCGCAGCTGGCAGCACCTGGTGACCCGCTGCTCCACATCCCTCCGCAAGTCCAGACTGTGCTCGAGCCATCTCTCGAATCTGTGAAGCGCTGATCTCGACATTCAGCCCCGGAAGCAAGTAGAAGGGTGTACGAAGTCCGGCCACGCTCCCGGTTTGACCCAAAAGGGAGTAGCGTCGAGCCTCAATCCCGGACTTCCCAATATTCCCTTCTGCCCGGTGTGAGCGTTCTAAATGCCCCAGCGTCAACCCTGGCGGCAGCAAAGCCGTCAAGTCGCTTAGTGATTCTCCAGGTCGGGAGGCGACGACCAGAGGCGCAACAAACGGTATCTCCAGAGCACGATGCCAGTTCCTTAAGCCCACAAATGAGTCGGCGCCCATCAAGCAAAAAAGCGTCCAGTCGGGAGCCAGCTCCTTCCGCACATCAATGAGAGTCTCCAGCGTGTAGTTGGGGCTGCCGGAATTCCTCGGCGCATCGGCGAGCGAGATTGCAAACCCCGTCTCGCCGGCGATCGCAAGTTCCGTCATAGCCACGCGGTCATCAAAGCTTGCGGTTGACCCAACTGGCTTCAGAGGCTGCGTCCCTACCGGGGCAAACAACACGGTCTCCAGTGAAAGAGCCTCGCGCGCCGCACGCGCCACAGCCAGATGCCCGAGGTGCGGAGGATCGAAACTGCCACCAAAAAATGCAACTCGGCGGCTGCCGCTGGGTGCCTGGCTCATGGGTTCATCCTACCCTGCCTTGCGTCGTTATATCATCGCCTAGGATCGTATTTACTTCTATGCGCTATTTGATTGCTATTCTCGCTTTCTCTGGAGTCGTCGTTTCCTCACTTGCACTTCAGGTTCACTACTCATCGGGCACCGAGCCATGTTCCATCAATGAGCGGTGGGACTGCGGCATTGTGAACCACAGCTCCTTTGCTGTCATCGAGCACATCCCTGTGGCCGCCCTCGGTATTGCGGGCTACTTGGTGCTCGCGCTGTTGGCCTTGGTTCAGCGCCGCGGTCTGCTCTTTCTTGCTACGCTTCTTGGGCTTGCGTTCGCTCTCTATCTCAGCCATGTTGAAAGAGACATCCTGCAGGTGTGGTGTCTCTATTGCGTCATCTCCCAGGGAATCATTGCTGTGCTCACTTTCCTCAGTCTCGGTTGGCTTGTTTCTCAGGGGATAGCCAAAATAAGAGGGAAAAAGCACTTCTGAGTTACGGTTGGCAGCCTTTCGGATTCAGTCCGTTTCTCGCTGATAAAATTGGAGCATATCAATGATAAAAGAATGGTATGCGCGGTGGATGTATGAGTGGGAAACGCGGCTGACCACGCGCGACGAAAACCGCGTGGTGCGTCCGCTGGAGTGGGGTTTCGCATGGATCGCACCCTTTCTTGAGAGCCTTGGCCTTGGCGCGGTCGTGCCCGGTCCTGAAGTTGTCAGCAACAGCACCGCTGCCGAAGCTGCAATGGTCCACATCAACCAGCTTCTCGTCCGCCACAGCGACCGGTTCTTCGGCTACCATCGGCCCAGCGACTTCCGTCTTGAAGAACGGCATCCGGAGCTGTTCCCCACCAATGTCCGCCCGGAAACCCTCGCCCAGGAAGCTGCAATCCGCCAGCAAGCTGCCGAGGGAAAGCTGGCGCCGGCCCAGTTCCTCCGCTTTACTTCTCCTGAGAGCACACCCTATCCCGAAAACGATCTTGTAAATGCCCGTTGGTATCCTGCCCCTGCTCACAAAGATCCGGCGCGGCCCAAACAGGCAATCGTAGTCCTGCCGCAGTGGAACTCCGACGGTTTCAGCCACAATTCCCTTTGCACCATCTTCAATCGCATGGGTGTTTCGGCCTTGCGTCTCTCCATGCCCTATCACGACATCCGCCGCCCGGCTGAGCTTGAGCGTTCCGACTACTCCGTGAGCGCCAACATCGGCCGCACCCTGATGGCCTGCCGCCAGGCTGTAATTGATATCCGGTGCTGCCTCGATTGGCTTGAGGAGCAAGGCTACGAGCATTTCGGCGTCCTTGGGACCAGTCTCGGCTCCTGCTATGCCTATTTGGCCAGCGCCCATGACGCACGCATCCGCGTCAATGCCTTCAACCATGCATCGACGGCATTTGGCGACGTCACTTGGGCTGGTCAGAGCACTCGTCACGTCAAGCAGGCTCTTGAAGAGGCCGGTCTCACACAGGACCGTGTCCGCGACTTGTGGGCCGCCGTCAGCCCTTGCTACTACTACCCGAAGATAGTCAGCACTGAGGCAGGCGGCCCGATGAAGAAGGTCCTGCTGGTCTACGCCAATTATGACCTAACTTTCCCAAAGG
>JBARBP010000093.1:0-20606 GCA_049793195.1 Occallatibacter sp. | reverse complement strand
CCTGGGCGCGCGCATCCATTTCCTTCTGCGTCAGTCCCAATGATTTTCCCAGCTCATCGGTGGTCACCTGCAGGCGTGCGTCGGTCTCTCGCAGTTCCGCCGCCAGTTTGACGTTCTCCTGCTTGGCGTCGGACAACTCCGTAGCCTGGGTTGTGGCCTTGCCGTTGAGGCTGTAGCACCAGATCAGACCACCAAGCGCGGCCACGAGGGCCACGCCTATTGCTCCAAGCAATGCGCCGGAGTAGGTTCTGGGGGCTTCTTCAACTTCGCTCATGCTTTACCTTCCTTGTTTCAGCCGACTCGTACCTTGAGCCGTGCCGGGTTGGGTGGCGTCTTTCCAGTTCGTTAGACGCCCATTCGGAAGAAAAACTCCCGCTCTTCCGGGAGCTTCCCATCTTTACTCGAAAACAAAACTCCGCTGATGAGGCCGGGGAGCGATCGTACAGGGTTCCTCCGGGGAAACTACAGAATATCGGAGAATACCGGAGTATGCAGGAAATCCTGCGATTTCCGATCCCAATTTCGCCGCCCAGGGCCGGTTTGGAGGCCTCCAATTGCTCATTCGCGGTCCGGCGCGCCGTGACAACCATGGAATCGTTCCGTTATAAACATCTTTACCGCACTTTTTTGCCGCTGGGCATATTTTCTTTTCCAAAGAGTCCACAGCGGCTTTTCATGAATCCATCGGAAAAGGGGAAATCCAAGACTATGTCGACTGCTGTTGCTGGAAAGGGTCTGGAAGGAATTGTCGCCGCAAACTCCGGGATCTGCTGGATCGACGGGGAAGCGGGCGTACTGTCCTATCGCGGAATCGATATCCACGAACTGGCCGAGCATTCGACATTTGAGGAGACAACCTACCTGCTCTGGAACGGCATATTGCCCAATGAACTCGAGCTGCGCGAATTCCAGTCGCAACTTGCATTGGCTCGGTCGCTGGACCAGCGTATCGTCGACATGATGCGCGGCTTTCCTGCCGCAGCGACGCCAATGGAGGTGCTGCGCACCACCGTTTCCGCGCTCAGCTTCTACGATGCCGACGAGAAAGACAACTCCCATGACGCCAATGTGCGCAAGGCATACAACCTGACCGCTCAGTTCGCGATGATCGTAGCCATCTACGATCGAATGCGCAAAGGGCTTGAAATTGTTCCACCCGACCGGTCGCTGACTCACGCCGCCAACTTCTTGTGGATGCTCAACGGCGTCATGCCGTCTGAAACCGCCGTCAAGACCATGGACCTGGCTCTGGTGCTGCACGCCGAACACGAACTGAACGCCTCCACCTTTGCCGCCCGCGTCATTGCCGCCACTCTGGCCGACATTCACTCCGCCATCACCGGCGCCATCGGCGCACTCAAGGGCCCTTTGCACGGTGGCGCCAACGAGGGAGTCATGCGCCTGCTGCTGAAGATCGACAAGGAAGGGGCGGACCCGGTTGACTATGTGAAGAACATGCTGGCGGCCAAGCAGAAGATCTCCGGCTTCGGCCATCGCGTCTACAAGACTGAAGACCCCCGCGCCACCCACCTGCGCAAGATGAGTGAGCAGCTCGGAAAGGATTCAGGACAGCCCAAGTGGTTTGAGATGTCGCGCGCCATCGAGCTCTATATCAACGCGGACAAGCGCCTGAATGCCAATGTGGACTTCTACTCCGCATCCACCTACGCCACGCTGGGCATCGACATCGACCTCTATACGCCCATTTTCGCCATCAGCCGCATCGCCGGCTGGGCCGCCCACGTCATCGAGCAGTTGGACGACAACCGCCTCATTCGACCCCGCGCCGAGTACATCGGACCCGTTTATCCCTCGCCTTATATTCCCATGGAAGATCGGCCGTAGAAGGCATTTGTAACCGGCTGGAATACTTAGCGTCTCCGACGGTGTGCTTCTCGCCTGCGATTGAGGGCCGGCAATCTGGCGCTCTGTGGTAATCTGACCGCGTTGAAAGTCGCACAGGATCTCGATGAGAAGGTCGAGGCGTTGCTTCTTGCGGCTGCCAACTGAGCGGGGCATCGAACAATGTTCCGTCGGCTTCACCTCGCTCCTCTTCCGGTTAGGCACTTAAAACTCGCCTAGGGCCCCCATCGCCACTTGCACCATTCGGAAAGGAGAGAACCATGATTCTTGGTTTGAGTACCCTCGCATTTACGCTTTTGCACGTCATCCTGAGCCTTGCAGGAATCAGCGCGGGTTTCATTGTGGTCTTAGGGTTGATGGACGGAGAGCTGCTTCCCCGCTGGACCGTCTTCTTTCTCGCTACAACGATTCTCACCAACGTGTCCGGATTCCTATTTCCGTTCAAAGGCGTGACGCCGGGCATCGTGCTCGGCGTCCTGTCGACGATCGCTCTCTTGGTGGCTATCGTGGCTCTTTACGGCAAGAAACTATCAGGCGGATGGCGCGGCAGTTTCGTGATCACCACCTGCCTGGCACTCTACTTCAATGTCTTCGTCCTGATCGCGCAGCTTTTCGCCAAGGCGCCCGCGCTCAAGGCCATTGCGCCCGCGCCAACATCGCCGGTTTTTGGGGCGACGCAGTTGGTTGTACTGGCGGCGTTCATTTTTCTGACTATGCGCACGTTGAAGGGGTTCCGTCCGGAAGCGGACTAGCGCAGGGGAAAGGATCAGGCGGGGAGCACTGCGGGCTGGCCTTGTTTACGCGAGAACTCATACAAGGCCCGATCAAAGGTGACCAAGGAAGCGCGAATGGCATCCGCGTAAGCCAGAAGCCAGCAGTCGCCGACGGCTTTAGTGGCTTGCTGTGCGGCAAACGGCACGGTGCTTTGGCGGAATGCATCCTCGATGCCGCGCGGCTCGGGATAGAACTCGACGCGCGGGTCTTCAAGCCAGCGGTCGTACACGCCCCAGGCCTTGCGAAGGGTCAATGTCTGGTCTCCCATCACCGAGGCATTGGTCAACAGGCGCAACATGCCGATCTGGGTGTAGCGTGCGTAGATGAGCTTCGCGTCCGGGGGCAGCACTTTCATCCAGTTCCAGGCATCCTGGCTATGCCGATGTTCGGCGACAGAAAGAGCCAGCCACACGTTCAGGTCAGGAAAAAACAAGGTCATGGGGATTCTCGTCCTCAGGGAAACGCGGCCCCAGCCTGCCCTTGCCGCGAACCAGCGGGCCAGTCACCGGCTCTTTCTTGCCTGGATCCTCATAGACCTGCTCAAGTGCATTGACGATCAGGCTGCGAATGGAAGTGCCGGAACGCTCAGCCCTGTGGCGCAGCCGATCGTGAAGCGGTTCCGGGATATCGACCGTGGTTCGCACTGCCATGACATGATTATGGCACAATTGACATAATCATGTCGAAGCATTTCAACTTCCAAGAGTTAAGAGCTAGAAGCTGCTCTTCGCGCCTTGCACAGCAGATACAGCCCCCATGCCGCCAGCGTGCATCCGTCGCGGATAACACCCGCCCGCATCATCTCCTCGAATTCGCCCACACTGACTGAACGGACCACAAGGTCGTGTTCCTCGGCATCGGGATCCTTTTCGGTGGGCGTGAGACCAGTGGCCAGAAACACATGCACCTTTTGCCGCAGAAAGCCGTAGGCGACCCACTGCATTCCCAAAGGCGTCATCTGCGCCGCTTCAAGGCCGAGCTCTTCCTTCAGTTCACCGCGCGCCAACTCTTCGGGATCGTCGATCTCCATTTCCCAGCTGCCCTGCGGCAGCTCAAGCGCCCGCTCCTGGATGGTGTAGCGAAACTGCTCCACCAGCCACACGCGCCCCTCGTCGATGGGCAGAATGATGGCCCCATCGTGCTTCTCGACCACGCCGTAGATGCCCTTCTGGCCATTGGAACGGAGAATCTCGTCCTCGCGCAGCCGCATCCAGCGGTTGCGGTAGACCTCGCGGCTGGCCAGCGTAGTAATCGTGCGGCCGCTGACGGTGTCGGTGGGATTCATAGTTCCTCCTTATGGGTTCGCGCTTGGATTCGTGCGTGGATGAGCAGCATTCACGCATGGGACGTCCCGGCGAGTCCGGCAAATAAAGAATAGCCGCAGCACTGTCAATGGGAGGTGAACAAAACGCCGTTCACTCGTCCCGAAGCCGATACTTGCGCAGCCTTCCGAGCAGCGAGGCCGGCCCGCTGACCGCGAGCCGCACCAGGTTGCCCTCGTACGCGCGGCTATGCACCACCATGCCCGCTTCGATTGCCGCCAGCACGGAACCCTCCTGCTGCGGCACCCGCAACTCTGCCAACAGAATCGGATCGGAGTGCAGCGACGCATCGAGCGCTTTCAGCAACTCATCCATCCCGTCGCCGGTGACCGCGGAGACCGGCACTTCGCCGGTGGCCCCGGCCCTGCTCACAAGTCCCTCGCGCTCGTGCGCGCCGAGCAAATCGATCTTGTTCAGCACCTCAATGCGCGGCTTGCCGAGTGACTCCAACTCGCCTAGAACTTTCTCCACCTGGCTTTTTTGTTCCTCGCCATAGGATGAAGCGGCATCCCGCACATGCAGCAGCACCTCGGCCTGCGCCACTTCTTCCAAAGTCGCCCTGAAGCTGGTGACCAGCGTGTGCGGCAGGTTGCGGATGAAGCCGACCGTGTCCGAAAGCAACACCTTGCGGCGGCTGGGCAATTCAATCGCGCGGAGCTTGGGATCGAGCGTCGCAAACATCCGCGGGGATTGCAGAACGTGGGCGCCAGTCAGGCGGTTGAAGAGCGAACTCTTGCCCGCATTGGTGTAACCCACCAAGGCCACCGTGGGCACAGGCGCCGATTCGCGCCGTTGCCGCTGCTGCTTGCGCACCCGCCGCACCGCATCGAGATCCGATTTCAACTGGTCGATGCGCCGCTGAATCTGTCGGCGATCGGTTTCGAGCTGCGTTTCGCCAGGTCCGCGCGTGCCGATGCCGCCGCCCAGTTGCGACATGGATTTGCCCCGCCCTGCCAGCCGCGGCAGCATGTATTCAAGCTGCGCCAGCTCTACCTGCAGTTGCCCCTCGCTGGTCCGTGCGTGGCGGGCAAAAATGTCGAGAATCAGCTGGGTGCGGTCGAGAACGCGACAGGGAAGCGCAGCTTCAAGATTGCGCAGTTGCGTGGGGGTCAAATCGTGGTCGAAGAGCACCAGGTCGGCTTCGGATGAGGCCGCCACCCCGGCAATCTCCTCCACCTTGCCCGAACCCACCAGGGTAGCCGGATCGGGCCGGGCGCGCCGCTGCAGCAGCTCGGCCACCACTAAGCCACCGGCGCTGGTTACCAGCTCGCGAAATTCGGCGAGCGACTCCTCGGTATCCATCCCCGGCAAAGCGCGTGCAGGCATTGAAGCTGTGCCGTTGGCGGAAGATGGCTGAAAAGAATCTGTAATTGGCTCAGAAAGGTCGAGACGCGGCACAACACCACGCCCACCGGACAAGCCGGCACGGCTCGCGCTCGAGCGGACCCCGAGGTCCACTCCCACTAGAACCGCACGTTCAGGCTTTGCACCTGTACCGGCGGTCCTGCGCCCTTCACTTGCCAATCGAGGCCGCTCCCCGTGCGCTATCGCGACTCCGCACTAATCGAGGAAGCCGATGGCACTGCCACCGGTACCCCTGGGACGCCCGTGGACACCGCACCTGGACGATGCTCTGTGTGCATCACGCTGCGGTTACTTACCACAGTCGAAATGGCATGTTTGAAAATCAACTGCTCCTGGCTATTATTTTCCAGCAGCACCGAATATTTGTCGAAGGACCTGATTTTTCCGGTGAGCTTGACTCCGCTGACCAGGTAAATCGTGATCGGGGTTTTGTCCTTGCGAACGGTGTTCAGAAATGTGTCCTGGATATTTTGTGCCGGCTTGTTCTCCATGTGCCGATCTCCTGCTCTCTTCTTGAAGGGTTAGATGCAATCTCGCTTGCGTGAAAAACAATTCCACGGGTACGGTCCCGGCAACCCCGAAACCGCAAACTCCCGCAATGTATCAACGATATAGTGCTTGGCGGGTCTTTTCAACCCCGCCTCTCGTCTAACCTCAACTCGATCCCGTTTTTGGGACAACTGCAATTGGGACGGAACCCTCCCCATCGTTGGTAGAATGTTCCCGTGCAAGACCGCGCAATCCCGACTGGGACGACCGCCCAAGCTACCCGGTCCGCGCCTGGGCCCGTACCAATGCTGGACTTAAAGCGCCAGTACGAGCCCCTCCACCAGGAACTGCTGGCGGCCGTCGCGCATGTACTTGATACACAGCAGTTTATCCTTGGCGAGCAGGTCGCCGCTTTTGAACAAGCCGCTGCTCGGCAATTGGGCCTGGTCCACGCTCTGGGTTGCTCCTCCGGAACCGACGCCCTCTGGCTGGCGCTGGCTGCTGCTGGGATCGGCCCCAATGCGACCGTGGTCACCACCCCGTTCAGCTTTTTCGCCTCGGTCAGCGCAATTCTCCGCGCCGGGGCCACCGTCGTCCTGGCCGATATCGACCCGGCGACCTTCAACCTTTCCCCCGTCGCCACCCAGGCGGTTCTCGACGGGCCACGGGGTAATGACGTTCGCGCCATCCTTCCCGTTCATCTTTACGGCCAGTGCGCCGATTGGACCGCATTTTGGCATCTGGGAAAAGAGCGCGGGCTCAAGCTGATTGAAGATGCCGCCCAGGCCTGGGGCGCGGAGTGGAACGGCGTAAAGGCGGGCGCGCTGGGCGACATCGCCGCTTTCAGCTTTTATCCCACCAAGAACCTGAGCGCCGCCGGCGATGCCGGCATGGTGGCAACCCAATCCGATGAGCTGGCCGAGCGCGCAAAGATGCTGCGCCAGCACGGCATGCGCCGCCGCTACTACCACGACGAGATCGGCTGGAACACGCGCATGGATGGCTTCCAGGGCGCCATACTTGCGGTCAAGCTGCGCTACATCGACGGCTGGAACAAGGCCCGTCGTGCGGCAGCCCGGCGCTACCATGCGCTGTTTCACGCCGCGGGATTGGCCGAGGCCGGACCCTATCCGGTGCATGGTGTCGTATTGCCCCACGAGGTTGCGGGCAGCAGGCATGTCTGGCATCAGTACGTGATCCGCACCCCAAGCCGCGACGCGCTCCGCCAATTTCTGGCCGAACGCAAGATCGGTTCGGAGATCTACTATCCCGTCCCGCTGCACATGCAGGACGCGTTGAAGAGTCTGGGTTACCGCGAAGGCAGCTTTCCGGAGGCCGAGCGCGCCACTCGCGAAGTGCTGGCACTGCCCATTTTCCCCGAGCTCCGCGATGATGAGCAGCAGACGGTGGTCAATGCGATTGCGGAGTTTCTCAGCTAGCTACGCCGGCTTTTTCACCTCTACATGCGACAGCGTCTCAATCACCGTGGCAATCGCCGTGTGATCCAGTTCGCCCTTGCCATCGGCGATGAGCGAATTCAGCATCTGCTGCACCAGAGCCGTGAAGGGCAGATACACATTGTTCGCCTCTGCCGTTTGCAGTGCATTGCGCAGATCCTTCTGGTGCAGCTTGATCTTGAATCCCGGCTTGAAGTTGCGCGCGATGAGCATGGGCGCCTTGGCGTTGAGCACCGTGCTGCCAGCCAGGCCGCCTTTCACAGCATTGAATACCACCTCAGGATCGAGCCCGCAGCGCGTGGCCAGCGTCAGTGCTTCGCCCATGGCGGCAATGTTGCACGCGACCATGATCTGATTCGCGAGCTTTGTAATGTTGCCCGCGCCCACCGGCCCGGTCAATAGTACGCTCGAGCCCATGCACTTCAGAATCGGCTCCGCCTTGGCGAACACTTTCTCGTCGCCGCCCACCATGATGGCCAGCGTTCCATCGATGGCCTTCGGTTCGCCGCCGCTCACTGGAGCGTCAAGAAATTCAATACCTTTGGCCGCACAGGCCGCGCCCACCTTCTGTGAAACACCGGGATTGATAGAGCTCATGTCGATCAGGAGCGTACCGGCCCTGGCGCCTTCCAGCACGCCGCCCGGCCCCAAAACTGCTTCTTCCACCTGCGGACCATCCGGCACCATGGTTATGATGGTTGTCGCGCGCGAAGCGACATCCTTGCTCGAGGCCGCGCGTTGGGCGCCGTCCGCGACGCTGCTGTCGAGCGCCTTTGCGAACGCATCGTACGCAATCACCGTGTGACCGGCCTCGATCAGGTTCTTTACCATAGGCCGGCCCATAATGCCGAGTCCAATAAATCCAATCGTCGCCATTCTTGCTCTCCTTTATTTCCGAAATACCTTCTGAGCTTCTAGCTTTTGTGAAACCGCGCGGCGAGTTGTTCCGCTCCGCGCGCCAGAATCCCCACATCGCTGCCCACGGCAGTGAAGTTGAAGCCCATCGCAAACAGCGGCTCCACGTCGTCGAGATTGCCCGTCAACATGCCCGCGGATTTTCCCGCGGCCCGGATGCGCGCAGCTGCATCCTTCAGCGCCGCCTGCACATCGGGATGCCTTGAATTGCCCAGATGCCCGAAGTCCGCGGCCAGATCGCTGGGACCGATAAAGATGCCGTCGATGCCGTCGATCGCAGCGATGGCCTCAATCTCCTTGAGCGCGGCCCGCGTCTCCAACTGCACCAGCACGCAGGTGTCGAGATGCGCATTCTTGTGGTAGTTCTGCACGCGCCCGTAGTCATTGGCGCGCGGCGTCATGGAGACCCCACGAATCCCCAGTGGCGGATAGCGTGTTGCGGCCACCGCCCTGCGCGCCTCTTCCGCGTTTTGCACGAAAGGAATGAGCAACGAGCGCGCGTCCACATCGAGGGCCCGCTTGATAATCACCATGTCGTTCCACGGCACGCGGAAGACCGGCTCAGCCGTGCCCCCGCGCATTGCGTGCAGTTGTGGCAGCAGTGTGGCGATATCGCTCGCCCCGTGTTCGCCGTCGATCACGATCCAGTCGAATCCCGCGCCCGCCACCATCTCCGCCGCGATCGGGCTCGCCAATACGCTCCACAGCCCCACCTGACGCTGGCCGCTCGCGAGCGCCTGTTTGAATGCGTTGCGGGGTAGATTTCCCGGCCATTCCGGCATGAGCTTTCGCCTCCTATGCAGATTCAGCGCCAACATCGCGCCAATACAAATCGTAGCTTAACGATACTCTGGTCAATCAGCCGCTCTGTCGCCCCGAAAGGCCGTTGCGGAAGATGCGATGAAAGTTTGCCGTCCTACATTGCGCGCTGACTTGCTAACTCGTTGACTCGCTCACTCCGTTCAACTCAAGCCGCTTGATCTCACCCACAATCGGCCCGTACGCCACAATCGCGCAGAACGCAATAATCCCCACGTACAGCAGAGCGCCATTGTACGAGTGCGTCTTGCCCACGATATATCCAATGATGAGCGGAGTCGTTACGCCGGCCATGTTGCCGCACAGGTTGAAGAGCGCGCCGTTCATGCCCACCATCCCCTTCGGCGATGTGTCGGAGACCACGGTCCAGCCCAGTGCGCCGATGCCTTTGCCGAAAAACGAAAGCGACATGAACAGCAGCATGATGCTTTGCGAACCCGCATAGTTGCAGGCGATAATCATCATCGAGAGCGCCATTCCCGTCATGATGGGCAGCTTGCGCGCAAAGGTCAGCGAGTAACCCCGCTGCAGCAGCTTGTCTGAAATCACGCCCCCCAGGATTCCGCCGAAGCCTCCGCAGAGCCCCGGCACCGCGGCCGCAAATCCGACCTTCAGCACCGACATGTGCCGCGCCTGCGAAAGGTAAAGCGGAAACCATGTCAGGAAAAACCACGTAAGCGTGGTGATGCAGTACTGGCCGATGTAAACGCCTACCAGCATGCGGTGGCTGAGCAACATCTTCACCGTTGCCCACGTCAGCGTGTTCTTCTTCGCGCTGGCCTTGGCGTCTGTATTTACCAGGCCGCCGCCGCGCTCGATGGTTTCAATCTCCGCCGCCGAAACGCGCGGATGATCCTTGGGTCCGAAGATATTTGTGAACCAGAGAATCGTCAACAGAGCGCCCAGAGCGCCCAGAAACCAGAAGCAGCTTTGCCAGCCAAAGCGATGAAGCAGCCCTCCGAAGATAGGCGCGAAGATGGGCAGAGTAAAGTATTGCGACGAGTTGAAGATCGCCGATGCACGTCCGCGCTCTGAAGTTGGAAACCACGCGGCCACAATGCGGCCGTTGCCGGGAAACACCGGCGCCTGCGCCAGGCCGGAACAGATTCTCAAAACAAAGATCACGGTGAAGGCCGCGCTGGCGCTCATGTAGCCGGCAAAGCCAGTGATGAATGCGAATGTAGACCACAAGATGATAGCGATGCCGTAGGCGCGCTTCGATCCAAAGCGATCCAGCAATGCGCCCGAAGGCAACTGCCCCAGCGCATAGGCCCAGCCGAATCCAAACAGCAGGTAGCCCAGCCGTTGCGGATTCAGATCCATGTCCTTCGGCATCAAGCTCGCTGCCTGCGAGAGAGCAGAGCGGTCTGCAAAGCTGAAGCAGCTCACAATGAACAGAATGCAGATAATCAGATACCGAATGTGTGTCTCTTTGGTTTCAGGCAATGTGTGGAGCTTCCTTCCGATGGGGTTTCCGCTCAAGCTTCTGCGTTCACCGACTGGATGAGCCCGCGAATGTACCCGTAGCAGAATGCAAACGACTGCAGCGATCCCGGATCGTTCTCCGCAATGGGCACATGGTCGGGCATCAGCATGTAAGAATAGCCGATCTCCTTGTACACTCTGATCGCCTTCACAAAATCGACATCGCCTTCGTCGGGAAAGACCTCTTCGAAATCGTCGCGATGGCCTCGAATGTTGCGGAAGTGCACGTTGAAGATTTTCTTGCGCGTCCCGAAGTAGCGGATCACGTCGAAGATCTCCACGCTTGGATTTTCGAGATCTTCGGAGATCGTTCCCTGGCAGAAGTTCAACCCATGATAGGCACTCTCCTGAATGGTGATGAACTTCTTTAAGCCATCGATAGTGCCCAGCACGCGATTCACGCCCTGGTATCCTTCCGGTGGCACGCCCGGGTCTTGCGGATGGCAGGTCATGCGGATCTTGTACTCGTTGGCCACCGGAATCACGCGGTCGAGAAAATAAGTGATGCGCTCCCAGAAGGCATCGGCATTCACGACGCCGGCCTTGGTGAGCGGCGTCGCCGGATGCGCGTCGGAGAGCCGCCACACATGGTCCAAGGCATCGCCGCGGCCAGGCCTGCGCCCCGTGCGCAACACGCCGAGAATGCTCATGTTGTACTTGATCGAGGGAATGCCGGCCTCGGCACAATCCTTGATCAGCGTCTGCAACTGCTCGATGTCGCGGTCGCGCTCCGGACTCTCGGCCAGCATGATGGCCGGACGCTTTTCCGTATCGATAAAGCTCGAAGCCAGAAACGGAGGTGCGATGCAATCCACGCTGATCTTGTATTTTGCGGCCTGGTCCTTCATCCGCTTGAGCTCATCGACGGTGGTATAGAGCCGGTCGCCCTCAATCTCTGGATATCCGCAGACACTTTCGACTCCGTAGCGGGCAAGGTATTTCAGATGCGTCTCGGTTGTGGGCGCAGTCTGGTCACCCAGCTTCATTTTGCTTTTAGTCGCGGCGGGCTCAGGGCCGGCCTTCGCGGATACACCTCCGCCAGCGGCGGCCAGTCCCGCTGCGCCGCTTGTAACCATAAACTGTCGACGATTCATGACTCCCCTTCGATTCCGTGGCCCACTAAGAAACGCCGCCCGTATCAATCAACATTGCAAGCAACGTTGTAAGTGAGCGAGCGCGCCTGTGTAAAGTGAAATTCAGAACGCGCCGGATTTTCGAGCCTGCCGTCCGTTAAGATGATCTGCGGGAAACAGAAGTGCGCGATTTGGAAGCAATGATCAGGACCGGTGGGGCGGCATTTCGCGGCAAGTCCCCGCGCATCGCCGCCATGCGCGTCGTGCCCGTTGCCGGTCAGGACAGCATGTTGCTCAACCTGAGTGGCGCGCACGGCCCCTACTTCACGCGCAACCTCGCCTTCCTCACCGACGAATCCGGCAACATGGGCGTTGGCGAAGTGCCGGGTGGCGAGAATATTCGCCGGGTGCTGGAAGAGGCCGCGCCGCTGGTGATTGGCCGCGATATCGCTTCGTATAACTCCATCCTCAACGACGTGCGGCAGCGCTTCGCCGATCGCGACACGCAGGGCCGCGGCGAGCAGACCTTCGACCAGCGCACCACGGTGCACGCGCTCACCGCTATCGAGTGCGGGCTGCTCGATCTTCGCGGCCAATTCCTTGGCCTGCCGGTTGTTGCGCTTCTCGGCGAAGGCCAGCAACGGGCAAAGGTTCCCGTGCTCGGCTACCTGTTTTACGTAGGCGACAGCCGCAAGACAAATTTGAGTTACCGCCGCGCCGGCGAATCGGCAAATGGCTGGTTTCGTCTGCGCGACGAAGAAGCCCTCAAACCCGATGCAATTGTTCGTTTAGCCGAAGCGGCACATGCGCACTACGGATTCAACGACTTCAAGCTGAAGGGCGGCGTGTTCTCCGGCGCGGACGAGATGAAAACAGTCGAAGCGCTAGCCGAGCGGTTTCCTGAGGCGCGGATTACGCTCGACCCCAACGGCGCGTGGCCGTTGAGTGAAGCCGTAGCCCTCTGCAAAGGCAAGCAGGACGTGCTGGCCTACGCTGAAGATCCATGCGGCGCGGAGCAAGGGTTCTCCGGCCGCGAGATCATGGCCGAGTTTCGTCAGGCCACCAACCTGCCCACGGCAACCAACATGATTGCTACCGACTGGCGCCAACTGCGCCATGCGATCGAGTTGCATGCTGTCGATATTCCGCTCGCCGATCCACACTTCTGGACCATGCAGGGTTCTGTGCGCGTGGCGCAGGTTTGCCGCGACAACGGCCTCACCTGGGGCTCGCACTCAAACAATCATTTCGACATTTCGCTGGCCATGGTCACGCACGTGGCCGCCGCCGCTCCCGGCGCTATCACCGCTATCGATACGCATTGGATCTGGCAGGACGGACAACACTTGACGCGCAATCCATTTCTGATTCGAGACGGCATGCTGACTGTGCCCGAGCGCGCGGGGCTAGGCGTCGATCTCGATCGTGAAGCGATCGAGCGTGCTCATGCGCTCTACGTGTCGATGGGCCTGGGCGCGCGCGACGACGCGACGCAAATGCAATTCCTGATTCCGGGATGGAAGTTCGATCCTAAACGCCCATCCATGGTGCGCTGACAATGAGTAACGCAGAAGGGGCTCGTCTTTGCCGCGCTTCGTGCGAGTTAGCGGAGTCAGTAAAAGCCTGGGCATGACTTACTAACCCCGCCAACCCCGCTATTTCTTTGTCATCGGCTCTCCGGCTATCTTCAAATGCACGCGAAAAATTCCTTCGCTCCCGGTGATGTAAAGCATCTTGCGGTCCGCTCCAGCCCAGGCCACATTCGCCACACGGCCCGGCATCAGGATGGTACCCAGCGGCTTGCCCTCGGGCGAAAAAATCCATACCCCGCCGGGACCGGCGCTATAGATATTTCCTTCCAAATCAACCTTCATTCCGTCCGGACCACCTGGCCGCGTATCCGCCGTGTCGTCATAGAGAAGCTTCGCATCCGTCAGCGTTCCCTCGGCCTTGACGGTGTAGCGCATCCAGATCTTCTTCGGCTCCGAGTTATTCACGTAGAGATATTTTTCATCCGGCGAGAATGCAATTCCATTTGGCCGCGTCAAATCGCTCACTACCAGCTGCAACCGGTCGCGCTCGGGCGGTGCACCCGCCTTTTGTTGCAGCGCGTGAGGAATGCGATAGACGCCATTGACGCTGAGCTGTTTGTCGGGGTCGCTATCTTGCTGCGTGCGCATTCCATATGGTGGATCGGTGAAATACAACGAGCCATCCGACCGATAAACCACATCGTTGGGACTGTTGAGCTTCTTGCCCTGGTAGGAGTCCGCAAGGATCGTAATCGTCCCTTTCGGATCGAACGACTCGAACCGGAAAACGTCGCGCTGTGCGTGTCCGGCAGCCGTCAAGCGTCCGCGCGCGTCGAGCGTCATTCCGTTCGAACCCGGCTCAGGACCGCCGTACGGAGCCGTTCCCATATAGCCGCTGGGCTGCAGAAAAATGTTTACGCCCTTGCCCGCAGTCCAGGTGCGAATACTGTTGCTTGGAATCTCGGCAAAGAAGAGGCGACCATCGGCCCACACCGGGCCCTCAATCCAGGTGAATCCAGTGACGACGCGCTCCAACTTCGCGCCCAACGGAACAATCTTGTCGATCGATGCATCGAGCCGGTCCATCTTGATCGGCGTAATCTGATCGGCGCCTGCCGTGCCGGAGTCGGACGGGCCGGATCCGGCAGCAGAGTTTGTCGATGCGGCCAGAAACGAAAACGAAATTGCCAGAACGAGCAGAACCGGCAGAGTTTGCGGCGTAATACGCTTCATTTGGAGTTTTCCTGAAGAGAGGATAAGCACGGCCGGCAGAAACATTCCTGCATGCAGCACTTGCGGCTCGGGGAATCCGAGAAACCCAGCGCCTTCATCTTTAGCGTCGTGGCGGATGTATGTCAAGAGAGGGTGAGGCCGCCGCCCCGTCACCACACTGTGCGCGGATAATGCCGTGCGATTTCTTCATCGGCCGAGATGAGCCAGGCGAAGGCGTTGGCTTTGGCGTTGGCCACAATGAGACGATCGAATGGGTCACGCGTCCACTTCTCGTCAAGGGCTGCGCTGGCAATGGTTGAAAAAGGAAGATCGCAAACGCGGACACCCAGTTCGTGCTCGACCTTGGTCTGAATGTCACGGGCAGGGCGTTTGCTGCGCTTGATTTCATAGAGATATTCGAGCTCAAGCAGGACCATTGGCGAGAAAAGCAGATCGGCCTGCTTCAGCAACCGGTCGGCCTTGGGACCGATGCCGTCCAGGCTACCCTGCGCCAGCCAGACAAGCGCGTTGGTATCGAGATAGGCGATCACGGCTTGACGCGCGTCCGGCCAGAGTCCAATTTGCGGACCCTAGATGAGCCTGGAGCGGAGCCAAAATCACGGTCCCAGTCCGCTTCCCATGCGCGGGTCATCTCTTCAAGCAAGCCAGTATTCTCAAGGCCGCCCTCAGCATTGTTAATGATCTCCATGGGTGCAATCCGGCTCAGGCGATTGGCGGGCCGTCCTTCCGGGACGAGTTTCAAGCGGCGGCCTTTGTGGGAAACCCACACCTCATTGCCTTCCAGCGCCTTGTTCACGAGCGTGAAAATCTGCCGCCGAAACTGGGTAATCGGAACTTCCATGTCTCAAGTGTACCATGATGTACGCTAGAAGACGTACATAGCGTACGCATGCGAAAAATCCCCGCGATTTACACAGACTGGGCAACCGCCATGGTCAGCGCCTACAATCCACTGTGTCATGGCCAAGGGAAAAGAAAAGGTATTTGAAGTTGCCTGCCCGGATTGCGGGGCAATGCTCAGGATCGACGCGGCTACGGGCCTTGTGGTGAGCCACACTCCGGCCCCGCGCAAGCGGATGTTCGAGGATCTGGAAACGGCGGCCAAGGCGATGCGCGAGCAGGATGAGCGCAAGGAGTCCATCTTCCGCCAGTCGGTGGACGCGGAAAAGAACAAGGAAGATCTGCTCGAGAAGAAGTTTGCCGAGGCCCTGCGCAAGGCCAAGGAAGCGCCCGCGGAGGGCAAGCCATTGCGCGACTTTGATTTAGACTGAAGCAAGTGACCTTCCCGCGCTGCCCCCAGCCTTGGGAAAAATGATCGAGTTCTGAGCGAATGCCTGAGGAAAATTTCCTTCCCGCCGCGCCAATTTTAGAGTGATACTCAAGGTATCGTTCCTCCGCAGGCGCAAAGCTGCGGCGAGGAGCTGAAGGAGAAAAGATGGTCGTTTTGCCGCTTTCCCGGTTACCGGACGATTTTGATGCTGACGTGAAGACCCCGCAGGCTGAAACGGCCCCGATTGCCAGCTCCAGGAACTGGGTGAGGATTGCCTCGGCCGCTTCTCTGGTGGCCAGCGGCGCGCTGCTGCTGAGTGGCAGACGCCGTGCCGGCTTGCTGATTGCCGCAACAGGAACAACGCTGGCTCTGCTCGACCAGCAGGACACCTTGAGCAAATGGTGGACGCTACTTCCCAGCTATATCGAAGATATTCAGTGGCTGCTCAACCAGGCCGAGAGTGCGGTGGAAGAATTTGGCGCCCAACGCGAGAAACTGGGCCAGGTCCTCGGCCGTTAGAGTTTTTTAAATGCCAAGCTGGCGGCGCCCGGCCTCGCTGATGCGATGCGCCGTCCACTTAGGTTCCCAAACCAAATTCACTTCCACCTTGCCGATGTCGGCGATGCCGGCCAGGCGGTTGTGTACCTGCTCAAAGATGAGTCCACTTGCCGGGCATTGCGGCGTTGTCAGCGTCATGGTCACCCTTACCCACTGGCGCGGCCAGGCCGGCGTCGAGTCTGGATCAGGTCCGGTTTCGACGGCGTAGATCAGCCCCAGGTCAACCAGGTTCAGTTTCACCTCTGGGTCGAAGCAATCGCGCAACGCGGTCAGAATGTCTGCTTCGGTGAGCATGCCCTAGTTTTTCCGCTCGACGAGGTACCGCGCCACGGCCTTCAATCCATCCGCGCGGCTGCCGTAGGGCTCCAGCGCCGCGAAAGCCTCATCGATCAGGCGCGCGGCGTCTGCTCGACTCTGCCCGATGCCGTAAACGGCCGGCCATGTCGCTTTTTCCGTGGCCTGATCCTTGCCCGCGGTTTTGCCCAGGTGCGCCGAGTCCACGGTCATGTCGAGCACGTCATCCACAATCTGGAAGGCAAGGCCGGCCTTCAGGCCAAACATGGTCAGCCGGGCAACATCTTTGATGTCAGCTCCGGCATACACGCCTCCCGATACAACGCTCACCCGGATCAGCGCGCCGGTCTTGGCGCGATGAATCGCCTCCACCATCTTGCCCGTGGGCTTCTGATGTTCGCTCTCGAGATCCAGCACCTGTCCGCCGATCATGCCGTCCACCGTGCCCACGGCGCTCGCAATCAGGCCGATAATCTGCACCGTCCCGGCTGGTGGCGAGTCCAGGCCGGCCAGCACTTCGAAAGCGCGCGTCTGCAGTGCATCGCCGGCCAAAATGGCGATGGCTTCTCCATAAACGACATGGCAGGTCGGCTTGCCGCGGCGCAAGTCGTCGTTGTCCAGCGCGGGCAGATCGTCGTGAATCAGCGAGTAAGTGTGCAGCATCTCGAGGGCTGCCCCGAGCTTTTCAATCCCCTTCGGCAGCTCGCCGGCGATCGTGATTCCCGCCTGCATGGCCAGCACCGGTCTCAGACGCTTGCCGCCCGCAAAGGTGGAGTGGCGCATCGCCTGGTGAATCGAAGTAGGTACAGTCTTCTTGCAGGGGAGCAACTCTTCCAGCGCGTGATCGGTCAGCTCCGCGCCTTCTTTCAGGAGCGATTTCACATCCACAGTCATTTCCCTCATCATAACCGAGCGCGCGAAAGCCTTCGTTCAATGAAGCATAGGCCTGTGAACAGCAGCATGCTCAGGCCGCTCAGCCAGCGGCTCACGATCACGTCCGGTGTCGCTTTCCAGTCGGCGCTCACCGCTACTTCGCCCCGCGAAACAGGCACAACCATCAGCCCGTCGTCACGATTAGGACGTTCAGGGAACGAAGAAATGACTTGCCCATTCACCTTGACCACCCAGGCCGGATAACTGCGCAGCCGCAGCACTAAAAAACCCGGTCGAGAGATTGTGGCCGCGAACCGCAGATGTTCGGGCTGGGAGCTTGGAGCCGCGCCATACGTGGCCTCGCAACTGCCCTGACTCGCGTTCCATGCGGGCGGTGCGTCGGGATCCACTGCGGGCTTTCCAAGCGTAACCGCGTAATCGCTCACCAGGCAAGCCTGCGGCAAGCCCGCTGCCAGCACCGAATTGTCGGCACCGATCGGCTCGTACTCGTAGGTGCCAATAAACCCGTGGCCCGAGCGATACGTTGCCAGCATCGGCGTCACCGCGTCTTCATCGTCACAAACTTGATAGAAATTCCGCGCCGCATAGCCGGTCATCGCCACAAAGACCGCGGCGCAGGCACACCCAATGGCAATGCGCCGCCAGCTTGACGCCGATCCGTGCGGCCAGATTGCCGCAGTCACAAAGATCGCCATCGGCGCCTCAAGCACGACCAGCCACCGCCATGGAAACTGCAGGAATCGCAGTTCGGGCAGCAGTTTCCATAACGGCTGCGAAAAAGGGAATTGGAGCAGGAAAACCGCGACAGGGATCAGCGCCAGCGAAATCCACCAGTGCCGCGGGCCCGGCAATCGGCCGCGCAGCCAGCACAACAGCAGTCCCGCGAGCGCGGTCGCAATCATGATCACTACGATTACGGAGGCGGTATGGAGCACCCGGTCGTGCAGCGCCATCGATGGGTCTGAGTTCACAGCGAATAACCAGTTGTTTTCCAGCGTCTGTTGCGGGTCCTCGGTCACCTGGTGGATGTCGACCCAGCGCTGCTCCCAGGCCGCGGGGACCAGATAAATGGCGGTCAGGCCCATGCCCAGCGCCGCGCCCGCCGAGGCGCGCAGCACAGCCGTCAAAGACCGCTCCAACATGACCCGCACTAGAGTGACAGCCGCAAGCAGGTAACAAGCCATCACGCCAACCGTCGGGTTCGAGAGCCATGCTCCCGCAATGGCCACAGCCAGCAACGCGGTGGAACCGTCGAAAGCGCGGCGCCAGAGGTCCCCGGGCTCATCGTGCGCGCCGTTGCGATTGCGTAGTGCGTACAACAACACCAGCGGAATCCAGATGCCTCCCGCCAACTCCGCAAACGCCGACCGCTCATAGGCCGTAAACAACGCATAGCCGGAAAACAAGGCTACGCATCCGGCCAGCGTGGCCGCGCCGTCCTCAAGCGCTTCGAGTGCCAGTGCCCGCGATGCCAACCCCGTCCCAGCCAGCAGCAGAAACGTCAGCACTACCGGAACCAGCGTCCACGGCAGCACGCTCGCAAGCGCCGCGCCCATCATCCATGTCAACGGCGAATAGAAGACAAACCGTGGTTCACCCGCTCCGTAATTTGCGCTCGCCGTCCAATGCGGATAGAGAATTCCGTGCCGCCACGCGTTCAACGCGTCGAACCACGAGACCAGATGAAAGTCGAAGTCGTGGCCACAGGAGTTGCCCTTAGCCAGCAGCGGCGCCACGGCGACGGCAGCCGCGACGAGAATCGCTCCACGTCCAACAAATCGGCGCCAGTGCCAAGGATTCCCAGGTCTCAGATGCGAGACCTGGGAATCCCTGCTGAAACCGGATCTTCCTGATCCCTGATCCCTGATCCCCGTACTCTGCTTTCTCATGGCATGAGCCGCAGCGCATGCCGCGTCTGCGCAGCCACCGCGGCGCGCGAGAAGGGAAACGCAAACGTCGTGCCTCCGTACCAGTCGTTCCACTGGTCGCGGAAGTACGAACTGTACGGGTTCCCGCTCTCGCCCAGCACAATATTCTCCGTCGAGCCGTCCACATTGCTCCAGTCCATCGTGAACCGCTGCGAAGGTCCAAAGTCGCGCCCCACTTGCTTCACCGTAGTAGTGTCGCCGCTCTGCGGTTGAGGTCCGGTCCCTGCAATGCGCGACACGAGCGGCAGAAATGCCGCAAGAGGATGCTCCAGATCCACCACGTGCCAATTCCCATAGTGCCAATCAACCGCATCGCCCGGCGCTTTGCCGTCGTCCATGCCTTTGCGCACCGCGGCGGTCAGCAGCGCATCCCAGTTTTTGTAGCCTGGTGGAAGCCAGTCTGCCTTGGCATGCATCACAATCTCTTCTTCGGCAAAGTTGGACTCCAACCAGCGATACTCGACGGCGTCCTTGCCCAGCTTCGGTTCCAGAATCAGCGGCCACAGCGCTGTGCGTGCCTGGGTCACGATCGATGCGGCGGCGGAGTCGGTCGTCAGTCGTCCATCCCAACTGCGCATCAGGTCGGCAGCCTGGCGGAGACGCGCGTCCACGCCGTCCGTGTGGTCAATCGCGTAGGCCAGCCTCTGCCCCATCTCCTGGTCCATCTCGCTGTAGATATCCGTTTGCACCGCCAGCATGTCCTTCGGCGTCAGCTTGTCACGCCCGTCCAGTGACTTGTAGATGCGCTCGGCGCGATAAGGATCGAGCCATTCCAGCGTCAGCGGGTAGGGAAACCGCTCCCAGCTCACCCTCGAGTTGGCGGTGGCCAGAAACCCAGAAGGCGGATCGACGGCACTGGGCATTGCCTCAAACGAGACGTAGCCCCTCCACTCGTCGGTGCTGTCGCGAATGGGTACGGCCTGAAGTCCAGCCGGCCGCAGCGGAATTTTTCCGATGGCGTGGTAGGCAATGTGTCCCTGGTCGTCGGCGTAAACCACATTCTGTGTTGGCCAACTCCATGCCTCAACTGCTGCTGAAAAATCCGCCCAGTTTGCCGCCGTGTCGATCTGGTAAAGAGGCAGAGAGTCCAGCGCCGGATCGTAGAGCGTCCACTTCAGCGTGATCGGCCGCTTCTCTTTGGGCAAAAGCGGGTTCAGCAGCGGCCCGTGCGCGGTCGCTTGCACATCGAGCACCAAGTCCTTTCCGCCTCGCACTTTGATGATCTCGCGGTCTTGAGCGAGCGGCTTCCAGCTACCGTCCACATCCTGATAGTTCCCTTTGCCGTCGAGCCTCTCGATGTAGAGGTCCTGCGCGTCGCCCATCAGCGCGGTAAAG
>JBARBP010000092.1:0-23613 GCA_049793195.1 Occallatibacter sp. | reverse complement strand
CGCAACCAGGGAACGCAACACCTGAATTAGAAGTTCAGCATTTCTTTCCGTCTGCAACAGTCGGCGGCTCTGGCTCGTCTTTGTGGTCGTGAAAAAGGTGCGAGCCGGGTTGAGGATGCTGTCCGGTGCCGATTTTCTACTGGGTCGCGCCATTGCAGGGGCTAAAGCCCATCCTCTCCCGCTATTTCTGCGGCATGACTGAAGTCATGCCCTGTTACAAAACCAAACCGCCTTGCTGTTGCGGCCCGGCTAAAGTCATGCCCTGTTACAAAACCAAATCGCCTCGCTGTTGCGGCCCGGCTGAAGCCGTGCCGTTATTACAAAGCCAAACCGACATTCACTTGTGCCTCAATCGGTGCGGCCCAGCCAAAGCGGCGCCCTAGTTACAAAGCCAAACCTACGTGCACTTATGCTTCCACCGGGGCGCCCGCCAGCACTTTGGCTGCTCTGTCAATCTGTTCACGGGTGATGATTTCGGTGGCGCACCAGAGCGTGGCGTTCTTCAACTCTGGATACCAGCGGCTCAGGTCGAGGCCTCCCACAATCTTTTCGTCCATCAACCGCTGGCCCCAGGCCGCCGGAACTTCCTCCGTCTGCAGCACAAACTCATGAAAGCGTGGCGCGCCACTGAAAACCAACTTCGCACCCGGCGTAGCGCCCAAGGTCACCGCAGCGTAAGCGGCCTTGGCAAGGTTGTGTTCGGCAAGTTCGCGGATGCCTTCCTTCCCGTAGACAGTAAGGAAGATGGTCGCCATCAACGCCACGAGCGCCTGGTTCGTGCAGATGTTCGAAGTGGCCTTTTCGCGGCGGATATGCTGCTCTCGTGTCGCGAGCGTCAACACGAAGCCACGATAACCGTTGCCGTCGACCGTTTGCCCCACGAGACGCCCAGGCATCTGCCGCACATATTGTTCTTTTGTCGCGATAACTCCGCAGAACGGCCCGCCGTAACTTAACGCCACGCCGAATGACTGTGCTTCCATGCTCACGATGTCGGCCTCGACCGGAGGCCGCACGACGCCGAGGGAAACAGCTTCGGCAATCGAAACAATCAGCAGTGCGCCCTTCGCGTGAGCAACTGCCGCAATCGCCGGAATGTCTTCAATTACGCCGAAGAAGTTGGGGCTCTGCACCAGCACCGCGGCGGTCTCATTCGTCACCGCGGCTTCGAGCGCAGCGAGATCGATCCGGCCTGTCTCGCGATCGTAGCCAACCAAAGTCGAAGGCAGCCCCTGGTGCTTTGCGTAAGTCGCCATCACTTCGCGGTATTCAGGATGAACGGTTGTTGCAACCACGGCCTTGTGCCGCCCGGTCACGCGGACAGCCATCATCACGGCCTCGGCCGCTCCGGTTGATCCGTCGTACATGCTTGCATTGGCCACGTCCATGCCGGTCAGCTCGGCGATCATCGTTTGGAATTCGAAGATGGCTTGCAGCGTG
This sequence comes from Occallatibacter sp., assembly GCA_049793195.1. Classification (GTDB taxonomy): domain Bacteria; phylum Acidobacteriota; class Terriglobia; order Terriglobales; family Acidobacteriaceae; genus Telmatobacter. The sequence goes on along the minus strand of JBARBP010000092.1, from coordinate 22,173 downwards.
CCCTGCGTAATCTCGGCCTGGTAGGGCGTGTAGCTGGTCAGAAACTCGCCGCGCTGGACGAGCGAGTCAATGATCACGGGCCGGTAGTGACGATAAGCCCCGGCGCCCAGAAAGCTTGCATAGCCGGTGGCGTTCTTGTCCGACGCGGCGCGGAAGTAGTCCACGATCTCGCTCTCTGCCTGCTGGCGTGGCACGTCGAGATCGCGGTCGAGCCGATATTCGGCTGGGATCACTTCGAACAGGGAATCAATTGAAGCCGCGCCGATCTCGGCGAGCATCTTTCGGCGTTCGTCCGGCGATTTAGGTAGGTAGCGCATGAATGGCCCCTCCGGGACCAGCGACTAAGAGGCTCACGTACAGAAGGACTAGTCCCCGCTATCAGCTTCCCGTTTCTTCAGAGATGAAAGCCTCATAGGCGGCGGTGTCGAGCAGGGCGTTGACCTCCGCGGGATTCGAAAGCTCGACCTTGATGATCCACGTCGAGTGTGGAGCCTCGTTGATCTTGTCGGGCGCGGTCTTCAACTCTTCGTTGATGGCGGTGACCGTGCCGCTGACGGGCGAGTAGAGATCGCTGACCGCCTTCACGCTCTCGACAGAGCCGAAGGTGGCGTTGGCCGTGACCGAGTCGCCTACCTTGGGCACGTCCACGTAGACGATGTCTCCAAGGGAATTCTGGGCATAGTCGGTAATTCCGATGGTGCCGATAGCGCCATTCAGTTCAATCCATTCATGTTCGCGGGTGTAGCGGTAGTTCGCGGGGTAGGGCATGGTGGTTCCGCTCCTTCAAATGAAAACAGCGAAGTTCTAGTGTAAATCGTGCCGGTTCAAAGGAGAGACTGAGGAAAAGGGGGAGGGAGATTATCACGAAGTGGGAATGCTGAAAATTAGAAGATCGCACCGAGTGGAAAGCTATGCTCTCCGACCCATTCGCCGGCAAAAAAAACGTGAATGGGTGGGCATGACGAAGTGTTACGCGACGGCTGTTTTCTGCCCTCTGTTTCCTTCTCCCTGCTTCCCTCATTTCTAACTATTTGTCGAAAAACTCCCCGTGCCCGCCGTTGGCCCAGGGATCATAGTGCTCGGCGAAGTTGGCCCGATTCTGGACGGAGGGGTGGCTGAATTCCCAAAACTCGATGAACGGGCTGGGATTGGGATCTTCCAGCCAGGCTTCACCGAGATGGTTGAAGGCGGAAACAGCGGTTTTCTGCGGGTCGGCGACGATGCCGTGGATGGCCTCCTGTCCGTAGACGTCAGCCTGGTGTTCGAAGTGGCGGCTGAAGGTGTTGCTGGCCGGTTCCAGCACGAAGCCGGCGACCGAAATAGCAAACATCAGCACAAGAAAGCCCGAGCGGCTGGCCAGAGGATTCCCATCTACCTGCCCTAGTTGCCATCGCGAACCGAAGCGCCGCGCGAGCCAGGATGCGAATCCTGCGCAGGCCCAGTAGACGAAGAACAAGGCCAGCGATATGCCCGCAATCAATTTGACAATGTGGTGCAGAACGTAGTGCCCGCTTTCGTGGCCGAAGACGAACAGGACTTCGTCGTCGGGAAGGCGGTCTGTCGCGGTGTCCCACATGACGTATCTCTTCGTGGCGCCGATGCCGGTAACGTAAGCGTTGATACCGTTGTATTTCGCGCTTGCCTTCATGAGATACATGCGATCGGGCGGGATGTTGATTCCGGTGCGTGCAACGACTGTTTCAAGCTTGTCCACCAGGGCAGCGTGGTTCTTCTGCAGCGGTTCGAACTTGTTGAAGATGGGTGCAAGAAAAGGAGAGATAAAGATGGCGAAAACGAGCAGCGGCAGCGTAGCCACCCAGATGCCGAACCAGTAGCGTCGCGGCCAGCGGCGGACGATCCAATTGAAGAGCAGCAGCACCGGGGCGAGTAAGAGTAGCGAGAGTCCCAGCCCTTTCGCCTGGTCACCCAGCCAGCTTCCCCAGCCCTGCACGCTGATCTCGTAACTTTTCTCCACATGCTGGCTGTACCAGTCGAGAGGCAAGCTGGCAAGTGTGGTGATGATGAGGAAGGCGGCGAAAAAGAAAAGTCCCTGAATCCAGCGGCGGGCAGAGATGCCCTGTGCCCAGGCCTCGAGACGCGCCGCCGCGCGTGTGGCCAGCAGCAGCCACAGAACTATAAGCCCCCAGAGTCCGCCGACAATGTCCATGATGTTGCGAATGCGGCTGATGGCGATGGCCTTGGCAAGCTTGTCGGGCGAAAGCGTATAGGCGTTCTGTGAACTGGCAGGCGTTGAGGCTGCCTGCGTGGCCGGCTGCGCTGCCTGGGTTTGTGCTGGTGAGGCCGGTACGATGCAAAAGGTGAAGCCTGCCAGCAGCGTCGCGAAACAGATCGTCAGCAGGGAACAGCGCGGAAACGTCATCCGATTTCTCCTTGTCGGTCCAGCCCAATTGGAATGCTGAAAGACCCATCTAAACCACAAAAACAAGAACGTGGAGCCCGGCCCTGAGGCCCCGCGGTTCCCAGGTGTGGCGTCCGCCAGAGCGGGGTGCCCATTTCTTGCCGATTGTCAAAGGCCGGGCCAATAATCCCAGCTAACTTTGAGACAATCTTGAATACAGATGCTTTTACTCGATTTAGCCCGACTTATGCCAGCCAAATCTTTAGCCACTCCAGGACAGACTGTACCCAAGCCGTCTTTCTACGTCGCGATTGCAGCTTTAGCACTCGTCCTTCCTGCGGCGTCCTCCGCGCAGCCGGCGACCCCCATCTTACTGGACACCATGACAACCGAGCTGCACCGCGCCTTTACCTCGCTTGGCAAACAGGCGTCCGGTAGTCCCGAAGCGGAGAAGCAGTTGCCGCCCTACTTCCTCAGCTACTCGGTAAGCGATGCCAGCGCCGTCTCGATCCGGGCACAGTTTGGGGCGCTGGTTGATAGTTCGGCTAATCATGTGCGCGTGGCCGACGTGCAGGTGCGGCTGGGCAGTCCCACGCTGGATAACACCCATGGGGACCATCGCGCCTCGGCTGTATACACTTTGCAATTACCACTTGGCGACGACCGTGAGGCGCTGGCGCGCTCGCTTTGGTTGGCCACCAACACCGGCTATGGCACAGCCTTGGACAACTACCTGCGCGTCAAGACCGAGGCCGAGGTCAGAGCCAAAGAGGAAGACAACTCGCCGGACTTCAGCCAGGAGGCGCCGCAGACATACATCGGCAAACAGGCGTCGCCGGTAGTGGTCGACCGAGCAGCCTGGGAGAAGCGTGTGCGCGCTCTATCGAAAGTCTTCCGCGAGTTTCCCGATGTCTACCAGAACGTCGTGATGCTGACGGCGCAGAACGAGACGGATTACTTCGCCTCGTCAGAGGGCTCGCGCGTTGTGACTCCGCACCTGCAGGCGCGGATCGTGGCGATCGCGGTAACCCGCGCGGACGACGGCATGGACCTTTTCCGCGAACAGACCTTCGAGGCCGAAACTGTTAACGGCCTACCGTCGCAGACAGAGCTTGAAGCGGCGATGCGCGAACTGGGCAAGAGTATCGAGACGCTGCGCAAGGCGCCTGTAACCGAGCCCTTCGACGGGCCCGCAATATTGTCGGGGCGTGCTTCGGCGGTATTCTTCCACGAGGTGCTGGGGCATCGGCTCGAGGGCCAGCGCCAGCGCGGTGACGAGGAAGGTCAGACGTTTACAAAGGACGTAGGCAAACCAGTGCTTCCAGGTTTTCTATCCGTGGCCGACGACCCAACCGTGAAGAAGTTTGGTAGCACGTGGTTGAGCGGCAGTTATGAGTACGACGATGAGGGAGAGAAGGCACAGCGTGTCAATCTGATCGACGACGGAGTGCTGAAGACGTTTCTTATGTCGCGGCTGCCGATAGCGAGTTTCAGTTCAACGAACGGTCATGGGCGCGCGGAGACTGGCCATGTGCCGACGGGCCGTCAGGGCAATCTGATCGTGACCTCGACAAAAAGTGTGCCAGAGACCGAACTGCGCAAGGAACTGATCGAGGAAGCCAGGAAGCAGGGCAAGCCGTATGGGCTTTACTTCGAGGACATCTCTTCCGGGTTCGCAGTCACCACCCGCAGTTCGCCGCAGGCATTTCAGGTGATTCCATTAGTGGTGTGGCGGGTTTATGTGGACGGCCGCCCAGACGAGCTGGTGCGCGGGGTAAGCATTGTGGGCACGCCGCTGGCGGCGATGAAGCGGATTTTGGTCACCGGCGATAAGAGCGAGGTCTTCAATGGCGAGTGTGGCGCGGAGTCGGGAACGGTTCCAGTAAGCGCGGTGGCCCCCGCGATGCTGGTGAGCGAAATGGAGACGCAGCGACAGCCGCAGGGGACGGCGCGGCCGCCAATCTTGCCCATTCCGGGCGTTCAGGTGCAAGCGGCGGCAACGAAGGAGGCGCAATGAAGCCCTTGCGTTCTATTGCGCTCTTTGCCGGGGTGGGATTTCTTGCGGCCTGTCTGGGCGCACCGGTATCAGGCGCGACGCAGCAGACCCGCCCCGATGCTGAGAAGGACCCCCTCTTGAAGGCAATGCTCGAAGAGCTCGACCGCAGCATGAACCAGCTCCAGTTGCCGGGCTTCGCCAAGCCTTTCTTTATCCAGTACCGCATTGAAGACGTAGAGGAATACTCGACCAAGGCGGACTTTGGGGCCGGCGAAGGCGCGCAGCACGCTCACGAGCGGGTGGTACGCGTCACTGTGCGGGTGGGCGACTACAAGGCCGACAGCTCAGGCGGGCGCGGCGATGGGGCGCTGGAGTTGGCCGCTCTGGACGACGATCCAATTGCGCTGCGATCGGCACTGTGGTCCGCCACGGACCAGGCCTACAAGAGCGCGCTCGCGGCCTTCGCGCAGAAGCAGGCGGCCTTGAAACAAGTGCAGACTCCTCCGCAGGCCGATGACTTCAGTCATGAAAAGCCGTTGATCTCGCTGGCCGAGCCGGTTGCTCTGAACGTAGAAGGGGACGTCTGGACCGAGCGCATGGCGCATGCCAGCGCGCTCTATCAGAAGGATCCCGCGGCTCGCGCAGGAGAGGGCAACATGCAATACTCGACGGCGCAATTTCATGGACGGACAACCACCACCTGGCTGGCGACGAGCGAGGGAACCATTGTGCGAAAAACGGCGCAGGAATACCAGGAGGTCTTCGCCGTTGGCACGCAGGCTCCGGATGGCATGCGGCTCGACCGGTCTTATGCTTCGACGGGTAGTTCGCTCAAGGATCTGGATGCACCCGAGGCCTTTGAAAAACATGCAGTGGAGCTGATTGCATCCCTGGCTGAGCTGCGCAAGGCGCCGCTGGTCGAAGAGGAATATCACGGGCCATTGCTGTTCAGTTCCGATGCCGGCACCGATACTCTGCACAGCCTGCTGGCTCCCGGCGTCACAGCGACGCGGCCCAAGCTGGGAACGGAAGCGCGCACAAATGGACCATTCGCATCGAGTTTTCATGCGCAGGTGCTGCCGGAGTTCATGGACGTGGTCGACGATCCAGGCCTGGAAAGCTACGAAGGCAAAGGATTGGTGGGTGCCTACGATATTGATGAAGAAGGCGTGTCTGCGCAGGCAGTAAAGCTGGTGACGGCGGGCCGGCTTGAGAATTATCTGCTTGCCCGCGAACCGGTGCGCGATTTTCCGCAGTCGAACGGCCACGGACGCGCCGGTGTCACCAGTGCGGCCCGGCCGGCGATTGGCGTGCTGAAGGTGACAGCTGAGAACGGCTCGGCGAATTCCTTGTCGGACGATGAGTTGAACAGTAAGCTGCTGGCATTGGCCAGGGAGCGTGGTCTCAAGAGCGTCTACTATGTGCAGACCATGGGTAAAGAACGGACGCCGCGGTTGCTTTTCCGCATTAATCTCGATGGAACTCGCGAACTGGTGCGGGGCGCCGTCCTCGACGATATCGATCAGCGCGCCATGCGCTCCAGCATTGCGGCCGCGGGCAAGGATCTGTATGTGGCCAACTACTATGGCGATGTGCCGCAAACTGTGCTCGCCCCCGCACTGCTGTTTGGGGATGCCACCGTGCGCCGCGCCAACGAAAAGAACGACAAGTTGCCCTTTTATCCGCCGCCGGAATAATAATGCGGCAGTTTTTCTTGGTTACTTCTTCTTCCATGCCCCGACGATCGCACCCATCAGCACCATGCCAACCAGCCAGAAGCCGGTGTTGATCGCGAAGATCTTGTAGGTGCGCACTTCGAAGACGTATTCGGTGCCCCAGGTGGTGATCACGAATCCAAGCCACAGCAATGCCGCAACCCTCATGCCGCGGAGCGCCGTCTGCGGGCCGGTGAGCTGCGTTACGCATGAAATAGCTGCGGCTATCACAGCTGCAGACACGAGGGCAGTGGCATACTGTAAAGCCGGGTTCACGCCGGTCGCCATCAGCCATTGTGCGGTGCGCCCAATGCCGTCGAGCCAGGACTGCAGGAAATAGGAGTATCAAGCGGCTTCGAAGAGGAAGCACGCTACAGCCGCGAGGGTAATGGCCAAGTAGTTCTGCCGGACCCTCTTTGCTTCATCGATCATTCCGTCCTCACTTTCAATTCCGTGGACGCGTAGGCTCCGCCGGAAGAGGTCATGCGGCCCGTGCGATTGTGGACACCGGGGGAAAGCGGGCGCTCCGGCCCGCGAAGAAACACGATGCGCAAAATTTTAGCCCATCGGGGAATCGATTGTCGAAGCGATTTTCAAGGCGATTCTCTCGCCGAATTAGCGAAATGAACTCCGGTATGCTTTGACAGGGTCGAACCGATGACTCCACACTTTGGGTATACCTGCATGGACAAGAAACCGCTCTACCTCTGGTGCGCGTACCCTGATGACCTGTTGATCGAAGGAGTCGCGGAGGCGTGCGAGGCTTTGCTGAGCGAAGGAGAGCGCGCGCGTGTGCAGCGGTTCAGATTCGAACGGCATCAACGCGAATCACTGGCCACCCGCGCGCTGGTGCGCACCGCGCTTTCTTACGGGAACCCACTTCCGCCGCAGGCTTGGCAATTCAAGTTGAATGCGCACGGCAAACCGGCCATTGAACTCGCCACAAGTCCTGATCGCGGGCTGCAATTCAATCTGTCGAATTCCCTGGGGCTGGTGGTTTGCCTTGTTGCCGAGGACGCCGAAGTCGGAGTGGACGTGGAACCTTTCGAGCGCGCGGACCAGATTTTCAAGCTTGCGCCCGAGGTGTTTTCTGCTGCGGAGCAAGCTCAACTTGAGGCTTTGCAGGGCGCCGAAAAACTGGACCGCGCTTTGTCGCTCTGGACGCTGAAGGAGTCCTACATCAAGGCCCGAGGGATGGGGCTTTCACTGCCGCTGGACAAGTTCTCGTTCTTGTTTGGCGGAGCGGAAGGAGTTCGGCTGGAGATCGACGCGAGCTTGAGCGATACGCCGGAGCGCTGGCGGTTTTGCCTGTTGGACCACGCCGGGCACCGTATCGCGGCAATGGTCGAGCGTGCAGGCGCCGGCGAACTCGAGCTTCTGGAAGCGCGTCCGATTGTTGCGCCGCCGATGCGCGTAAGCAAAGGAAACACGCAGTGGTTTCCGCGCGTTCTGGAGAGCATGGTCCATCAGGGCTAAAGGCGGCCGGAGTATTCTTCCATTTCGGAAGGCGTGCGTCTTTTCCAGTGGCGAAAAAACAGATGGGTGAGGGTCAAGAGATGAAGCTGAATTCGGTTGCACTTATCCTGGGCGGTGTGTTCTGCGCTTTGTCCGGCCCTGCAGCGGTGGGGCAAAGCAGGAATCTCCCTCAAGACCATGTGGCGGGCCGCGGTATGAGTCACGTCGCAGGGCCGATCAAGGTGATGATTCTGGATGGGCAGAGTGGCGGCGCTTATCACAACTGGAGATTGACGACTCCCGTTCTGAAGAAGGAGCTTGAAGAGACGGGGTTGTTTTCGGTGACCGTTGTAACCGCGCCAACGTCGGACGGCGACTTCAGCAGCTTTGAGCCGAACCTGGATCACTACCAGGCAATCGTGATGAACTACGACGCCCCGGACTGGCCAGCCGATTTACGCGCACGTTTTGAGAAGTACGTGAGCAGCGGCGGAGGACTGGTGATCGTGCACGCCGCCGACAATGCGTTTCCAAACTGGCCCGCGTATAACGAAATGGCCGGCATTGGCGGGTGGCGGAATCGCACACAGGATGCCGGCCCTTACTGGCATATCAAGGATGGAAAGCTGGTCTCCGATCCTTCGCCAGGACCGGCAGGACAGCATGGGGCGCGGCTGCCGTTTCAGGTGAAGACGCAGCAACCAGAGCATCCCATCATGAAGGGATTACCGGCGGTGTGGATGCACTATCCGGACGAGCTTTACGGGATGCTGCGCGGGCCAGGGAAGAACATGACCGTGCTGGCTACCGCGTACTCCGATCCGAAGAACAAAGGTACCGGCTACGATGAGCCGATGCTGCTGGTTCTTCACTTTGGGGAAGGCCGAATCTTTCACACCATCATGGGCCACGATGTGGCGGCGCTAAGCTGTGTTGGGTTTACGACGACGTTTCAACGCGGGACGGAGTGGGCTGCGACGGGTCAGGTCACGCAGAAGGTTCCAGCTAGCTTTCCAACGGCGACCACGGTGAGCTATCGGGTCGACATCCAGGAGATGGATCCGGATGTGTTGAAGGGGGCTTCCGATCCGGTCCGAATCGACGCGAAGCCTTCGGTGCCGTGAGGAGTTTCTCCGTCGCATTGCTCGATCACTTTGCGGTGCGGTAGATCTCGGAACCGGCCAGCAAGTAAGCGCCCACGCCGTAGACGTAGCTTGTGGTCTCAGTGTAGGCGCCGGGCGCTGCGCCCACGGGCTGAATTGCGCCGAGACGGCCATCGGCATAGACGTGGGTCAACATTCCGGCCCAGGCCTTTTCTACGGCGGGCCAGTAGGTCTTCTTGTCAAGGATCCGTTCGTTCACTCCGTAGGCCATTGCATAGGTAATGAATGCACTTCCTGACACCTCCGGCAATGGATAGGCCTCGGCATCAAGCAGGCCGGGACGCCACAAGCCGTCCTTGCCTTGAATGCTTATCATTTCTGCGGCCATCTCTTTAAGCAGCGATTCATACTTGGGCCGGAGTGGAGAATCCTTCGGCAGTTCTTTCAGAACTCGAACAGTTCCGCCCATCACCCAGCCATTGCCGCGAGACCAGAAGAGCTTCTCGCTATTCTTCTCGCGCTTGTTAAGGAAGGTGGCATCGCGCGAGTAGAGATGCTTGTTCCGGTCGTAGAGCAGACCCGTTGTGACGCTCCACTCGCGGTCCATGAAGGCAAGATATCTAGCATCGCTGGTAGCCTTAGCCATATCGGCAAAGACGGGAGGCGCCATAAAGAGCGCATCGCACCACCACCAGAGAGGCTTGGCCGGATCGTCGGGGGTGGCAATCTCCTGATCGAGTCGAGCCTTCATGGGGTCAATTATCTTTGCGTCTTTATGGATGAAATATTGCTCCATGTACATCTGGCCTATTGCCTGATCGTCGGCATGTTCAACGCGCGGACCAGGTTCCCAGTTGAGCTGGTTTCCCAAATCGAGCATTGCCCGCTTGTACTTGTCCCCGGCCACGGCATCGGGGACGCCCATCAAGCCGGCATAGAGTGCAGCCCAGGTCCAGTCGGTCTGCGGCTTGGTGGGCATGCGGCTCAGTTGCCAATCGGCCACCAGCTTCATGGCTTTGGCAAGATCGGGCTTCCTGAGCCGCGAAGAAAGACTCTGGGCGAGCGGTCCAGGCGTGGTTAGCGAGTCTCCGGGAGGCGCCACTGGCCCATACTCTTGTGCCTGTGCGCTCTGCATTACAAGAGGTGAGAGCAGACCCAAAAGGAAAGCTGCTGCGAGGACAGGTAGGCTTGGCGTGCGTCTCAATTGTGGAAACAGACTTTCCGCTTTCATTCGAATCTCCCTGGGCTTGGAAAATGCATTCTAGATACTTTCTCGCCGCAAGAATTTATGCCACGGAAAAAGATGTGAATCCAGCCACCGAAAAGCATACCTCACAACGCTCAACTGCGCGCTCTTCACCTCTGCCGGTGTTATCGCAAAACACATGCATTTTCAAGACTGGGGCCTGACTCGGAGCTCTTTCAAAATCTCATGCGCAAACCAAACTGGATTTGCCGCTCGCGATAGTAATTTGTGGAGTTGATATTGAGCGGCTGACCGAAGGCGGTGGTGTTGGGTTTAAGCCCGGTAAGGAAATTGAGCGTCGGAAGCGAGCCGGTAACACTGCCGGACGAGATGTAATACCCCGTGGTTTCCAGCTCGGTGACGTTCTGGTGGTTGAACAGGTTGAAGGACTCGGCGAGCAGTTGCAACTCGCGCAAGTGGCCGAGGTCGAATTCTTTGCCGAGGCGCAAATCGGCTTTCCAGGTGGAGGGATAGCGGTAGGTGTTGCGGCCCACGTTATAGACAACCTTGTCGTTGCCCACGCCGTAAATGCGATTGTCGCCGGCAGAGCCGTTCATCCCCGGCCCCAGCCCTGCGATGACGTCGCCATTCAGTGGGTTGAACTCCTTGGGGAGTGAGCCCGAGCTGCGCATGGTGTAGGGTATGCCGCTGCGGAACTGCCCGATGCCGGAAAGCATCCAGCCATTGGCAGCCTTCCCGGCCAGGTTGTGCAGTTTCCAGGGCGCGGCAAAGATGACAGTGGCAGCGGCGGAGTGGCGCACATCCAGGTTACTGGTTCCATACTCGCGGCCAAAGTCCGATGGATCGAGCACATCGTTGCCGGCCACCACCGTGCTTTCGTTCGGATTCCAGTCCATCGCGTGCGCGTAGGTGTAGTGTGCGTGCAGGCTCAAGCCCCGCCGCCCCTCGCGGCTGATCTTGAACAAGAGCGCTTCATATGTTGAGTTCGCGCGGCTGAAGACCTCTGCAATCTGCTGATAGTTCGGATCTAGCCTGCCCGCGGTTCCGGTTCCCGAGGTAGCCGAGGGCCATAAGGCGTAAAAGGGAACCGTGATCTCCGAAGCCTTGATGGGACCCTTACCGGTGCCGTCAGCCACTGCGTAGGTGATGGTCCCCGGATTAACCGCAGGGTCAAAATTGGTGTCGATGGAGATAGGCAGCCGCCGCCCGAGGCTGAGCAGCGCGCTGGCTGTAAGTTCGATGTGACCGGGTAAACTCTCTTCAATGGCCGCAACGGCCTGGTGAACTTCGGGATTACGAAAGTTGGGTGCAAACTCCACCGCGCCGGGCTTCACCAGATTGAGCGGCTCTCCGGCAAAGACATAAGGAAAGGGCGGAGCGCCGCCGGCATTCAGATTGTCGGTGGGCCGCACAAAAAAATTCAGATCGCCTTTCAGCGAACCGGTCTGGGTAAGCACCGTCTCCAGCGTCGCATTCGAGGTGCGGCCGTAATACATACCGTAGCCGAGTCGAACCACTGGCCAGTGGCCCTCGCTTCCACCGATTGCGAGACTCACACGCGGACCCCAGTTGAGACCTAAATTGGGCATTATTCCCGCGAGCGGAAGGCCTGGGTTGGCCAGCGCTGCAATAGGCGGCGGCATCTGCTCGCGTTCCCAACGCAGGCCAGCCGAGAAGACGGCAAGCTTGCCGGGCTGCCACTGCGCCGTCGCGAAACCGGCCCAGTCATTGGTGCTCAGATACCAGTTGGCGGGGCCCATCATCTGCGAGTACGACGAGTAGCAGGGCAAGTAGCCCAGCCCGCGCAGGTCGCCAGCAGAGTCACGCCACACCTTGCCGGTTTCGTCGCAGTTATGTTGGTGGAATTTGTCCAGCGCGTCTGAGAATCCAAAAGCGCTAAAGACCAACGCGTCGGTCACAAAGTTCTCGACGTTCGCGTAGTAATACGTGCCGGTCTGATTGCGCAGCAGGCTGGTCGAGTCGACGTTGTGGCCGACGTCGAGGCCCGCTTTCACCAGCAGGTTGCCGCGAACCCAGTCAACCGACTCCTGCAATCGGTAAAGATCCTCGTCGGGATAGCTGCCCTGGCCGAAGCGCGAGGGATTGCCGATGGTAAAGCCGTAGCGGGAGTCGATAGCAATCTGCGGCAACTGTCCCCAAACATTCTGGTTGAGCGTGTTCTCGAAGGCCGAAGGAGACTCAGCATGGGCAGAGTCGATGGCGTGTCCCGCCGAAGCCTGCGTCACAGCCAGTAGATTCGGGGTGACGAAAGCTTCCCACCGGGCAAGCAGCCACTGCGTACTAGCTTGGCTCGATCCCAGGCTGTGATTCCCGTAGGTTTCTGAAACGCGGGTCAGTCCGCCTCCTGGCGAGTCCCAATTAGCGTCGATTCCTTCAAGGGCAAATCGGTGGCGCTCGGAGGCCTGCCAGTCGAGGCGGGCAAAGCCGCTCCACTGCGTAGCGACGCGCGCCGCAGGACCGAGCAGGCCGTCGAGCGTTTCAAGCATCTGCGAGTATTTAGCGAGGGCGGTGTTCGTGCTTGTCCCCAACTGGGCGCCCAGCAGTTGCATCTGGTCATTCGTCGGTTGCGCAAAGAAGTTGCCCGGCCACTTGACCGTTGAGATTGCCGGATCGTTGCGCCTGAGGCTATCGAGGGCGGCGAACCAGAACAGCTTGTCGCGGCGAATGCGGCTGCCTGCGCCGAGGCCCCATGTGATTTCGTGGTCGGGTGGGGTATAAGGCTTGGCTGTAAACACAGGAACCGCGGTCGTGGTGGCGGGCGCTGTCTCCTGCACCCATTGGGTGAACGGGTTGCGTGCGCCCCAGGTGTTCTGCCGGTCGAAGTAGAAGCCTTGACCGTGCAGGCCGTTGGAGCCGCGCTGGGTCTCTACGTTTATGCGACCGCCGGCAGCATGTGCGCCGCCAGCCTCAACGTTGCCGGCAACCGTCTGCATTGAGCGGACCGCCGCCTCGCTCACGGAATGGCGGGCGCCAGACCAGACCTGAGCCATGCCTTGCGGTTCGCTGATGCCCTGTCCCGAGGTGGATTGTGCTTGCGAGCCTGGGGCCGAACCCGACGCATTGCCAAAAGCCAATTTCGTGCTTGCGCCATCGACGGAAGTATCCACATCCTGCTGACTGGCCCCGCGCAGTGCGACTTGCGTAGAACCTGGTTCAGCTGCGGATGCTGGTGTATCTATGACGAACTCCTCCCAGTTACGCCCGGTTGCCGGCAGCGAGTGCAGTTCTCGGCTTGAGATGTTGGTGGCGACAGCCGGGGAAACCGGGTCGTTCTGTTGCGATGCACCTTGGGCGGGATTTTCGCGCGGCAGTTTCCATTGCATGGCGGCCCGCAGACCGCTCGCGGCCGATACGCATGTCGACAATTCTGGGGATCCGGCTGCGCGGTGAGCGATGGGAATTTGCGCAGAGACAGGTGGTGCGCTCGTGACGGGCATCATGGCTGAAGTGACCGTGGCTGATTGTTGACCGCCAGGCTGACCTGGTTGCGGATTCAGCGGGAGCCCAGGATTCTGAGCCCGAGCTGCTGGAGGTATGAGCAAATGCGCAGCGTCGACCCTCGGCAAATCCGTCGCAGGCAACTCTGCTAGAAGAAATCGCCGACGCTCTGCTGGCTCGAGCGTCGAGGTCAGCAGCAGAGTTTGCGTTGGGAGAAATTCACGGGAAGAAGCCGGTGCGGAGTACGCGGCGAGGGCGAGTCTGCGCAGCGGCTCGAACGGCAGATCCGCGGGCAGAGATGTACTTGCAGTTGCAATTGGGGCTCGTCCGGCGGTGAGCGCCGTTTGGGGGTTTTCAAGGAAAGTTGAATGGACCGGCACCGGGGAAGCGCGATCGAACTGCATCGCCGCCATCACCCGCGATTCGTGGCCGGAGGAAACATGGATGCCTTCGAGCCGGCCGTGGCCTAGTTGTGTGCTGTCGGCGTCGATGGTGTACTCGCCGGGCTCGAGAGCGTTGAAGCGGTAAGCTCCGTCCCTGGATGTAATGGTGCGCGCCTCGACGCCGGTAAGTTGGTTGCGCAGTACAACCGTAGCGCTGGCCAACGGAGCCGAATTGAGATCAGTTAACTTGCCGGAGAGACGTCCACTCAGCGTGGATTGAGCACGAACAAAGATCCCCGTGCCGAAAAATAGCACGGCCACGACCAACGGCATCACCCAGTTCCACTTTGCTCCTGCCATTCGGACACCCGCCCGGGGCAGATTCTGGGAGAATGCACGCAAAACACTCCACCTGCCCGCTCTTGTGGCTGGTCAGGAGTTGAGCATCACCGCAATCACTCAATCGAGTGCGGTTCTTAAACCCTTCAGACAATACCCAAATGGAGTTGGAAGGGATTCTAGTCCGCTCTGGCGCACGTGGAAAGTAGCGGTCATCACAAATTGGACATTTTAATGAGGAATGAAGAAAGAATTCAAGGATTGCACTGCACACGGGGCATCTCGAGAGCGGCAGAACGCCGGCGCGAGGCCGGGAGAAGGCAGCCCGGTTCGATAGACTGGTAAGACGGCGTGTTGGATTTACGCTTCGCAGGGGCGTCCTCGGCGAGCAGTTCTCTAATCTCTGTCGCTGTTCTCTGTTACCTATGTTCATTGATGAAGCAAAAATTCGCGTCAAGGCCGGCGACGGCGGTAACGGCTGCATGGCCTTCCGTCGAGAGAAGTTTGTGCCCCGCGGGGGGCCCTCGGGTGGTGATGGCGGGCGCGGCGGCGACGTCATCATGGAGTCGTCGAACCGTCACAATACGCTGATCCACTTCCGCTATAACCCTGAGCACAAGGCGCAGCGCGGCGAGCACGGCATGGGCTCCAACTGCACTGGGCTCGATGGCCGCTCGACTACGCTGCAGGTGCCCGTGGGCACCTCACTCTACGACATGGAAACCGGCGAACTGGTGCACGACTTCCAGGAGCCAGACGAACAGTTGGTGATTGCAAAGGGGGGCCGAGGGGGGCGCGGCAACCAGCACTTTGCCACCAGCACCCACCAGGCTCCGCGCGAGCACGAGCTGGGCCGGGCAGGCGAAGAGCGAGCATACCGGCTGGAGCTGAAGTTGCTCGCCGATGTGGGTCTTGTTGGCTATCCCAATGCCGGCAAATCGACGTTGATTTCACGAATCTCGGCAGCCAGGCCCAAGATTGCCGACTATCCATTCACTACCCTCGAACCGAATCTGGGCGTTGTCACTGTGGGCGAGGAGCCAGACCTCGAATCCTTTGTGGTTGCCGATATGCCGGGGCTCATCGAGGGTGCACACCTTGGCTCCGGACTTGGCGTGCAGTTTCTGCGCCACATCGAGCGCACTCGGCTGCTGGTTCATCTGGTGGACGTGTCGGATGCCTCCGGGAGGCCCGATCCTGTGGAAGACTTCAAGGTCATCAATCAGGAGCTGGCCAGCTTCACGGGCACCCCCGTCAAGAGGGAGATTGACCCCTTTTCCGACGATGACCCCATATTGCCAAATCACCCCTTGGCCGACAAGCCCATGATTGTGGTCGCCACCAAGATCGACGCCGCCAACCCTGAGAAGCTCAAAAAGCTCGCCACCTATATCAAGCGACGCAAGCTGGAGTTCCACGCCATCTCTGCCGTTACGGGCCAGGGAATCGACGAGCTGAAGTGGGCGCTGGCGAAGCGGTTGCGGCCCGTGAATCAAAACTGAACTGAGACGATGCCGGTTCCTTTTTGCTCAGAGCGGGTAGATTTTACCCGGGCGAGCGCGTCTTTCTTACCCAGGGTCCGGGGGTGCGTTGAACAAACTCTTTGCCTTCAGTCAGAGGTTTCTTATCTTGGGCGGCCCTTGATTTGGCCAGCGAGTTGCTCGAGTCCGGGGGCACGATCATTCCACCCCGGGAGGTACTACCCATGCAATCTATCAAGCGCGATCTATCTGTCGGGCTTTCCATATGCGCTTTGCTGTTCGTTTGCGCGCTGGCTTGGGGAAGTCCGTTCGTAGCAGCCAGTTCGGGTTCAAACGCGGCGAAGACGCAGGAGCAGCCCCAACAGGCCCAGCCGCTACAGGAAGCGCAGCCGCAACAGCAGCCGGATCAGGCGCAACCGCAACCCCAGCCCGACCAAGGGCAGGCGCAGCCAAACCAGGCGCCGGCCAAGACGTTCACCGGGACCGTATTGAAGAAGGGCAGCCAATATTTGTTGCGCGATACCTCAGGGCAGGTCTTCAAACTGGATGACTCGGAGAGCGCCAAGCCGTATGAGGGCAAGGCAGTGAAGGTCGTTGGCCAGCTCGACGAGCAGGCGATGATGATCCATGTACAGAGCATCGAAGGCACGGAAGCCTGAGCTCTGAAGGGCAGCGGCGCATCATGCGCCGCAGTAGCGCACGCGTCTGAATCGCGAACAAAAGGGGAGGCTTGGGGGAGGCTGTGTCAGCCTCCCCTCTTCACATTTGCGGCAAAACGCCGGGCAGCGTGAATTCGGATGCGGACGGTCTTTGCCTCGAATCGCCGCGGCAGGGGCGCATAGCGCCATCGGCAGAGACTTCATGCCTGGCGCTATCGGGGTACCCCTCCCCCACCTTGCGTTCTTAAAATAAACTCTTTTATTTCATGGAGTTAGATGGTACCAGCCGCCTCTGATTCAAACATAACAAAGCAGTTAGCCTAAGATTCTTTAGAATCAGCGGTTTGGGGTGTCATTTGAGCTTTCCGCCCTCAGCTCTCAGCTTTTCAGTCGCTCGTTCGAGGCAAAATCCGCTTCGATGAGCGGAGTTTGAAAGTCTGCTATGGAATGATTGTGCACCAAAGCTGAGTAATTATCTGCAAAACGGTAAAGCGCTTGACGTGGTGTTCCCGTAATTTCGACTGCCGAATATCTGGTAGGTTTGGAGAGAGAAAAGTAGAAGTCCGGACGAGGGGCCATGAATGAGAGCGGGCCGGTCGGGCGCCGCTCGAGATGTCGCAGTTCTCGGCCGATTCATCTCAGTTCACCATCGAGGTTCTTGACGACGGTGGCGAGCGGTGTTTGATTCGTGAGCCTTTCCCGGTTGATGCAGACGCAAGGAGGATTCCTGTTGCGCTATCTATCCATCGCCGTATTGACGCTAACTATTGCCGGGAGGACTCTATCCGGACAAGAAGCGCATTCCGATTCTCAGCGGCCCGCCGACCGCGAGATGGCACTTTCCCTAATCTCAGACGCTAAGACCGGTTCCATTCTCGTTGAAGGGAAGCTGGAGCAGCATCCGGTTGTACTGATTCTCGATACCGGAGCCGCCCAAACAATCTTTGACGCTGAGGATTTTGGAATTTCACCGGTTGATCTTCAGGTCGCACGCATGAATCAGCGTGGTGTTGGGCTGGATGCTAATTTGGTTTGGAGAGAGGCAGACTTTAGCATTGGCGACCTAAGGTGGATACAGAAGAAGGTGGCGATCGCCAATTTGAAAGACATTTCGCGAATCTATAGGAAAAAGATCGATGGTATTGTCGGTGAAGATATTTTGCGAGAGTTCAAGTCGGTAACGATCAACTATAAATGGGGCTGTGTCATGTTGATGAGGTAGGAAGGTTCAGAGAGCAGCGCGGCATTCGGAGCCTGGCTTGTCACCGGCAATCTGACGCATTTCCCTAAAAGCGCCCGTCGTGAAATCACGGCTATTTCGCCCGCCGAGTATCTGGCGGATTTGGAGAGCGTGAAGTAGGGCTCCAGGGGACAAAGTGCATTGCAATGTATATGTCAGGTTATAAGGGGCGAACTGCGCCCGTTCAACGTGTGATCCAGCTCACCGTCAAATTCTCTTGTAACAGTTTGCATGAAACGTGGATTCATTCGTAAGAGGACGAAGGAAGGGAAGACGCTCATGCGGGAGATGCTGATTCTGGGCGGCGGCACGGCTGGCACAATCATGGCCAACAAACTTGTTGGCGCTCTTGGCAAGAAAGACTGGCGCATCACAGTTGTGGACGCGACCCAGGAGCACTATTACCAGCCGGGCTTCTTGTTTGTTCCATTCGGCAATTATCAGATTAGTGAATTGGTGAAGCCGCGGCAGAAGTACATAAGAGAACAGGTAAGGTTGATTCATTCGGCGATAGATCGTATTGATGCTGAGAAGAAACGGGTGCTGCTTCAAGGTGGCGGGACGCTCCCGTACGATTGCCTGATCATTGCCACAGGAGCCGAGATTCACCCAGAGCAGATCGAGGGGCTACTGGACGAGGAGTGGGGAAAGACAAAGTTTGATTTCTACACGCCGCATGGCGCCGAGTTGCTGGGGAAGTTTTTCAATGAATGGCAGGGCGGACGCCTGGTGGTTTCGATTGCGGAGATGCCCATCAAGTGCCCGGTCGCGCCGCTTGAGTTTCTCTTCCTGGCCGACGCGTATTTTACCGAGCGCGGCATGCGTGACAAGGTCGATCTGCATCTTGTGACGCCGCTTTCAGGCGCGTTCACCAAGGCCACCTGCAACCGGGTACTGGGCAGCTTTCTTGAGCGCAAGGGAATTACGGTAACGCCGGATTTTGCGATCGGCCGGGTGGACAACGAAGAGAAGAAGATAGTGTCGTGGGACGACACCGAGGTGCCCTACGACGTGCTGGTTTCGATTCCGACCAACATGGGCGACCCGGCCATAGAACGAAGCGGCATGGGCAACGAGCTGAATTTTGTGCCTACCGACCGGCATACGCTGAAAGCAGAAAAGTATGAGGACATTTTTGCGATCGGCGATGCAACCAATTTGACGAGTTCAAAGGCCGGATCGGTGGCCCACTTCCAGTCGGAGATACTGCTGAAGAATGTGCTGGAGCACATTGAAGGGCATCAGCCGAGCGCGCAGTTCGATGGGCACGCCAATTGCTTTATTGAGTCGGGGTTCGGCAAAGCGTTGCTGATCGACTTTAACTACGAGACGGAGCCGTTGGCGGGCGATTTTCCGATTCCGGGGATAGGGCCGTTCAGGTTGTTGAAGGAGAGCCGCATCAACCACTGGGGCAAGCTGATGTTCCGCTGGGTGTACTGGAACATACTGTTGCCAGGGATTGAACTGCCTATCGGGGCGGAGATGTCGATGGCGGGCAAGCGGCAGGTGCCTGCGTCGTGATCGGGAGACAAGTCCGAGAGACTCGTCCGGTCGATAACCGCAACTAATGCAATCATGAATCTGAGATCGAGGAAAATGAGGTGAATCATGGCAACACTCACACTTTGCGGCAAGCAGTTGGAGGTTGACGCCGACGGCAACCTTGCCAATCGAGCGGACTGGACCGAGGAGATTGCGCGCGAGCTGGCCGAGCAGGAGGGAATTCCGGTACTGACGCCGCAACACTGGGCGGTCGTCAACTTTATGCGCACTGTCTTCATGAAAGAGGGCGACGCTCCGTCTATTCGGCGGCTGACCAAGGAAAGCGGCGTCGACACCAAGACGCTGTATCAACTGTTTCCGAAAGGCCCGGCGAAGAAGGCGGCTCGCATTGCCGGATTGCCAAAACCAAAGGGATGCATCTGAAGAGAGGAAGCTATGACGACCGAAGCTCAGCCAATTGAACGTGTTTCGATTATTGTTTCGCGGGGATCGCTGGAAGGTGTGTATCCGGGACTGATTATGGCCAACGGTGCGCGCATGGAGGGAATCGAAGCGTCGCTATTTTTTACATTTTTCGGGCTCGACGCAATCATCAGGAATCGTATGAGCGGGTTGAAGGTTGCGACAGTGGGAAATCCAGCCATGCACATGCCTACGTTGCTGGGCGCGCTGCCGGGGATGTCGGCATTTGCCACCGGGATGATGAAGAAAGAGATAGAGAAGCTCGATATTCCGCCGGTTCCGGAATTCATGACCATGATTCACGACGCGGGATGCGCGATCTATGCGTGCAAGGCGACGGTGGAGATGTTTCACTTGAAGCGTGAGGATTTTTGCGAAGAGGTAGACGGCATTATCTCCGTCGGCCAGTTCTACGAGAAGTCGGCAGGGGCGCAGATTATCTTCACGTAGGATTGGCGCGGCGCAATGATACCCGACGCAAGCAGAGCCCGTATTGGACACCCGGCCTAGAGTAAGGCCCGGATTCTGCCGCGAGCATCAAGCTGCGCGGACGGCAATGCGTGCCGAGCGTGCGCTGGGCCTGGACTTCACCACAATCTCCACGTCATGGCCGAGGGCAATTAAGAAACGCATGAGTCGTTCAACGGAAAACCCTTCGAGCTTGTAATGCAGAAGCGCGGAGACCTTGGGCTGGTTGATCTTGAGGGCTACGGCGACTTCGGCCTGCGTCAAGCGTCGCCGCTCTACAATGCGGCAGACGGCGGCTCCGAGGCGAGCCTTGGTGTCGAGTTCGACTTGAATGCCGCTGCGGAAGTCGGCGATCGAGGTTTGTGTTTTCCCACCCATCGCAAAAGAAAGCGATGGATGGGGCACGCTCAGCTTTTTTGCTGGATCAAGGGTGGGGGCACCCGGCTAAGAATTTGTAGCGTCGGCCCCATGGCCGGTTGCGGCGCGGGCTTCCGAGTCCGCGCTCCAGAACCAGGTCCAGTCCTTCAGTTCCGCATTGGCGGGGTTCTCGACAACGTACCGGACGGCGCGGCTGAGTTCCTCTCCATTGCGAATCAGGCGGTCGTAGTATTCCCGCTGCCAGAACCGGCCCTTTCGCCCGAGTGTGTGGTTGGCGGCTTTGGCCGAGAAGTTCTTCCACGCTTTGACGACCCTCGCAAGTTCGTGGCCGGGAAAGAGCCGCACCACCACGTGAACGTGATTGGGCATGACGCACCAGGCGAGAAGCCGGTAGCGCTTTCCCTCCCAGAAGCGCAAGGCCGCGGCCATCGTGCCGGCGATCCGATGGTCGAGGAACGGGCAGGAGCCGGCGCCACGGTCAAAGTACTCTTCCATGCGTGCATGGCTGTATGCGGCTAGCTGTGTTTTTTGCTCGGGAAGCAGTTTGGCGTTGTTGTGTTGTGCGGCTTCGAGGATGCGGCGGCGCTCGGTGATTTTGGCAAGCACGGACTTGGGTAACGAATCGGCGAGATGAAAGGTGATGAAGTAAAGGCCTTCTTCTTTCTCCCAGTGAGGAAGGCGGCCGCGATTGCGAATGTGGACTTCGCCGTAACGGGGCGGCACGGCGCCGTGGAGGCGCGCGGTATCGTCTTTTTGCGGCATGGGCGCGATTCTACTCCGATTCTTCCGCAATAGATGCGACTTTATACCGATTAGCTTGGACGCCTCACCGAGTTCGAGTCGGCCAACGGCAACGTCCCGTAGCGCGATAGCAAGCCCCCTGTAGCGCATTGGAAAGGGCACTGTAGCGCCGGCCTCCCGGCCGGCTGTAGCGTGGGTCTCCCGACCCACGCTCTGTCAGTCCGGGCGAGTGCGGATCGACTGGGCTTACAACAAGTCATGTGGGGAATCCGGCTTTGCCGAGCGCGAGCGCGGACGAGGACGTCCGCGCCACAGCCGGCCGGGAGGCCGGCGCTACATTCCGATTGAAACCAATTGAGCTTTCCGGCCCAACGAAGTTTCCAGTCTGCTCGGCGCAGTCGTTGTTCCTCTTCCTCGTCGTAGTAGATTCGCGCGGCTCTGGGGCGGTGGGGTGAAGTTCATCGAACCCCACATTTCAAAATCGAGATGTGGGCCACCTGCCATGCGCGGAAGCTGGATGTGCCGTATCAGTCGTTGATCAAGCTTTGGTGCGCGGAAAAGGCTGCGGAATTGAGGCACTCTCCGAGCACGGCCCGTCGGGGCAGCCGTTAGCGGTCCCTCCCAGGTCCGGGACTCCGGACCTGGGGCACCCAGATTTGTTGGTTGCAGGTATGTGGACCTGGGCCACCCGCCGATCCCTAACTAAGGCATTCATAACTGCGTCACACCGCATTTGAGGAGGAAGGCGGCTGTGGTGTTGAATTCTCCAGGACTGTTCGTCGAGTCCGTTTCATCTCCCTTAGGAACAAAGATCACCATTCCCTGACGTGCCCGCGTTAGTAAGACGCGATAAGCGTTCTTTCGAAAGTTCCTCTTATCGGGATTCTTGATTGAGACCCAACGATTGTTAGGGCCAGACAGCAGCTTACGCAGTTGCCAACCGCTTGACGGAACCCAAATGCAATCGTTGCCCCAACAGAGCCCAATCCAATCCAGTTCCAAACCTTGAATTTCGAATTCTGTAGCGAACACTTCGCACTGGAAACTTGATCGAAGGTCGGTATCGCTTGCCAAGTACCACTGTTCCCATGGATAGTCGGCATGAAAGGTTGAATTTGGTTCCAGTCCTTCCGCCCTCAGTCTTGCAGCTGCGGATGAGCCCACCAATCCATATCGAATTGATCCGATGCCTTGTTCGCTCAACTTTGCACGTGTTTCGTCCAAG
>JBARBP010000091.1:0-1857 GCA_049793195.1 Occallatibacter sp. | reverse complement strand
TGGGCATTTCGCGATGGCCGCGGTCAATCAGCACGCAGAGGCGGATGCGCTTGGGGCGACCGAGATCGAAGAGGCCGTTCATCGCGGCGCGAATGGTGCGGCCGGTGTAGAGCACGTCGTCCACGATCACCAGGTCGCGATTGTCCACGCTGAAACTGATTTCGTTGGAGTGCACCACGGGTTGCGGGCCGACGGTGGAGAGATCGTCGCGGTAGAGCGTGATGTCTATCGTGCCGACCGGGATTTCGACGCCGGAG
Source organism: Occallatibacter sp. (assembly GCA_049793195.1). GTDB lineage: Bacteria > Acidobacteriota > Terriglobia > Terriglobales > Acidobacteriaceae > Telmatobacter. The sequence goes on along the minus strand of JBARBP010000091.1, from coordinate 1,600 downwards.
AAATCTTTGACGGTTTTGGCCAAGCGTTCAGAGAGAGGGACGCCACGGCGACGCACACCGATTAGAGCAAGATCTTTGGTGCCGCCGCTTTTTTCCACGATTTCATGGGCTAAACGCTGAAGCGTGCGGCTGATTTCTTCCGCGGAGAGGAGCTGTCTTTTTTCTACGACGCGCATCTGGCGCATTATCCTAGCATAGACGGCGGGAAGTTCGCAGCGATGTAATCCCCTCAGAATTCGGATGGGGCCGATTCGAGCTCTTAGCGAGGGTCAGTTCCCGATTAGTACGTTAATGCAGTTTGCGCAGCATCTTGTCGGCTGCCACATGATCGCTGTCAATGTTTGCTTGCTGGAAGAATTTCCTGGCGTTCGGTATTGAGGGCTTCACGCCGCGACCTTCATAGTAGGCGATTCCGAGAAAGAAAAAGGCGTCATCTCTTCCCATTCCAGAAATGTTCTTTACTTTTGTTGCGGCGCGGAAACACCGAACGGCCGCTCGTGGATTATTCCTGACGCCCTTTCCCCAGTAATAGTGAATCCCGAGCTGAATCAGTGCGTCACCGTCACCTGCCTCAGCAGCTCGTCGGAACCATTTGAAAGCTGTCTTGAGGTCGCCGTTCTCTCTATATGTTACTGCGATATTTTGGGCCGCGCATGGGTCTCCGGCGCGGAATGCCTTTTGGAGCCACGAGAGCGCTTCCTTGACGTTTTTTCTGACTCCATTTCCGTTGCCGATTAGGATTCCCAAATTGTTTTGTGCAGGGGCACTTCCGTGTTCAGCGGCCAGCCGAAACCACTGAGCAGATTTCGCAGCGGAACGCTTCACAATTACCGTCCCTCGTTTATCCTTGCAACCGTCCGCATATCTATCCGCTACTTCCCATTCTGCTTCTGGGTCGCCATTCCTCGCTCGCGCGAGCAAAAACTGCCATTCAGATGCAGACGTCGTGTAGCTGTACGCGCAATTCCAAACTCTCTGCGTCACCCTCCAAGGAGATTCCGAATTAATATCCATGTTGTGAGTCTTGAGTGCTCGAGGTTCTGCCATCGTGGCTCCGCGGCAAGTTCTCCATAATTGTATCGCGGGTTCACGTAGCTGTCGCGTAATCGGAGACTGACCACACCGCCCGGCGCGCTGAAATCTTGACCGGCGTGTTAGACTGAGCGCATTGTGAGTTCGTCGGCGCCGGCACGCAGCCCTCAACGGCCCGCTTCAGTTGACCTCCGAGTCAGCATTGGTACCCTTACCCTAAAAAACCCGATCATCGCCGCGAGTGGCACTTTTGCGTATGGAGTGGAGTTCGCGCACCTGGTGGACCTGAACCGGCTTGGCGGACTCGTGGTCAAGGGGCTTTCCGCGCAGCCGATGGAAGGCGCGGCTTCTCCCAGGATCTGCGAGACGGCCAGTGGCATGGTCAATGCCATCGGGCTGCAGAATATCGGGGTGCGGGCGTTCATCGCGGACAGGCTGCCACTGTTGCGCCGTTACCACACTGCCGTGATTGCCAACGTCTTCGGGCATACGATCGCAGACTACGTGGAGGTGATCCGGACGCTGGAGGACGCCGAGGGGCTGGCGGCCTACGAATTGAACATCTCCT
>JBARBP010000090.1:0-5136 GCA_049793195.1 Occallatibacter sp. | reverse complement strand
GATCAGGGGTCCCTCCGTTGCGCTTAGGATGGGCTTCGTTCCTTCTCATGTCGTCCCCCGCGGCGGATGGGGTTGATTCGACTCCGCTCAGGGCTGTCTATGGGGCGCCGGGCCATCTCATGAAATGAACGAGACGTGTTCTTCCCACTGGATCCCCCCCTCCCCCCCAAATGGCTAAATTCGTCTGCCGTATGGACTTAGGGAGGGGGACCCTAAAATCATGAAGACATTGGAGTTATCCGCAACCTCCTCTAATTGCAGGGGTTAACGACAGTGGTCAGTGGTCAATGGACCGTGGACAGGGCTTTGCTGCCGGTGTCGACTCGCGTCCTGTGCGGATTCCTTTCGAAAGCGCGGGTGAAAGACAGCTATGAAGTGATTGTGCACCTATTGAGGGTAATGATCTGCAAAAGGACGGTTGGTTTTGTTGGGCGGCGGCGATTGAAAGGGGAGGGGAGCGGCGAATTGGCAGATCGGGACGGATCAGGACCGGTTGCTTGTGCCTGGCGAGCGGGTGGCGTGGGGATTTTGGATCCAGCGAGGATGGTTTCCGGAGCCATGGGTGTTGCCCGATTCCTATCCGATCGGGCCACTGCAATTCGCGCTCGAGGAGCGCATTGGCCAGATTGCGTCAACCCAAGAGCTACCGCGACGGATTGACGAACACATGCCGACATATCGGTACTAATCTCATGTCGTATAGAGCCGTTTACGCAACCAGAAGGCCACGTTCACCAAGCCGATGAGGGCGGGCACTTCTATCAGAGGCCCCACGACTCCGACAAAAGCCTCCCCGGAATTCAACCCGAACACCGCGACCGCAACAGCGATAGCCAGTTCGAAGTTGTTTCCGGCAGCGGTAAATGAGAGCGTGGCTGACTGCGCGTAGTCGGCGCCTAAGCGTTTTCCCATCCAGAAACTCATCAGGAACATGATGAGGAAGTACACGACCAACGGGACAGCGATCTTCACCACGTCCAGCGGCAACCGCACGATCAAATCACCCTTTAGGGAGAACATCACAAGGATGGTGAATAGCAGCGCGACGAGCGTGAGCGGACTGATGAGAGGCACGAAGCGTACGCGGTACCATTCCTCTCCCTTCGCCCGGATGAGCGTGTACCGCGTCAGGAAGCCCGAAGCAAACGGCACTCCCAGATACAGGCCAACACTTTTCGCAATCTGCTCGATGCCGATGTTTACAACGCTTCCCTGAAGGCCGAACCACTTGGGCAGCACTGTCAGAAACGCCCAAGCATAGAAGCTGTAGAAGAGCACCTGAAAGACGCTGTTGATAGCGACGAGTCCGGCGACGTAATCCGTGTCGCCCTCCGCCAGTTCGTTCCAGACCAATACCATCGCGATACATCGGGCAATGCCAATCAGGATCAAACCGCGCATGTATGCTGGTTCGCCGCGCAAGAAGAGCACGGCGAGCGCGAACATGAGCGCGGGGCCGATAACCCAGTTCTGTACCAGAGACAGGCCCAGAACTCGCTTGTTGCGGAAGATATCGCCCAGCTTTTCATAGCGGACCCTCGCCAAAGGCGGAAACATCATCACGATCAGACCGATGGCGATGGGGATGTTTGTGGCGCCAGTCTGAAAGCGATTCACGAATGCAGCGGTGCGGGGCACAAAATGCCCGATGCCGACACCTACAGCCATCGCAAGGAATATCCAGAGCGTAAGGAAGCGGTCGAGGAACGAGAGCTTTTTGCGTTGAGCCGGTGCGCACGCACGGCCTTGCGTCACGGCCGCAGCCACTAGCAAGCCTCACAGGGCGACTCAGACACAGCCGCTGGCAATGGAGCGCCGTCAAGGGCGTATTTCGCTGGAGAACAGCAAGCCTTGGTGAGGCGTGCGCGGTCAGCCCGCATCGCCTTATCGTCCTTGAGGGACTCTAGCGTCTGCCGAAGTACCTGCGTAGCCCCGATGTGCGGCGGCATGACGATACGGTAATGCATCCACTTGCCCTCGCGCCGGGCCGAGACGATGCCTGCGTTACGGAGATACGCAAGATGCCGAGAAATCTTCGGCTGAGGACCACCCAGAATCTCAGTGAAATAGCAGACGCAGACCTCCTGTTCTCCCATCAGGTTGAGCAGCCGAAGGCGCGTTGTGTCACCTAGTGCCTGAAAGAACCTGGGCAGATCGAATTGAGGTTTTCTGGCCATGCATAATGTATACGCCTTGACGAATGTGATTGCAAGGAATATATTCAGCTAGGCGAATACATCGGAGGCTATGCATGGCAGAAATTCTTGATTCCGTCCGGTCGAAGTATGGCGCGGCCGCAGAGAGCACGCTTTCAAGCAACGATTCAGGCGTAAAGGCCGTGGCGGAAGCCTTCGGCTACTCGGCTGAAGAGCTAACGTCGATCCCCGCCGAGGCTAATATGGGCTTGTCATGCGGGAATCCCACGGCTACCGCTCACATTCGGCTCGGTGAGGTTGTTGTAGACCTGGGCTCTGGCGGCGGCCTGGACGTTTTTCTGGCAGCGAAGCTGGTTGGGCCGGGGGGCAGGGCCATCGGTATCGACATGACGCCGGCCATGATTGAGCGCGCACGCGCAAACGCGATGGCTGGTGGCTACACAAATGTCGAATTCCATCTGTCCACCATCGACAACATCCCCTTGCCGGACGCTTCGGTCGACTGCGTTATCTCCAACTGCGTTCTAAACCTTGCCCCGGACAAGCCCGCTGTGTTCCGCGAGATTGCCCGCGTTCTTAAACCGGGCGGTCGCCTCGCACTGAGCGACATTGCGCTCAAGGCAGAGCTGCCCACAGCCATTGCCCAAAGCATGGCCGCATACGTGGGCTGTATCGCTGGCGCCATCCGGATGGATGATTATCGTGCTGGGTTGCTGGCCGCGGGCTTTCAGCATGTGGAGATCGTGGACAGCGGTTCAGACCTGAACGCCTATGCGAAGGTGGAAAGCCAGTCCGGATGCTGCTCTCCCGCGATGGAGGGGGGGTCAACCTGCGCGTCTGCCCCATCCGCCGATAGGGCGACGCTCCACGAGGAGCTTTCAGACCTCCTGAGCCAATACGACGTGAACGCCGCAGCCGCAAGTGTGAAGGTCTACGCCATCAAGCCGAAGACGGGAACCATAGGCAAGATAGCCGCGCCATGCTGTGCTCCGGGCTGCTGCTCATAGGGAGACATCATGCTCAAAGTAATCTTTGCCTGCGTCCATAACGCCGGGCGGTCTCAGATGGCCGCCGCGTTCTTCAACTATCTCGCAGACCCGCAGAAGGCAAGAGCCATGTCTGCGGGCACTGAGCCGGGCGATTGCGTCCATCCCGAAGTGCAGTCCGCTATGCAGGAGGTCGGAATCGACCTCCGTGGTGCAAGGCCCCAGAAGCTCACAGAGGAGTTGGCGCAGGGCGCCCAGCTCCTCATTACAATGGGGTGCGGGGACAAGTGCCCTTACGTGCCCGGCCTGCGCCGTAACGACTGGCCGCTTCGCGATCCGAAGGGCCTGTCCGCAGAGCAGGTCCGGGCGATTCGTGATGAGGTGAAACAGCGCGTTCAAGAACTGATCGAACAGGAAGATCTCGGCGAGTCCCGCTAAGCGCTCAGGTGGCCGGGAGACTCCCGGGTTGCGCATCATCGCCACTGGACGCGCCGAACGGGATGGAAGCAAGAAATCGCCGGGCCATCGGGTTGGGCCTGGATGGCGGCGAATTCAGAAACCGATTCTGATTGGGCGGGGCGGATTGAGCGTTCGTGGATGGAATGGGAGGCAAGAAAACGCCCCCGGAGGATAACGTCTCTTCGGAGGCCTTGTATGAGAACAAGATAATATCGGGGACCAGTAGCCGACGCTGGAGGCCGGTAGCGCGCGGCTACTGGTTGTAGTTGGCCCACACGCGGCGGATCTTCCGCGCGGGACTGAGCAGCAAGACTTCGGCGGTTTTGGTGCCGCGAACATTGTTGACATAGCAGAGGACGATCGTCTCCGTGCCCCAGAGGATATCAATCAGATCGAATTGGAGATCCGGGTAGGCCTGAAGACCCCGGAGGAAGTACTCGCGCAATGCGGCCTTTCCACGCACCGTGCCATCTCCATTCAGCAACTTGAGCGCGACGGGAGAGCTAAGGAGCACATCATCCTCATAATGAGTCAAGATGCGCTCCAAGTCGTGGCTGTTCCAGGAGTCAACCCACTCCTGGGCAAACTCGCGAGCAAATGAGTCCTGTAAAGGCAAGGGCGTAGCTTCCATATCCAAAATCACTCCTTCGAGAATAGCTCTCAGAATACCGTAGAAGTCAAAAGACGCGCTTTTGAAGTTCCGGGCAATGTGGCCTGGGTTGATGCGAAATGGCCGAGGCACACGCCGGGGAGGCGGGCGGCGCCCAAATGGGGTACCGGGTATTGTGTTTGTGATGAGGGCGAGTTGGGGGCAAGAAAACGCCCCCGAAGGATAACTTCTCTTCGGAGGCCTTGTATGAGAACAAGATAATATCGGGGACCAGTAGCCGACGCTGGAGGTCGGTAGCGCGCGGCTACTGGTGATCCCAGTTTGAACGAAGCTAGTAGCGGCTTCCCCTTTCCACTGCTGCCTCGTGTCGCCCGGCTCTAAGAGGACTTTCTTACACGCCCTCTGAACCATGTTGACAATCGAAGTTTCTCCTATGTCGGGAGGGCGGTCCGTGACGGCCGTCACACTAGTGTGTGTATTCATGGCAACCTGACTTTTCCGGGAATTTTGCTTTCCGGTATCGACGGGGCCGACCTGATCCCGATTGAATCGGTCAAACGCGAAAGCGCACCCGCGAAAATCGCACTGCAAACGAAAATTGTCCGATTGACAAAGCTTCAATCGCACTCCACAATCGGAGATTCAGTTCCTGCAAGAGAAGGACCCACGCTTGGCCGCACTGCTCACCACGAATCTTGGCGCGACACCCCTGCTTGGACGGGGCAAGGTGCGCGATCTTTACGCGATTGGCGACACATTGCTGCTGGTGGCCACGGACCGCATTTCAGCATTCGATCATGTGCTGGGAACGGGCATTCCAGGCAAAGGAAAAATTCTTACGCAGATTTCGCTGTTCTGGTTTGAGCTGCTGCAGCCTATTGTGCCCAATCATTTGATCAGTGCGCGGGTGCGCGAGTATCCCGAA
>JBARBP010000089.1:0-15174 GCA_049793195.1 Occallatibacter sp. | reverse complement strand
CGGCAAGGTCGGGAAAGATTATCTCACTGCCAATGGTGAGCTGCGGATCGGTGAGCGGTGCGGCACCGGGGTAAGGTGGAATGTCGTTATAGAAATTGTCGTAGTGGTAGGAGAGTTCGTTTGTCTTGCTGGGAGACAATACCTTCGTCCACGCTGCCTCAACCGAGTTGAAGCGATTCAGCGAGTTTTGCCTTTCTGCAGCCGTGCTGAGCGGCGTCTCAGAAGATGCGCTGGCCTGTGCCGTATCCGTAGAGCGATTGAAACTGTAGCGGCCGCTGAGAGTATTGGCTTCATTCAGTTGGTAGTCCACGCGGTTGGATAAAAGAAAGTCGCGCAGTGGCGCTGTGGCGGCCGTGTCGTTGATGGCGTCTGTGGTGAAGTCGCGCGTGCCGGTCTGGATGGAAGAATTCTGGTGGCGGAATTCAGCGGAGGAAAACCACCATGCCTTGTCTTTCCTGAACGGACCGCCGATGGAACCTCCATACTGTTCGCGGTCAAATGGAGGCGTCGTTTGGCCTGCGCCGAAAGTCGCCGGCAGCGCCTGCAGGTTGCGGTTCCGCTCAAACAGGAATCCCGAACCATGAAATGCATTCGTTCCAGACCGCGTAATGATATTGATGATGCTGTTGCCGGAGCGACCGACCTCCGCTGTGAAGCGTGCAGTCGCAATCTGGAACTCTCCGATAGAATCCTCGGGAAGATTCGAGAGTGTTCCGCCCACCACTTCGTCGTTGTTATCGCCGCCATCGATGGTGATGTTGCCGCCTCGGCCAAACCCGCCCGCGGAACTGACCTCAAGCGTATTGGTCTTGGTGGGATCGAACGTAGGCGCGGGACGATTGCCGGGAAGCAGATAAGCCAGCTCGAGAAAATTGCGCCCGTTGAGCGGAATGCTTGCGATCGTGCTCTCAGTGATTTGGCCCTGCAGCATGGATTGCGTCAGGTCAACTGTCTGCGCCGCCGCGGTCACATTCACCGTTGTCACCTGGCCTGCGGGCGCCAGGGTTGCATCGAGCGTAAACGTGCGGCCGGCTTCGAGCACGATGCCTGCATACTGAGCTGTTGCGAAGTCCTTCGCGCTGACCTCGGCGCGATAGGCCCCCGGCAGCAAATCCGGAATCGAAAAGACCCCATCCGAATTGGTGACGCTTTCGCGTGTGGCGCCCTGAGCGAGGCTGGTGACAACAACCTTTGCTCCCCGAACGATGGCTCCCTGGGAGTCCTTTACGATTCCTGACACGGTTGAGGTTGGTATCTGTGCCTGTATCGCCGCTGCGGTGCAGAGCATGAAAAGACAAAGTGCGGCTGAGAGCCTGTGCATCGATGGATCCTCCGGAATTGACCGCGGCGAACGGTCGCAATTGAACTGCTGAGCAGAGTCGCTGGTCGCTGGCGGGGGGAAGCCTGGCCGAGACGAATCCTACAGGTGGGTGAGCATTCAGTCTTCCGCCTTTCGATGGAGATTCTCCTCCAACCTTCTGTGGCTGCAATCTTTGCCTCGGTGTGTTCTCTTAGTCGTAGAATGTCCGTTGTGTCTTCCCCTGATTCCTCTGAGCGTCGCCAGTTCGGTCTCCCTGCCGCGATAGCCATCGTGGTTGGCGAGTCCATTGCGCTCGGCATTTTTCTCACACCGGCGACCATGGCCAAGTCGCTCGGCTCGCCTCTTTTGCTCGGACTGGTCTGGATGGGGATGGCCTTGATGGCGACCTGCGGTGCGCTGTGCTACGCCGAGCTGGCCATTCGTTTCCCGGAGTCCGGGGGAGAGTATGTTTATTTGCGCGCCGGCTATGGCGACCGCATTGCTTTTCTTTATGGCTGGATGTGCTCCATCGTGATGTACCCAGGGGTAGCCGCCGCCCTGGCTGTAGGCGCCTCAGCCTATGTAGCGCAGTTGCTCCCGCTCGATGTAAGAGCGATGGCCTTTGTGCCGGCAGGCATTCTTTGCGCCTTCGGCATTGTCAACTTCCTTGGCACGCGCTTGAGCGGTTCTTTGATGACAATCATCAACATGCTGAAGCTCTTCATCCTATTTGCACTGGTCGCGTGGGCTGCTGTCTCAGGACATGCGCACCTGAACAACCTGATGCCTCTGGCAACGCGGCGCCCTGGGTCGGAAGCCCTGATTCCTGCTATCGCCGGCGCCATTGTCGCGGCCTTCTTCAGCTTTGGAGGGTGGTGGGAGGCAAGCAAGATTGCCGGCGAGGTGCGCAATCCAAGACGTACGCTGCCGCTTGCATTTCTATGTGGCGTCGCGCTGGTCACGCTCATTTACTTGCTTATAAGTACTGCGTTTCTTGCGGTGCTGCCAATCGACCGCATCACTTCAAACACTGCCTTCGTCGCGCAGTTTGGTGAGGTCTTGTTTGGCGCGGCGGGTGCGAAGCTGCTTTCGGCATGCGTTCTGGTGTGCGTTTTCGGCGGAATGGCCGCGCTTACAATGGCCTCGCCGCGAGTGACCCGCGCCATGGCGCAGACCGGCGCTTTCTTTCCGGCGTTTGCTAAACTGCATCCGCATTTCGGCACGCCTGCCAACGCAATTCTGCTGCAGACGTGCCTTTCGCTCGCGGTGCTTTTCCTGGGGGCATTCGATCGCCTCCTGGCTTACATCATCTTTTCGGCCGTACTGTTTCTGGCGCTTGCCGCGTCCACATTGTTTCGCATGGCCGATCCTGTCCGGGGCTGGTGGTTCCCCTGGGCGCCGGTCATGTTCATCGCCTTCTGTGCGCTTATTGACTTGCTGATTCTCATGCATAACCCGTTGCCGGCCCTGATCGGAGTCCTGATTGTGCTCTGCGGGTTGCCCATCCATCAATTCCTGACCGCGCGCCAGGTTACGGCGCCCCTGCCCAATGAAGGGAGCTGATTCATCACATGGCACACATACGTCTTCCCGATGGACTGCAAGGCATTCGCGCAGCCATGGCCTTTCGTCCCGAGACCGCCAAGCCGCTCAATGAGTTGGCGGAGATCCTTCTTCATGCTCCGAACTCTCTTACCCCGGGAGAACGCGAACTGATTGCGACCTATGTCTCCTCGCAGAACGATTGCTACTTTTGCCAGACTGTTCATGGCGCCATTGCCGCGGCGCACCTGGAAGGAGATGAAGAACTGGTTCGCTGCGTGAAGACCGACTTTGGGAGCGCGGCTATCTCCGAAAAGCTCAAGGCGCTGCTGGCGATTGCGGGCAAGGTGCAAAAGGGCGGCAAAAATGTAACCGCACACGATGTTGAAGCGGCTCGAACCGCCGGAGCGACGGACACGGAGATTCACGACACTGTGCTGATAGCCGCGGCATTCTGCATGTTTAACCGCTACGTGGATGGCCTGGACACCTGGCAGCCGCACGACGAAGAGCTTTATCGGCAGCGCGGCCGCAAGACCGCAAAAGAAGGATACGTATCCATGAGCCGGGAGTATTTACCGCAAAAGAGCAACGCATAGAACGCAGAACCACACAGAGCAAGGAGCTTGAAAATGCCGCATATTCCATTGCCGGTCGAATTACCGGGAATCAGTTCCGCCTTTGCATTCAGGCCTGAAACGGCCAAGCCTCTGCGGGAGCTGGCTCATATTCTGTTACACGAAGCCAATAGCCTATCCCCTGGCGAGCGTGAGCTGATTGCGACCTACGTCTCTTCGCTCAACGAGTGCTACTTTTGCCAGACCAGTCATGGCGCGGCCGCTGCATGTCATCTGGGCGACAGCAAGATGGTCAAACAGGTTCATGCCGATTTTCAGCAAGCGCCCATCTCGGAAAAGCTGAAGCGACTGCTTGTCATTGCTGGTCAGGTGCAGCGCGGAGGAAAGCTCGTGACACGCGCCGCCGTAGATGCTGCCCGCGAGGTTGGAGCAACCGACACCGAGATTCACGACACGGTGCTGATAGCCGCCGCATTCTGCATGTACAACCGCTATGTGGACGGCCTGGCCACGTGGCAGCCAAACGATGAGGCCATGTACGCGCAGATGGGAGCGCACCTTGCACGCGAGGGCTACAGGACACCATCCATCCGCCCTCAGGGCAAGGAGTGATTCTCTTGCGTGCAGGCCGGGGGAACGACTTTGCAGGCAAGCAGTGGAACAAGATCGATACCGGGATGGAACCGCCGAAGCCGAGCCAGTACACGAAGTAGCGTTTGTGGCTAACCGCGATTGCCCTCTAGGACCGGTGACCAGGCTACATCGACCGCCAGGTCATTTCGACGCGGACCGGGATCTCGTTCTTGATCGGAAACGCCAGGAACGATGGCGGATCGATCTTGAAATCCGAACATGTCGCAGGAACTGTTCCCGTGATGCGGACTTCGCTGCCGCTCATCGATTTCTCGAATGGAACGTGGTTGTACTTCACCGTCTGCCCGGCAAACTGTACTTCGAGGTCGGCGTAGATGGTTCCCGAGGGCGGAGCCTGTTCGGGGATCCGTGTTCGCACCACGACCATCGGGAATTGCGCGCCGCGCGTCACCTGAACCATGTGCAGGTCGCGGTTGCTGTCGCCGGAGTCGAAGCTGTTTACCGGCGCAGCGATCAGAAAGTCGCAGCTCCCGGCGTGGCAAGCGCCCTTGCCTTTTGCCGCGCGGCTTACGCCATCCACCTGGTGCATGGGATGAGACATGTGATAACTCAGCATCGACTGCTGCAGCACCCACTCGCCCTCTGCGCGGCAGAAGACGGGGAGAACAAGCATCATCCATGTCAGCAGGATCTTACGGAGCACATTTCCTCCTCGCCTTCACTCATATGAGTAAGCGCAATCGTCTAGAACTTCAGCTTGATAGGCCAGGAGACGGAGACGATCGCAGCGCCGTAGGCCGCCACCGTGGCCCACGCGACGGTGCCATGCGCGGAGGCAATGCCATGCACTTTTTCGCCAGCCTGCTCCTGCTTAAAGGCCATAGCTCCCAGGATCGGTGTGGCAATCATCCCCGGTCCATGCACAAAAGCGAGGGCGCGGTGCAGGCGAATGGCCCCGCGGCGTTTTGATCCCGGCACCTTGGGAGCGAAGATCGCGTAGTAAGCCGTTGCGCCGTAGAGGGCAGTCGTTGCGCCTCCCAGCGCGGCGTGAAAATCGAGATTAGCCTGAGAGGGCTCCGTAATTGTTTGCCCATTCCTGCCTTTTGCCTTGGCCATGGGGCCGGTGATGACCGCCGCAGCCATGGGAAGCGTAGTGATCAATCCCAGGCGTTGATGAACTTTCAGCATGTGCGTGCGCCGATCGAGCATGGCCTGCAGTCTTGCATTCGCTTGTGTCTGCTGCGGCGTAAACCCCAGATCGCTCAATGAGGGCTCGCTGCCTGAACCTGAGGGGTTCGTCGGAGGTTGGCCCTGTTGGGGCTGACCCTGCTGACTCGGATGATTCTCGTCAGCAGGTTGCGTCTGCTGTTCGCTCGGTTCTGGAGCAGGAGGTAAACCCGCGAACTCCGTGATCGAAAGCCGCGCAACTGCCGGAGCGTCAGGCAGGCTCATCTCCGGATTCTGTGTGTTTTGTGCAACCAAGGTCCAGGGGGTCGATACCAGGCAGGTGCAAATGACAATACTCAGTAGTGCGATGTTTCTGTAAGAGCCGGTTCTCAAGGTCCAGGTCTCCTTCAAGTTGCGTATGGACCGGCGCACGTTTGCCCGGGCGCGCGTTCTGCCCAGTTTAGACGACTGCAAATCCGATTCAGGCCTTTTGCGTCATGAAGATTCGTTCATACTTTAGATATATCCGGTGAGGAACCGGAGAGGGCGTTATTCCTCTAACTTCGTCAACCGTACAGTTCTCCCAGTGCGCGCCGATTCGCGGGCCGCATCGAGTATTTGCATGACGATGACATTGGTGTCGAGGGCGGACAGATCGCCGACTGACAGGATGCGGCCGGAGAGTTCGGCGTCAAGGTGGTCGAGCGAGTCATCGTCTGGCGAATTGAGCCGGGCGGCTGTTATTAACCGTTCGTCGTTATCGTGTTCATGGCGCACGCGCAACTTGTCCGGCCCCACAGTTATGGCGTAACCGGTGGCGCCATAGACCTCCATATCCTTACGGCTGAAGGGCCAGTTCCACGAAGCCTGAATCAACGCCTGCGCGTGCGGATAGGTGAGAACGACTGTTGCGTCGTCGTCCACGTTGCGATAGATCTCCGGCTTGTCGTGATTCAGCACGGCGGTCACGGTGAGCGGAGTTTCGCCGTGCATGAGCCAGGTCATCAGGTCGACGCCGTAGCAGCCGAAGTCGTAGAGGGCGCCGGCGCCATTCTGCGCAGGGTCGGTGAGCCAGCTCAAGAACTCCGGGGGCACGCCGATCTCTTTTGGCCCCTGGTGCCCATCGTGAACCACCACGCGGCGGACAGCGCCCAGGCTGCCGTGTTCGAGCTCGTCATACGCGGCGCGGTTGCTTGCATACCAGGTTGTCTCGTAGTTGACCAGAACATGAATATGGTAGTGGCGTGCGGTTCGGCGGATCGCGAGCGCGTCTTCGAGCGAGATGGTGAGTGGTTTCTCCACCATGGCCGATACGCCATATTGAGCAGCGATTTCAATGGCGTGACGGTGCTCGCCGACGGAAGTGTAGACCAACACCGCCTGGGGGCGGCGCACTTCGATCATGTTGGCCATGCTCTTGAAGAAGAGGGTCTCAGGCAAACCAAATTCTTTGCGGTATTTGGCGAAAAGCGCGGGATCGGCGTCGGCAATCCCAACCAGCTGCACATGGCTGTGGCTGGGCAACGAGCGGAAAAACCCTTCCACATGGCCATGCTCCAGGCCGACGATGGCGACGCGCAGCGGGGCCTCGGCTGCCAGCATGCCAGGCATGGCTACGATGATTGCAGTCCACAAAATACAGGACAGAACGCGGGAAACAGAGCAAGCCCTGAAAGGGCGAGAGATGCGCATGAGCCGGGGTTGCCTCCTGGTGCCCGATTCTACTCTGCGACACACGGTACGATCTACGGGGCTCCATGCGAGCCGCACGGCAGAAGCAACCACGCCGCTCTTGCCACCATCCCTTATTGAAAGGCCAGGGAAGGTGTGGCCAGGAGGGAGTTCCGCCTGTGACGATCGCGAGACCTACGTTATGCGTCCTCGTGCTTGTTGTGCTTTCGTTCATCCCGCTTTGCTTTGCGCCGCCGGCACAGGCGCAGGTCCCCAAGGGAGACGTCTACCTGGGCTACAGCCGCACTGGCACAGACGCGTTCTACTCAAATGTGGGAGGACTCAACGGCTGGGAGGGCACAATGCATATCAAGTTGCACCAGCCCTTTATCGGAATCGAAGGCGATGTGTCCCATTACGGGCTTGGCGCCAATTCGACCGTCCCGCGAACTACAGCCTTCATCTTCGGTCCGCGGATCACACTTGGCGCTCTGGGACCCAAGATTTTTGCGCACGCCTTGGTTGGCGGCGAGCACTCAGCTAATAGCAGTGGACCGGCCATCTCCGAAACCTTCCTCGCATATGCATTAGGCGGTGGTTTGGATTTGCCCATTGCGCCTTTCTTTGCCTGGCGCGTCAATGGCGATTACATCCATGCCGTTGGACATTCACCCGGCACGCCCGTGCGCATCGGCACCGGGCTGGTCTTCAGATTCTGAAAAAGAGCTCTCAGCGATCGGATTCCAGTGCCCAGCCGCTAGAACGCACAGATTATTCACAGGTGGCGGGAGCAGAATCTCTCAAGTTCAGAGCTGAAGACTGAAGCTCATCTCGCGGTAAACCCCGCCTGATTTTTGTCGTCCACCCAACCGTGGAGACTGTCGTAACTCGGTTTCGCTGCCCATGCTGCGGATACAAAACGCTGGAAGCGCCGAACGCAATGGGATTGTGCCCTGTTTGCTGGTGGGAGGACGATGGCCAGGAAGACTCTGACTCCTCTGAGGTGCGCCTGACCGTGAACGGCCAGTTGAGTCTAAACGAAGCCCGCACCCACTTCGCGCAGTGCGGAGCGGCCCACCCTCGATTCCTTCGTTACGTTCGTAAGCCCTATGTTACTGAGCAGTAACGTGCCTATTACGGTCCTTTTGCGTGGCCCGATTGCCGGCCCGGTTTGACCCTTCCGGCAATCCCTCTTACCATGAGATGAGACATTCCCAGCCACAGGGAGCTGCTTCCGCCTTAAGCGACAGCCCCAGGCGGTGGTCTGATCGTGAACGGCTTTGCGTACGTGAAGATGAGCAGCCGGCAAGCTGAAATAGAGGGCTTACGGCCGGGAACCGCCAAAGGGACAGTTCGATCGGCTCGCCGCGGCGAGCCTGGAAGGCAAAACGTTGAGTTCGACCGACACCATCGAAGACAACCTTCAACCAGCAGCGGCAGAAGCTGCAACCGGCGCGGAGCACGAAGACCACGCTCGCGAAGGCCACGACCATCAAGGTCACGATCACGAAGGCCACCAGCACGGCCCGGTTCTCAACCCGGAATGCACCCGTGAGTTGGTACTGGACATTCCTGCTGAAGAAGTCAGCAAGGCCTATCGCGGCGTGGCTGCCAACTACCGCAAATATGCAAAGATTCCCGGTTTCCGCGCCGGCAAAGTGCCGGAGACGGTCATCCGCCGCCGTTTTGCCACTGAGATTCGCAAGGAAGTTATCGACAGCCTGCTGCCTGAACGATTCAACAAGGCGGTTCTCGACCTCGGCGTCAAGCCAGTGGGACAGCCGCAGGTGACGGAATTGACTGTGGAAGACACGCAGCCGCTCCACGTGAAGGCAGTCTTCGAGTACATCCCCGACTTCTCCATCGAGGGCTACCAGTCAGTCACCGTCGACAAGCCTTCCGTGGAGATCACGGAAGAGGAGTATCAGCAGGAGCTTGTGCAACTGCGCGAGTCGCGCGCCACCATCGAGCCGGTAGAAGAAGATCGCCCTCTTGTGGATGGCGACTGGGCGCAGATTACCTACAAGGGCCAGGTTGAAGGCGACGCTGACGCAGCCCCCGTAGCCGGCGAAGACTCGCTGGTCGAGATCGGCGGCAAAGACACAGTGGAGGCTTTCTCCAGCGCGTTGCGCGGAGCCAAGGCCGGCCAGGAGCTGAAAGCCGAGGTCATTTATCCAGCCGACTACGCCGAGCCCAAGCTCGCCGGCAAAACGGTGGCCTACGAAGTGGAAGTGAAGGCCATCAAGAAGCGCACTCTGCCCGAGCTGAACGACGAATTTGCCAAAGAGATTGGTGCCTATGAGAGCTTCGCCGACCTTGAGGCGCGGGTTCGCGAGCACATGGCTGCCCGCAAGCGCCGCAGCGTCGAAGGCGAAACTAAGGACCGGTTGTTTGCAGCGCTCACTGAGCGCTATCCGTTCCCGGTGCCGGAGTCGCTGGTGCAGGAGCAGATTGACGCCCGCCTCGAGCGCGGATTGCGAGCATTGGCAGCCCAGGGCATGGATCCCGAACAAATGCGGAAGCTTGATTTTGTTCGCCTGCGCACCGCCCAGCGGGATAGCGCCGTCGCCGAGGTTAAGTCATCCGTGCTGCTTGACCGCATCGCCCAGGAAGAGAACATCACGGTCAGCGACGAGGAACTGGACAACGAGCTGCAACTGGCAGCGTTGCAGTCCCGCGAGCCGCTGGATACCCTAAAGGTGCGATTGACGCAGGACGGCGGCATGGCTAGAATTCGTGAGCAATTGAAGCGGGAAAAGACTGCCTCGGCACTCTATGAGAGGCT
This sequence comes from Occallatibacter sp., assembly GCA_049793195.1. GTDB lineage: Bacteria > Acidobacteriota > Terriglobia > Terriglobales > Acidobacteriaceae > Telmatobacter. The sequence continues at coordinate 5,537 of JBARBP010000089.1, read as the reverse complement.
GCCCGCGTAGGATAGTCAGACGGATGAAAGTGGGGTGCGGTTCGGCACATACAACGCCGGAACGTGCGGTTACAAAGGAAACGGGCTTGAATCAGCCCCTAAACGGAGAAACGGGAAGAATACTCAATGGCATTGGTTCCCATGGTGGTAGAGCAGACGAGCCGGGGCGAGCGCGCCTACGACATTTATTCGCGTCTGCTACGCGACAACATCATCTTTCTTGGCACGCCCATCGACGACCAGGTTGCCAATCTCATTGTTGCCCAAATGCTCTTTTTGCAAGGCGAGGATCCGGAGAAGGACGTCTCGCTTTATATCAATTCTCCCGGCGGCTCCATTACAGCCGGTCTCGCGATTTACGACACCATGCAGTTCATCAAGAACAACGTGGTTACGTATTGCATTGGGCAGGCGGCCAGCATGGGCGCCTTTCTGCTGCTGGCCGGCACCAAGGGCAAGCGCTTCGCGCTGCCCAACTCCAGGATTCTCATCCACCAGCCTTCCATGGGCGGCCTCAGCGGCCAGGCTACCGACATTGACATTCACGCGCGCGAAATTCTCCGTATCCGCGAAATCACCAACACGCTCATAGCCAAGCACACCGGCCAGCCGCTGGATCGCATCGAGCGCGACGTCGAGCGGGACTTTATCATGAACGCGCAGCAGTCAAAGGAATATGGCATCGTCGATGAAATCATCGACCGGCCACGTACGTAACAGTTCAAGCAAGAAGGCCGAAACCGCAGGGGCGGAGATCGACGGGCAAGACCATAAGGGAGCAACATCATGAAACCGCGTACGGGACCCGAAGAAGCATTGCGCTGCTCGTTCTGCCACAAGTCGCAGGATGCCGTCGCCAAACTCATATCATCCCCAAGTGACTACCCGCGTGCCTACATCTGCGACGAGTGCGTAGCCGTCTGCAACTCCATTCTCGAAGACGATCGCGGCGAGACGACGCCTGCCGCAACCGCCGGGCACCTGCCCAAGCCCCAGGAAGTGAAGAGCTTTCTCGACGACTTCGTCATCGGCCAGGACCAGACCAAGAAGAAACTCGCCGTTGCCGTCTACAACCACTACAAACGCATCCAGATGAATCGCCTGCGCAACAACGAAGTCGAGTTGACCAAGAGCAACATTCTGCTCATCGGTCCCACCGGATCGGGCAAGACGCTGCTTGCCCACACGCTGGCAAAGATGCTCGACGTACCTTTCGCCATTGTGGATGCGACCACGCTGACCGAGGCCGGCTATGTGGGTGAGGATGTCGAGAACATTATTCTCAAGCTGCTGCAGGCCGCCGACGGCGACGTCACCCGCGCCCAGCAGGGCATCATCTACATCGACGAAATCGACAAGATCGGCCGCAAGGACGAGAACCCCTCGATCACCCGCGATGTTTCGGGCGAGGGCGTGCAGCAGGCGCTGCTCAAGATTCTGGAAGGCACCGTTGCTAACGTTCCACCGCAGGGCGGACGCAAGCACCCGCATCAGGAGTTCACCGCTGTCGATACCACCAACATTCTCTTTATTTGTGGTGGTGCGTTTGTGGGCCTGGAGCGTGTTGTCGGCCGACGCGTTGGCAAGAAGGCGCTGGGCTTCAAGGCTACGGATGCGGAAGCCGATGCGGCTACCACTCGTTCGCATCGCGATACCGAGTTGTTGCGCCGCACCGAGCCGCAGGATCTGATCAAGTACGGCCTGATTCCGGAGTTCGTCGGGCGCCTGCCGGTCATGGGAATCCTGGACGAGCTCGACGAGAGTGCTTTGATTGAAATTCTCACCAAGCCGAAGAACGCGATTCTCAAGCAGTACCAGCGCCTCTTCGAGTTTGAGAATGTGCGCCTGCACTTTACGCACGAAGCCACCTGCGCCGTCGCCCGCGAGGCTCTTGCCCGCAAGGTTGGCGCGCGCGGTTTGCGCATGATCCTCGAAGAGCTGATGCTCGACCTCATGTACCACTTGCCCAACAACAAGCGTGTGCGCGATCTCGAGATCACCAGCGACATGGTCGAACGCCGCGACCTGTCGCTTTGCCTGCTTGAAAAAGCAGGTTGAAGGCACCGTGGTTTGCTCGCACGAAGAAGCCCCTTCCGCAAACAGCGGAAGGGGCTTTTTGCTGCATTCCAAATTCTGGACTTGTCATCCTGAGCGACCAACGGGAGTCGAAGGATCTGCGGTAGCCTTTGCAATTTGCAGACACCCGCTCGCTTTCATGGCTGGCAACACTCAAATCGCAATCTTCGTCTCAATTGCGTCGTAGTCCGCGCGCACTCCCTTGCGAGTGGTATCAAGAAGACCCGCGCCCGCCAGCGCCTGCACATCCGCATGAACGTTGCTGTAATCGCGCTTGAGCGCCTTGGCCAATGACCGGATGCTGGTGACGTCGTTCCGGCGAACGTATCGCAGTAACTCCATTCGCTTGCTGGTAAGCACACGGGCCAGCGCATCCCAACTCTCAAATGCCAGATGACGCTCATGGAACTTCTTTCCGCGTTCCGCGCGATGCCATGCATCAACAAACCGGCTCGATGCCTCTTCCTCCATCGCGCCGCCAACTGTGAATTTGACTTTGTTCATTGCTCGCCTCGCAATCTCCGCAAATCCGCCCAGAAGTCCGATATGAGGTTTTCGACGGTGCTGAATCGATATGCGGTTTCTTCGCCCTGAAAATGCCTGTGATCGTCTTTGCCGCGCTCATTGTCGTAGCCAACGTCGCGAATGCCAGGCCGCCCATAGAACAGCGAGTACTTCAGACGGTGGGCCGACGGTGGCACCGGCAACGGAACCCGCCACAGCACCATTTCAACAATCGTGCCATCGTCGTAATCGATGCGCTGGCTAAAGAGCAGCTCAGCCTTCATGGTTGCTCATGATGGCATTATAGACCATATGGTATACCTTGCCAACACCCGCATCAAAGAATATGCTGATGGCCATGCGCGCACTTAGCGTCCTCATCGCTCTTCCGCTTCTCGTTTCCGCCGCATTTGGCCAGGCTTCATCCGGAGCGCAGCCGGCATTCGACGTTGCCTCCGTCAGGCCAAGTCAGCGCGCCGTCGGGCCAGACTACAACAATCAGTTCACTGAATCGCGCAACGGCATCGTGGCCCGGAACGCCACGCTGAAACGGCTCATAGCCGACGCCTATCGCCTGCAGATGAATCAAGTCCTTGGACCGGATTGGCTCGATCGAAACGAATACGACATCGAAGCAAAATCATCCGAAGACAGTTCCCGCGAACAGAAAGCCGTGATGCTGCGCGCTCTCCTCGCCGAGCGTTTCCGCCTGACCACGCACAGCGAGACACGCGAAATGCGCGCCTACGAGTTGTTGATTGGCAGATCGGGTCCAAAGATCCAGCCGATGACGGCAGAAGAAAAAGCCAGCGCCCACCCCGGATTTCATTTTCACGGGGATCTGCGCCAATTCGCCGATCTGCTGGCCGTTCAGTTGTCCATTCCTGCGGCCGCGAATTCCAACGAACCGGTAAAGGCCGGCGGGCCTCCCATTCCGGTGCTCGATAAAACTGGACTTCCTGGCATCTACGACTTCTCCGTGGACATCCACCCTGAGTTGGGCACAGATGGATCCACATTATGGCAGCGCGCCCTCGAAGATCAGTTGGGACTGAGACTCGAAAATCGCAAGGGCAGCGTAGAAGTCCTGGTCGTCGACTCAGCCTCAAAAATGCCGACTGAAAATTGACTCCGAGAGTCTCTGCGCCACCAAACTTCTAGCCGAGAGTCCTCAAACGCCGGAGTGGCTTCCGTCGCAAAATGGACGATCCGCCGTGTGCTTGCATCCGCAAAGATAAACAGTCTCCGACTTCTCGGCCACAAACTTTATCGGCGTGAATTCGCCGCCCCTGTGGCTTCCATCGCAGAAAGGCTGGTTCGCGCTCATGCCGCAGGCACACCAGGCGTAGCTCTTGCCCGCCTCCACTTCCACAGGATAGGGACCTCTTTGTGCGATTGTCGGTTCCGGCATTGGGCGAATCTCCTCTTAAACGCATCATACAGCCGCTCCCTTCCATGCCACGACTGGGCCCAGGCCTTCCTCGGAATCCGGCGTCGATCTCACATTTTCACAGTGCGAATGCGGGAAATATAGACCTACATTCGCGCCCGTTTGTAGATGTAAACACATACGTTCTTCAAAAATCGTAGATGTATACATCTACATTTTTGGGGCAAAACCTGATTTCTCGCCAAAACTCTGCCTGAAGGCCGACGAAAGTTGGTGGTTTTGACTGCATAAGTCAGGAGCTTTGGCGATTTGCGCGCGCTTTTTACTTTGGGTCGAAGAACTCTCGTTACAGGCGAAGGTTTTTTCAAAATTTACTCCGATTCAAAGCCGAGCCTGCGGGCGAAGGCTTTCCCACGCGGAATTGCACGGGGCGGGTGGTGTTATGAATGAGGTTCATGAGAAGCGAATGGGTGAGCGGATTGCACGTTTGCGTCATTCGCTCCCAATCCGGTTAGGCTGTACAATCCCTAGAAGAGCTCCGAAAATGCCCTGAAGCCGGAGCTGGCGCGGCGCGTCTAATACGGAAGGTAACTCTATATGACTCAACAACGCGAGAAAAGCGAGACGCGCAAACTGCCCATGATGCCCATCCGGGACATGGTGATCTTTCCCTACATGATGACGCCATTCGTAGTGGGCCGCGAGTCGAGCGTCAGGGCTCTTGAAGAGGCTCTCAGCGCCGACAGGAAGATATTTCTGGCTACGCAGCACGACGCCTCGATCGATGAGCCCAAGGCCAAGGACATTTTTCAGGTAGGGTCCATCTGCAACATTGTGCAGAGCGTGAAGATGCCCGACGGCAACATCAAGGTACTGGTGGAAGGCGTGGAGCGCGCCAAGTCGCTCGAAGTGAACGATCGCGACGGCTTCTTCGTTGCGACGGTACGCACCGGCAAGGGCCAGTTTGAGATGACGCCGGCAGCCGAGCAACTGATGCAGCGCGTGACGGGATTGTTCGAGCAGTATGTGAAGCTGCAGCAGTCGCTGAACTACGAGACCATTATCGCCACGGTCAAGATGGACGAGCCGGCCAAGCTGAGCGACACCATCGCCGCCAATCTGCAGTTGGGCATCGAGGAGAAGCAGGAACTGCTGGCCATCTTCGATCCGGCGGCCAGGCTGGCGCGCATCGCCGACGTGCTGGACGTGGAGATTGAAAAGCTGGATCTGGACCGCAACATCCAGTCGCGCGTAAAGCGGCAGATGGAGCGGGCGCAGAAAGAGTACTACCTCAACGAGAAGATCAAGGCCATCCAGAAGGAACTGGGCCGCGGCGAGAAGAGCGAGTTCGACGAGCTGAAAAAGAAGATTGAAGCTGCCGGAATGCCCAAGGAAGTTCTGGACAAGGCCATTCAGGAATTGAAAAAGCTTGAAGCCATGCCGCCCATGTCGGCCGAGTCAACCGTCAGCCGCAACTATATTGACTGGCTGCTCGCCGTTCCCTGGAAGAAGCGATCGAAGGAAACCCGCTCCATCGACTACGCTGAAAAAGTTCTCAACACCGACC
>JBARBP010000088.1:0-3750 GCA_049793195.1 Occallatibacter sp. | reverse complement strand
CGTCCCGTAATACTGAACCAGATCTGCCATTCTCTGCTCTCTCCGCCGGATTCACTCCGGCCAAAACCCTAGTCCCTGTCCTTATGCAATCTCTAACGCCACCGGCATCTGCGCCTGGTGGGGATGCTTGTCGCCTCGATAAACCTTGAGCTTGGTCGCCATCTGGCGGCCCATCTTGCTCTTGGGCAGCATGCCCTTGATGGCCTGCTCCAGAATCGCTTCCGGTTTGCGGTTCAAAAGCCGCGTAAACGATTCTTCGCGCAGACCGCCCGGAAACCCGGTATAGCGGCGATAGAGCTTCTGGCCGGCCTTCAGGCCGGTCAGCCGAACCTTCTCGGCGTTGATCACAATCACGTGGTCGCCGGTGTCGATGTACGGCACATACTGGGGATTCAGCTTGCCGCTCAACACATCGGCAGCCTTGGTCGCCAGCCGTCCCAGCGTCTTGCCGCTGGCATCGATCACATAAAACTTGCGGACAACATCTTTGCCGCTCGGAACAAAGGTACTCATCTCACTCCTGCCTTCAAAAAACCCAGCACAAAACGTATTTGCCCACGCTCAAAAGCGCATGGGCCTCATTTCTACCCACTGCCAAACAAATCTGTTCGGGTGAGAACTGCTCGAGTTGGCCCTCTAAGGGCTCTGGCTGGGCTGGACTGAATGAACGTCCAACGGCCTGTAACCTGTTGCAAGCGAATCCCCTTCAGGGGCATCCGTAAGCCAGGTCCGGGTGAGTACACACAGACCCCAGGCGCAACACCGCGCAAGGTCTTCAGAATACCCGAAATGAGGGTCGGAGTCAACGAAAAGTAGGGGATTTCGCCAGCTGACGAAGCATGGCTGGTGTTCAATAAAGAACAGTCACCCATCCTGTGGATTGCTCTTACCTAGCCCAGAACTCCGCTTCAACCGATGCACCTCTGTATGGGAGATCTCTTTGTCGAATTCCAGCAAAGACTCCGGTGCAAACAAGCATTCCATCGCCCCGGCAAAGAAAGTGCCCCGGATTCGGCGACTCTCACTCGCCAAATCCGGGGCACTCAAATTGTCGCCAGCAATACCTAGGAGCTAGTAGCCGGAAGCTGCTTTTTACGCTGCGCTCTCGTGCACGGAGCTCACCCGGAAGCGCTTCATCTGGATCGACAGCGTCCGCTCGATCTTGCGCAGGTCACCGCGCTCGGCGGGACCGGCGAAAGTTGAAGCAACACCATGCGCCGATGCGCGGCCAGTGCGGCCAACGCGGTGGACGAAGTCCTCGGCCACCTTGGGCAGGTCGAAGTTGATAACATGCGCCACGTTGGCCACATCGATGCCGCGAGCGGCAACGTCGGTAGCCACCAGCACGCGGTGATGTCCTTCACTGAAGCTGCGCAGAGCGGCGTTGCGCTGCTGTTGCGAACGGTCGCCGTGAATCTGCGTAGCCGACCAGCCGGAGCGGGTCAAGCGGCGTGCTACGCGGTCTGCGCCGTGCTTGGTACGCACGAAGACCAGGAAGCTGCCCTTCTCCGCGCCGAGCAAATGCTCGAGTAGCTCCTGCTTCTTGTCGGGAGCGACTTCAAAGGTGCGCAACTCCACATTCTCGGCAGGCTTGAGCACGGAACCGATCTCCACGCGAGCGGGATTGTTGAGGTACTTGTGCGCCACTTCTTTCACTGCACCCTCAAGCGTGGCCGAGTAGCAGAGCGTCTGCCGTTGAGCGGGCAGCGTCGTGGCGATCCGCGCGATGGCCGGCTGGAAGCCCATGTCAAGCATGCGATCCACTTCGTCGAGCACCAGGATCTTTACCTGGTCGAGCCGGATGAGTTTGCGCTTGAGATAGTCCTCGAGGCGCCCTGGAGTTGCAACAATGAGCTTGGCGCCGCGGCGAATCGCATCGAGTTGCGCGCGCTCCTGCATCCCGCCGACCACCAGGGCCACGGTCTGCTCGGAGCTGGAACGGATGGCGAGGAATGCCTGCTCCACCTGCATCGCCAGCTCGCGCGTGGGCAACAGGATTAAAGCGTGAGCCGCAGGCCCGCGGGCCGAAGAGGTTTGCAGCATCTCCACAATGGGGATGAGAAAACCGAGCGTCTTGCCGGTTCCGGTCTGTGCGGTCGCCAGCACGTCGCGGCCTTCAAGAGCCGGGGGAATGCAGCCGGCCTGAACCGGGGTTGGGATTTCAAATTTGTTGGCGTTGAGCCGCGCCATCAAGGGCGCGGATAGATTGAACTGCGAAAACTGGGTTGTCAAAATATTCTTTCTTCTGCTCCGGGAGCCGCTTTTCCTCGCGGCCTGCCGGCGGAGCCGGACATGGAGGCACACGTCACACGTGGACGCAAGCCTGCTTATCGATATGCGTAAGGGAGAACCGAAAGTCGTTCCAATAGACTGACCAGCTTGCATTCAAAAATGGGGAGAATGCCTGGCCCGGAGCTGCCACACGCTACTTGTACGCCAGGCGGCCCATTGCCGGTCTGGCAACCCTATCCCGCTTACTCCCGGCTTTAAGCGCCTGAACATTCAGGGGCTTCAAGGCTTGCCGGACCCAAACATGGTCCAAGGGCAGAGTCGCCGGGTGGGAAACTCAAGGGTCTACGCTGTAGGGGCTTGGGGAAAATATCTGTAAAAGGCAAGCTGCCTTGTAATTGGCAGGCTACCGCTCACGGCCAAATCACTGAGCGCAAATACAGTGTACCATAGTTTCGCTTTTCCCTCGCCCTTGTGGCGATCATGTCTGAATCGTTCGTAAATCGAGGAACCGCTATTAGTGCCTACGTGGTAGTGTTCGGGTATGCCACCGAAAATCACCAATCGGATTCAGTACGCTCGGATGTGGCCTCGCGAAGTGTTTTATCAGGGGCGAGAATTCCTGAGAAACGATCCTCAATTGGAAATACTGAAAAAGCCCGGGGTGTACGTCCTGTACAGAGACGACGTGCCATATTATGTCGGGCAGGCTACGAGGCTTAAAAGCCGCCTCTGGGATCATGCAAACCTTCCGGATACGTCGTATTACCTCTTTTGGACTCACTTTTCTGTCTTTGTTCCAGAGGATCAAAACAGCCGCAGCCAGATTGAGGCGCTTCTCATCGCTGCCATGCCCACAGAAAACAGGGCAAGACCCAAGCTCCACAAAATACCATTTCCACGCAAGTTGACGAAGATGCTTCGCGACCAAGCAAGCCCCAATCGGCTCGCAGCAATAGCAAGTGAGCGCAGCGCCTCAGCAAAATTGGCGGTAGTGACGCGGAAGAGACGTGCCGCTGGGAGGAAAGCAGCCGCTACTCGAAAGGCAAAGGCAGGCTGAGATTTTGATCTACGTACAATCGGGGCACTTCCGCCCTGATCGCTTCATTGCGGTGCCACGCCTAACAGAGTCAGGCGCTTAACAGCACCAGTAGCAATCGGTTGCCACAGCGATCTGCCTTCTCTTACCAAGATGGGAACTTCCACCAACGCAGCTACTTCAACTCCGGCCCATCCGAGCATCTGGCAAGCCTAACCGCCGCTTGATCTCCAGCAGTTCCTGAATCTTGTTTTCAGGGAAAAACTTCAGTGGCTTGCCAATCTGCTGTGCGATCAGATAGGTCTTGCAATAGGTGTCGAAGGTCTCGACAAACCACTCGGCATGGCTGACGGTATCTGCCCAGCAGACGATGCCGTGATTCGACAGCAGAATCGTGTTGTGGTCGCGGACGAAGGGCCGCACCGTCTCGGCAAATGCCTGCGTCCCCGGAGTCTCGTACGGCGCAACCGCCGCGGGCCCAA
>JBARBP010000087.1:0-40850 GCA_049793195.1 Occallatibacter sp. | reverse complement strand
GGGGGCAGGCGAGAACTCCACGTCACGGCGCTTTCCATGGTTGTGGATGAGCGCCGTGACGATCCTCAATCGACCGGGGATCAGGAGATGAAGCCGCCGAGTTTGGTGCTGAGGTGGGTGTAAGAGGCGCTGATGCCGGTGGCAAGATGCTGCGAGCCAGCGACCGCGGCGAAGGCAATCAAAGCGACGGTCAAGGAATACTCGACCATATCCTGGCCGTCCTCGCTGTCCATCAGGTTCTGGAACCGGGTATAGAGACTCAGTAAAAGGCTGTTCATGGGTGCTGCCTCCGCTGGTGAATTCTCTGAGCTTGCCTTCCGGCTTTCGTTGCCGGCGATGGATCGAGGTTGGGTCTCTGTGTCTTGATTCAACAATCGGCGATGCGGGTAATGAACAACTCCAAATGCCCAAGGAAAGTAGGGCGATTGAAGCAACTCCCCCTCTGAACCCCAGATTCAGAGGAGGTCAATGGTTGGATTATGGAGGGGGAGACCCCACTTAGCCATACTCCGTTAGCCTCAACCTGCACGGACAGATGGGTGACCGAGAGTGGCGGGCCAGTACCTGGGGGTTTTGGGGTACGGTAACCTGCCGGAGGTTACGAGGCGAATGGGGGTGTGACGGGGTTGGTTTCTGAGGAGGGTTTGCGGAGAATCAAGGGGGAATTCGGGAGGCTTGGAATAGCGGGATGGCTGGGTCAGGCGATCTGGATAGTGTGTTTTCTCTGATGGAGCGTTAACACCAGTCCGACGAGTGCAGTGAGGAGCGAAACTCCGGCAAGGCTGAGAAATGCGGTGCGCCAGCCGAAGGCAACGGCGATCCGCGCGACCGTGTCGCCTGAGAGCCACCCGGCCAAATAGCCAAAACCATCGATGATGCCTGCCGCGGTGGCGCTGCCGCGCTCACCGCCGAAGTCGAGCGACATGGCGCCAGCCAGATACGAGTAGGGCCCGAGCAACATGAAGCCGACGAGCGCGACAAGGATGGTTGGCGCCCACTGGCCCGCGTGGTCGGGCACGTTGCCCATCAGCAGCAGGCAGACCGTGCAGCCTGTCATGCCGGACACGATGAGGATGTTGCGGCCGTTGGGGCCGAGTTTGTCGCTCAGGAAACCGCCGAGCAAGACGGAGATGCCGCCGCAGAGGGGGAAAAGCGCACTGTGACCGGCTGCCGCGCTCGGGGTAAGGCCGGCGAACTGGACAAAGTAGGTTGGCGTCCAGAGGTTGAAGGTTTCCCGCAGCATGGTGGTTCCAAACGCCAGCACGCAGACCATCCAGAAAGCAAAGCTGGTGAGCAATGGGCGCAAGATCGTGCTTACGCGGGCCCGTTCGCCGTGGACGGTTGGCTCCAGGTCCGCATAGACGTTTCTCGGATTGACTTCGGGCGCGGGCAACCCACGGTCCTCGGGCGCTTCGCGAAGGAGCAGCAGATTGGTCAACATCAAGACCGCGAGCATCCCCGCCGCGAAGAAGAACACGCCGCGCCAGCCCACGCCGTGCGCCATCAACTGGCTCATCATCCATCGGGAAACCGCGTCTCCGAAGAGAAAACTCAGGCTCACGACGGCCATTACGGAGCCGTATGTGGAGTAGGAGAACCAGCGCGACGAAATCTTCACCAGGCCTGCCCACCCCTGCGACTGGAAGAGCCGATTGCCGATCCATGCCAGCGTGAAGATGGGAAATCCGCCGCTCATCGCAAAGACGATGGTGAAAACGATAGAGCCGGCCATTCCGCCGAGGAAATTGCGGCGGCCGGTACCGAGGTCGGCCAGTGCGCCAGAGACGAACTTGCCGAGCGCGTAGGCCACGGTGCCGACCGAGGCGATGAAACCGAGGCGAATCTGCGCGCTGCTCGCGGTCATGCCGTGGCGCGCCATATCGTGCATCAGATCGGGCAAAACCACGGAGAGATCGGAGCGGCAGAAATAGTAGCCGGAATAACCGAGTGCCAGGAGCGCGACCGTGGCGGCGTGCCAAGACGTAAAGCGCCGCTCTGAGCCTGGTTGCGCAGGCTCAGTTGGGCCTGTGCCTGGTGTGTTGGAGGTGGGCACACAAGAACGCTACCACACGGCCCGATGGGGGGATTCGATGGCCTGGCAGGCCGAGGGGCATTTTCATGAGCTGTTCATGGGAGCGCCAAGTGAGTTGAGCCGCCCAAAACAGCAAACACACTTTCCCGCCTGATTGAAGTGCCTGTCGATGCCGACGCAGCCTGTGCGCTGCCTCTGCCGATTATAGGTGGAATTGTCGTTTGCAGGAGATTTGCCGTTCCAACACGCAGGATTGCGATGAGGTTCGAGATGTGTATTCACCGTGTTTTAACTTCAGGGGCAGAGACTGGGTGAGCACACGCAAGCCACGGGTTCGCACATAGAATTCGGTGCAATACATGCCTGAGAGTTTATATATTGATGCCGAAATTCGCCGGATCTGTCTTGCTTGCATTGGTCGCATGCATTGTCTTTGTTGGGACTCAGCCGTCGGGCGCTCAATCCGCAACCGGCGTTTGCCCGCGTCCCGCAGTGGGGAGCATCGTGGAAGAGCCGGAGGATTTGCGCAGCCGCAATGGCGTGCTGGAAGTGGAACTGACGGCAGAGAACGCGGCGAATCCCGATGGCACGCTTCGATTCTGCTTTACGGATGGGGCGGGACGGGAGTCGCCCAATCTGCGCGTGAGTCCCGGGGACCTGGTGATCCTTCATTTGAAAAATAGCCTGACGGCTTTGCCCGGAATGACGCCGAGCTCGGGAATGGCTTCGGGTCCCGGAAGCGCGCCGGGCTCCGGAATGGCGCCGATGGTGCACGACAACTCCGGCGGCGAATCTGAAGGCAATGGCACACCCTGCACCAGCGGGATGATGGACGCGGTTTCAACCAACCTCCACTTTCACGGGCTTACGATTCCTCCGGTCTGCCATCAGGACGACGTGCTGAAGACTTCGATCGAACCTGGCGACCCGGCATTCGAATATCGGTTTCGGATTCCGGAGGACGAGCCGCCGGGACTTTACTGGTACCATCCGCACATTCACGGCTTCAGCAAGGTTCCAATGCTCGGCGGCGCTTCCGGCGCGCTGATCGTGGAAGGAATCGAACGATATAAAAAAGCGGCAGCCGGGCTGCCGGAACGCGTGTTGATTATTCGCGACCAGGACCTGATGTATCCCAATGCTCCGCCTTCGAAGTCGGAGCCGGTGGTGCCGAAGTTTCTGGTGGATCGCGACGGCGACGCAGCCAACACCGGTACCGGATTTGGGAAACCGGCCAAAGATCTGTCCATTAACTATGTGCCGGTGCCTTATCCGGATTACCCTCCCGCAACTATTGAGATGAAGCCGGGCGAGCGGCAGCTTTGGCGCGTGCTGAACGCTTCGGCGATTACTTATTTAAATCTCGCTGTGCTATTCGACCGGACGCCGCAGGCGATGGAGCTTGTGGCGATGGATGGCGTTCCGATGAGTCACGACGACCCTAGAGGAGAATCAGTCGATCCGCAGACACATCTCGGCGTACCTCCGGGTGCGCGCGTCGAATTCATCGTGAATGGGCCGCCGGATGGCGAAAGCGGATTGCTTGTGACCCGCACTGTGGATACTGGACCGGGAGGCGAAAACGATCCTAACCGGGCGCTGGCGAGGATTGTGGCTTCGCGGGATGCGCCCGAGCCGCGCTCGAAACTGGAAAGCTCTCCGCTGCCGGCGCCACCCGCAAGCAGGTCATGGCTCGGAGACGTGAGGCCGGTGCGCGTGCGGCGGCTTTATTTTTCAGAAAAGCTTGTCGTGCCCAATGACCCAACCAGCGCCATTGAGTTTTATCTGACGGTGGATGGGGAGAAGCCGAAGATGTTCGATATGAGTTCGGATGTTCCGAACATTGTTGCGCAGCAGGGCACGGTCGAGGATTGGATTATCGAAAACCGATCGAGCGAGCTGCACGCGTTCCACATCCATCAACTGCACTTTCTGCTGCTGGACTACAACGGAGTGCCGGTGAACGAAAACTTTCTTCGCGACACGATCAACGTGCCTTACTTTAACGGGCGCTCTCTTTCTTACCCAAGTGTTCGCCTGCGGATGGATTTTCGCGATCCGAATACAGTGGGAACTTTTGTGTACCACTGTCACTTGCTGGAGCACGAGGACAAGGGGATGATGGGGTCGATTCGGGTGGATGCAGGTCGCGTGGATGCGGGTCCGCAATCGGTTGAACAGAAGGCGGAAATGCCGTGCAACGCGGAGAAATCTTCGCGATGCAAAAACTCGAGTGCGCGTCTGCAAAAATTAAATTAATTTTCTTCGACGATTATCCTCATCGACGATGAGATTTCATCGTGCGTTAAGAATTTATGCGAGCGAATTTTAACTAACTGCGTCTAGGTTTGGTCCAGTCAAGGTCAAAAAGTCGACCTTCCCCTGGAGGAACTAAATGACAATGAAGCAAGTCGCACTCGCGGCGCTCGATGTCGCGAAGAAGACGCTGGTGTCCGTTGCGATATTTCAATTCGCACTCGGCAATGCATTTGCAGCCGATCAACCGGAGTCTCATTCAAGAGACCACGAAACCAGAACACCTATCAAGCATGTCATCGTGATTATCGGCGAGAACCGCAGCTTCGACCACGTCTTTGCAACTTATGTACCGAGGTGGCATCACGAAAAGGTTTTCAACCTTCTCTCCGAAGGAATTGTGAATGCCGATGGAACGCCTGGGCCCAACTTTTCGAAGGCCGCGCAAACCGCAGCCGCGGATCAGCAGCCCGACGCATTCCTGCTGAGCCCGAGCAAATCGGCCTTCCCCGGCCAGGTGCTGCCTGCTCCGCTGGTGGGCGGACCGAAGGACTCTTATGTCACGGGCGACAGTCTGACACTGGCGCAGCAGTCTGAAAATGGCCTTACGCCTGACGGGTATCAGGAGTTGATTGCCGGCGGCACGGGCCAGACCAGCGCCACCCCCGATCAGCGCATTACCAACGTGAGCGCACTTCCGTCCGGTCCGTTTCAGCTGACCAATGGAAGCACGTTTACCTACGATTCCTACGCCGCCAGCCCGGTTCACCGGTTCTACCAGATGTGGCAGCAGTTAGATTGCAACGCGGCCAATGCGACGGCAGAAAATCCTTCGGGCTGCGACGCGAAGCTGTTTCCGTGGGTAGAAGTTACCACGGGCGCGGGCACCAACGGCATTACGCAACCCGCAAATTTCAGCACCGAGTATTCACCCACCGCGGTGACCACCGGCGAGGGATCCACGTCGATGGGTTTCTACAACATGCAAAAGGGTGACGCTTCCTACTTCAAGTATCTCGCCGACACCTATGCGATGAGCGACAACTTCCACCAGTCGGTGAACGGCGGCACGGGAGCCAACCACATCATGTTCGGACACGCTGACGCGATCTGGTTCAGCGACGGCAATGGCAATCCGGCCGTTCCTCCGCACAACGACGCGGTTCGCACGGGTACTGCCGATGCCGGCACGGTAGACGAAATCGAGAATCCGAATCCTGCGGCAAACACCAACAACTGGTATACGGAAGATGGCTACGGCGGAGGTGGTTATGGCTCTGCGCAATACGGCGGCGGCTCCTACACAAACTGCTCGGACACGACGCAGCCGGGCGTTGCTCCAATTGTGAATTACCTGCATTCGCTGAGGACTCCGATCGAGCCGAATTGCGAGGCAGGCCGCTACTACCTTTTGAATAACTACAACCCTGGATACTTCGGCAACGGCAACAACGCGTATACCGACACCAACGTCAATAACACCTCATTCACGATTCCACCGTCGTCGGTACCCAGCATCGGCGACAAGCTGATCAAGAGGCACATTTCATGGAAGTACTACGGCGATCAGTGGAACAACTACGTTCCCGACCCGTACCAACTAAACTATGCCGCGATGGGCGCCAACACGGATGAGTATTGCAACATCTGCAATCCCTTCCAGTACGACACCTCGATCATGGCCAATGCGGCTGTGCGCACTGCCCATATCCAGGACACCGCGAACCTCTACAGCGACATCGCCAATGGCACGCTTCCGGCGGTTTCGATCGTCAAGCCCAGCGGACTGGTGGATGGCCACCCGGCTTCATCCAAGCTGGACCTGTTCGAATCGTTCGTGAAGAAGATTGTGGACGAAGTCAAGGCGAATCCGAAGCTGTGGTCCGAGACCGCGATCTTCGTCACGTTTGATGAAGGCGGCGGCTACTACGACTCGGGCTACGTTCAGCCGCTGGATTATTTTGGCGACGGCACGCGTATTCCTCTGCTTGTGGTCTCCCCCTATGCACGGCCGGGGCACATTGCTCATGAGTACGGCGATCACGTTTCGATCATCAAGTTTATTGAAGCGAACTGGCGGCTTAACCCGATCACCGGGCGCAGCCGCGACAACTTCCCCAACCCGATTGCGACGCCGGAAAGTCCGTATGTACCGCTCAATACGCCGGCGCTCGACGACCTTTTCAGCTTGTTTGATTTTTCGTCCCGGTGGTAATTACGGATTGCGAATGAATGAAGGCCGGAGTTGGGATGCCAGCTCCGGCCTTTCGTTTTTGGGACTTGGCGCGAGCGAGTTTGAAGGGTTCTGGGTGGATGGCCGCAGGCTTGTGAGTTGCTTCCGGATTGGCGGTGACACGACCGCGATCATGTGGACAAAATATCGATCACTTGGCCTTATCGCTCAGATGCGCCAGCACACCCTTTGAACGCTTCTGCAGCATCCATCGCCAAACCCGTTCCTGATCCTTGTCGGGCCACATCTCCCGCAAGACTCCCCGTGCAGCCGCATTATTTCCGTTGTACAGATCAGCAAACGCGATACCCAGGATTTTGCCTTTCAGCTCTCTCGAACGAAACGCATCGTTGATGTTGCCATTCTTGAATGCCGCGATGTCTAATGAAGTCAATCCAGCCCGAATGGCAGCTATTCGACGCTCAAAATACGGCTTGCAGAGAGACGTGGCATCGACAAGTTTGTCTCCTTGAACGTCGAGCACGACTAATGGAACAAGGAGGTCGTAGTGGTACACGTCTACAAGTTCTGGCTCTCCTTTGAAGGCACCGTCTTCGGTCCATATATGCCAACGCCCATCGGCACACCCATTCTGAACCCAGAATCCGTACCCGTTCTTTACCGAAGCCACAACTCCCGGATGAGGTCCGAGTGAGAGCAACCACATTGTGTATGGGCTGGTATCAGCCTGAATCAGCAAGAACGGTCGCCCGTCGTGGGCGAGGTCTAGTGCCGAGGAAACTTGCATCCCGGTTGCAGTGCGCTCAAACAGGGGGCCGCTTACGGTACCCGACACTTCAAGGTGACAACCTCCATCGCGGGGACTAAGCAGAACCGTGAACTCATGAACGCGCATGGTCTGTTTGTTGCCCTTACCGGAATCACAGTCGAGGCGATATGGCAGTGTTACCGCTGTCAAGGAATGGGCAATCGGCGTAACCATCAGCGCAAGGGTAAGAACCAATTTGTGATTGATCATGGTGTTGAGAGTAAGCGTTATATCCTACTGCGTTTCGTCGCTGGGGTGGCGTCGGCGAAGTTCCGCCCGTTTCGTCGCCCACTCGGAAGTTATGCCCAGTGGCGCTTTCTGTTCGGAAGAACGATTATGGCGGCGGGATGCGGACGGTGTTCGCTCGGCAGGAGCGGATGGAGTTGCAGGGGATTGGATGAAGACTCTTGTCGAGGCAAACCTCGATGGCGGTGAGATAGTTGTGGCCGCAACTGACGGCGAAACTTTCAGGTGGGATTGACGGGTTGCTGGCGGTGAAGAGGGCGACGATCTGGTTGGGGGGAAGCGATGTCTGCGAAGTGAGTGTTGCGAGAGTGGGCGGGATAGTTATGGAGCGGACGGCGGAGCGGGCGGTTTGGAAGAAGGCGTCGGCGCTGAGCGAGGAGCAGGTGCCGTGGGTTTGCCACTCGTGTTGGAGCAGACCTGGGTCAGGATAAATGTCTTTGAATTGGCCGGGGTCGGCGGGGCCGGGTGCTGTGGAGCAGCTTTCGGGGTAGGTGCCGTTGGTGTTCTGAGGCCAGAGGCCGTGGAGGACAAACGCTGCGTGGGCGGCGCACTCGGTGGCGCTGGGATGGGAGTAGCAAAACTCCGGCGACCAGGAGAGATTGAGCAGATAGAAGTCGAAGCCGGAGCCGGTGGGAAGCTGCGGGCCGATTGAAGAGGTCTGCGCTGTAGACGGCGATGGGGGCGGCGCGCTCGATTTGCATGCGGCGATGGGAAGAAGAAGCGCGAGGGAGATGGCGATGAGTCTCTGCTTCATGGATTGAGGATAGCAGCGAGGCGGTTGCGGACCGTGCAAATGAACATTCAGTCATCTGCATTTAGTAACTTGTTTTAAATATTCTTGAAACCAGATTGAAACATTCGATTGCTATGTTGAGGCATCCCCTGGTTCCACAGCGTGGGGCATTTCCTCTGCGAGACCAGCCCGGTCTCGCAAAAAAATCAAATTTCAATTCCATTTGGAGGTTCATCATGACACTCTTCAACGTCAGAGCACAGGAGCGTCTATTCGCATTGGCTCTATCCGTACTTATGCTTTTCTATGTCGTGGGTCTACATGCGCAAGTTACGGGTTCAACCATCAACGGGACAATTCTGGATGTCGAGGGCAAAGGGATTGCGAATGCCCAAGTGAGAGTCAAGAACGAAGCGACGGGCGCGGAGAGCGTTGCAGTGACCGACGGGAGCGGGCATTACTCGATTGCGAGCGTGCCAGCCGGAAAGTACACGGTGAATGCAAGCGCGAACGGGTTTGCCGATAACACGAAGACTGGGGTTGAGGCTGTTGAAGGACAAACAGAGCTAGTGGGCCTGTCGTTGAGGATCAGTTCGGTGACGACGCAGGTTACCGTGAATGCGGGCATCGATTCGATTGCGGCGCAGACAGCGCCCAGCGGCGGGTTTGTGGAAGAACGGTCGGCACAGTCGCTGATCTCCAATAGCTATGTTCAGAATTTTGTTTCCCCGATTGCCGATTACGGCGAGATTGTTCAGATTGTTCCGGGAACCTTTACGCTCAGCAGCGACGGGGTGGGGTTGGGACAGAGCAAGACGTACTTTCGCGGCTTCCCGGACGGCGACTTCGATATCGATTTCGATGGGATTCCCTTTTACGATACGAATTCACCGACACATCATTCGTGGGCGTTTTTTCCGTCGCAATGGATTGGCGGAGTGGACTTCGATCGCAGCCCCGGATCGGCTTCGACGACCGGGCCGACGCCGTTTGGTGGGTCGATCCATTTGCTTTCGAAGCCTCTCACGAATGACCAGGACGGTCGCGTGACGTTCTCCTACGGGACGTGGAATACGAAGCTCTATGACGGAGCATTCAACTCGGGTAGCTTCGGATGGTTTGGCGGTCCCAAGAAATCGAATTTATTTATCGACGTTCACCATATGAGCTCGGACGGTTACCAGACGTTCAACTACAACACGCGGGATGCGGGCTCGCTGCTGTACCAGTACCAGTTTTCGCCGAAGACGGTTCTGACGGGTTTCAGCGGGGTGATTCAACTGAGGGCCAATACGTATGGCTTGAATCCGACGCGCTGCCAGACAATGGGTGCGGGCACATGGGGATGCACGGGCGCGAACTCGGCATTTGTGGGCGCGGGCATCAGGTTCATGATGACCAATAACTCCGACCCTGTGAACTGGCTGGACTATCAGTACAACCATTACCTGGTGCCGACCGACTTTGAATATGTGGGGTTGAAGACGGAGTTTGGTCACGGCTGGTATATGGAGATCAAACCGTACACGTATAACTACGACAACAACGAGCTGTTTACGAATGCAACTCCGATTACCGAGGCAACCACGGTGAACGGCTCGAAGACTTACAACGGAGTTACGATTGCTCCGTGCGATGTTCAAGTGGTCAAGAAAGGGATAGCGGCCCTGCCTTGCGCGGTGGACAAGTACAACAGCTATCGGAAGTACGGAGAGATTTCGCAGGTTACGCAGACCTCGAGATTTGGAGTATTCCGCGGCGGCGTATGGTACGAATGGGCGCGTACGAGCCGGCACCAGTACCCGAGCGACCCGCTGAACAACTGGGCCGATCAGCCACTTGGGAACTTTGACGAGACGTTCTGGACCAACTCGTATCAGCCATTCGCGGAGTACGAGTTTCACGTGAGATCGAAGTTGAATGTAACTGCCGGCACGAAGTTTGCGGCGTATACGTTCGACATTCTGCATAAAGCCGACGATGGCAAGACGGTGGGCAATCTTTGCGCGCTGGGACAGACAACAGGCTGCCCGACAACGGTTACGGATACTGGCACGTTCACGACATGGCTGCCGTCGATCGATGCGAATTTTCGCATTTTGCCGAAGTGGTCGGTGTACGGACAGGTTGCGACAGGGAGCATTGTGCCGCCGAGCAATGTGTACGACTTCAATCACACTCCTTCGGCCGCCGATCCCACGCCGGGATTGCTTACACCGCCGAAACAGCAGAAGTCCACGACTTACCAGACCGGAACGGTGCTGAAGCTGCAACGGGCGACGCTGGATGCCGACTACTATCACATTCGATTCCAGAACAGCTACTCGGGCGTGGTGGATCCGACGACCAGCGAGACGGTTTACTTTCTGCAACCCAGCTCGATATCTCAGGGGTTCGAAGCCGAAAGCAATATCGTTGCCTTCCACGGGTTCGGCATTTATCTGAATGGGACCTATGGCACCGCGTACTACACGGGGTCGTTGAATGCGGGCACGGCGGCGAGCCCTTATTACGAACAGGCTCCGTCGGGGCTGTGGGTGTCGCAGACTCCATCCGATACGGAAGCTGAGGGGCTGACTTACTCGGGCAAGGGGCTGGATCTGGGTTTCTTCAACAAGCGGATCGGCTCGGAACGGATGGACAACGGCGCCTATCACAACCAGGCGGAGGTCGATCCGTTCAGCACGCAGAATGCTTACATCAACTACACAGTGCGGGGTCACTCGATCTTCGATCAGACAAAGATCCAACTGGCGGGGAACAATCTGCTGAACCTTCACAATCTGCAATCGGAGGGGTTGACGGCGAGTCCGCTGACGGAGAAAATTTCGGGGACGACGTTAACGGATCTGTTCAGGACGATGGGGCCATCGCCGTTGGCCGGAGCGGATACTCCGAGCTTTATGGCGGGACGGAGCTTCTCGTTCGCGGTTACGTTCGGGATTGCGCCTCGGGAGCGGAAGTAGGAAGCACCGGGTTGCGGTAATTTACTCGGATGATGTCCCAGGTCTCGTCGAGACCTGGGATGTTTTCGTTTTGTGCCCGCGGACGCGCTTGCGTATTGAATCCTGGGTCACGTAGTATGTGCGGATCGAAACCCGTGGGTTGTTGACAACAATCAGGAGCTTGTAAAAATGACAAAACCAAGAGTCGCGATTTCTATGATGGGCGCTTTGGTGCTGGCGTTGATTTGTCATCTGACTGCGCCGGCCCAGGCAAAAGTGCAGAATCCCGCACATGCGCTTTTGAACCTGTATCAGGTGGCGCAGGAGATCATCAAAGATCCTGCGGCTGACTTTGAGAAGGGGAGGAATCCTGACTTTCCGCATCCGAGCGCCATTCAGGCGCAGTGGGACGCCAGCATGTCGGCTTACGGGACTCATCTCTCAACGGAAGAACGGCAGCTCTTCCCGGCATGCGCTGCGCATTTGAACGCCGCCATCACGGATATGGAGATCGGATACCGGATCAAGATCAGCCAGCCAAGCGCGGCGGCCCAGCAGAGCGCGCAAACGCGATTCGATGAGGCACCGGGTGAGGTGGCACAATGCACGGCGGCGATCAAACTTGCACAGAGCGAGGTTGGCAGTTCCACGAACAAGCAGCAGTGAGGCACGCCGGGTTTGTGCTCACGGGCACGGGAGACCATACCAGCCGGACAGATTGGGTGGAGCCTTCGACGAAGCTCGTGAAAAGGGCAGGACAAAGGCGGTGAGTCAGCCTCCGCTCGCGCGGAGATAGCGAGTTAGCAAGTTAGCGGGTTCGGCGTGATGGCGGAATTTCATGCGCCGGCGGGTCGGATTCGTCGGTGGACGACTGACAGGGACAACTTCAATGTCACCTGTGTTGATCTAGCGGTGGTATTCTCGCGGGGTAACTTCCCCGGTCTTTAGCAAATCTGATTGCGGAGAAAACGATGGCTCGGATGCGTGCGCTTTGCGGCGGCAGTTTGGTGTTTGCGTTGATGATGGCGTTTGCGGCGGGATGCTTTGCGGCGGATCGGGTGGTGTTTGCGCGGCTGGGGCCGACGCAGGCGAGGCTCTTCGTTTCAAATGCAGATGGATCGGGGGAGCGGGCGCTTACTGGTGAGGGATCGATTGATTACAACCCGGCGTGGTCGCGAGACGGGAAGTGGATTTTGTTCACTTCGGAGCGCGGCGGGCCGGCGGATTTGTATCGAGTGCATCCGGACGGGAGCGGCCTTGAACGGCTGACGGACGACCGGGCTTATGACGACCAGGGGGCGTTCGCGCCGAATGGGAAGAAGATTGTTTTTGTTTCGACGCGGGGCGGGGGATACG
Organism: Occallatibacter sp.; assembly: GCA_049793195.1. GTDB lineage: Bacteria > Acidobacteriota > Terriglobia > Terriglobales > Acidobacteriaceae > Telmatobacter. The sequence goes on along the minus strand of JBARBP010000087.1, from coordinate 28,280 downwards.
CGAATCTTTGGACGATGGATGTGGAGACGCGCAAGGCAAAGGCGCTGACGACGGGGAATGGCGGGGACTTCAGGCCGTCGTGGTCGCCGGATGGGAAGTGGATTGCGTTTTCGTCGGATCGCGATAGCGATTTTCCGGCGGCGAAGGGACGATGGGAGCGGCTGCAACTGGCGGATATCTATCTGATCCATCCCGATGGGAGCGGGCTGCGGCGCATCTCGAAGCATGGAGGATTTTGCGGAAGCCCGACGTGGAAGGCAGACAGCAACAGTGTGGTGACTTACTGCATGTCGGCGGAAGAGACCTTGACGTTTCGGTTCGGAGACAAGGATGGGGAGACAACGATCGAGAAGATCGATATTGAGAGCGGCGAGGCGACGCCGGTGGAGGTGGGGCCGGGCGTGAAGGTGACGCCGGAGGTTTTGGCTTCGGGGGAGATTGCGTATCTTCGCGCAGACAAGACGGCGTCGGGAGTTTTTTATGGGAAGGGCACGCCGGGGCCGAAGGGGGGCGATCTGGGGTGTCCTGCGTGGTCGGCGGACGGAACGCAAGTGGTTTACGGGCGCTTTGCTTTTCATCACACGGTGGAGCCTGTGAAGCAGTGGAGCCGCGATGCGAAGTTTGATTTGTACAGTACTGGGTGGTTGCCGGACTACGACCCAACCGGGGAGCACATGGCTACAACAAAGATGAAACGGGATGGGACGACGGACCTGCTGATTGTGGATGAGGGCAAGCCGGGGCGCGCGATTCATAGCGAGAAGGGGTTGATTCTGGGGCCGTCGTGGTCGCCGGATGGAAAGCAGATTGCGGTGGGCGTGGGGCTGTTCAGCGCGTTCCAGGATTTTGATATTGGGAACAAGAAGCCGGTTGATCCGGTGAATGGCGGAGCGCAAGTGGGGATTGTGAATGCGGATGGTTCGGGATTTCACCTTGTGACTTCAGGACCGGACAACAATGCGTTTGCTTCGTTTGGGCCGGATGGGAAGCACCTTGTGTATCGAACGTCGGGTCCGGATGGGGATGGGCTGCGGATTTTGAATCTTGAAGATCACGCGGTGGCGAAGCTGACGGAGGACTACGACAACTTTCCGATCTGGTCGCCACGCGGAGATCTGATCGCGTTCATGCGCAGAATCGATGGCAACTTTGAAATTATGACGATTCATCCGGACGGGACGGGTCTGAAGCAGTTGACGCACACGAAGGGGAATGAGGCGCACATGGCGTGGTCGCCAGATGGGGAGCGGATGCTGTTTACGAGTTCGCGGATGGGGTTCAAGGATGAGGCGGTGCTGACTGGAAATCCGCAGCCGTATGGGGAGATTTTTGTGATGAAGTTTGATGGGACGGAAGTGGAGCAGCTGACGGACGATCAATGGGAAGAGGGTGGGCCGGCCTGGCAGCCGCGGAGGGCGGCGATGGCGGCGAAGTAAAGGTGACGGGTAATCCCCGGTCTCAAGATCGAGACCGGGGGCACCCGCGATGTGGTGGGGATGTTTTGAGTCATTGATATTGTTCTCCCACTCATGACGCAAAGGGCGCAGCATGAATGGGGCACTCGGCGGGGATCAGTGGTCGAGGAGGGATTCGTTGCCCAGGATGCGGTAGAGGGTGGAGCGGCTGATGGCGAGTTGGCGGGCGGCGCGCAGCTTGTTGCCGCGGTTGAGGTCAAGGACGTACTGGACGTGATGGTGGATGACGGCGTCGAGGGAGAGATTGTCAGGCTGGGTATTGGGTTGCCGATTTGATTGCATCTCGGGTTCGCAGGGCAGGGCGAGATTGCCGGCGAGGATGACGCCGTTGTCAGCTTCGAGGAGTGCGGTTTCAAGGACGCTCGAGAGTTCGCGGACGTTGCCGGGCCAGTTGTGCTGAAGGAGCCGGGCGAGCGCGCCGGGGCCCATGAGTACGGGGCGCTGCTGGTAGCGGGCGCAGATGCGGTCAAGCAGGGACTGGGCGAGCGGGGTGATGTCTTCGCGGCGCTGGCGCAGCGGCGGGATGGCGAAGCGAATGGCGGTGAGGCGGAAGGCGAGGTCGGGTAGAAGGAGTCCCTGACCGGCCATCTGGCGCAGCGAGGTTTGTGACGAGGCGAGCAGGACGGCGCGACCGGGAGGACGATCCTGGAGGGCGCGCAGGACGCCGAGGAGCAGGCCCTGGCCCGGAAGGGCGAGCAGGTCGACACGGTCGAGATAGGTAAAGCCGGCGAGAGTGGAAGGGTCGGCGTCCGTGGCCAGCCACTCGCGCGCATCGCGGCGCTGGAAGCTGGACGAGGACAAGGGCGAGTGGGCAAAGAGATAGCGCGCCAGGGTGTGCTTGCCGGTGCCGTGTTCGCCTTCGATGGACGCGACCTGCAAATGGGGCGCTGCCATTTCCGCCTGCATGAGAAGTTTGCGCCAGGCGGCGCTGATGCCGACGACCTGAAAAAAAGGTTGAGCCTCGGATTCAACCAGAGAAAGCCCGGAGGCTGTGGGCGTGGGCGGGAATTGAGCGGCGCTCTGCATCGATCTCAACGTGGCTCGCCTCCGTGACCCTTTCAGGTTGTATCAGGCCAACAGTGGTTTCATCGGCGACGGTGGGGGAAACATGAGGGGGCAGGGAACGAGGGAACAAGGGAACGAGGGACCCGGGGGCTAGAGAACAGGTACTGGGGAGGAATCGCATATCAATATATACTTTGGGCAATCTTGCCTCGCTTTCGCTTGGCCCGGTTTTTCTGAAATTGGGAGATCTGGGAAACAGGCGCATTGCCGCCTCAAGCGGGGCTTTCCTTCCTGGAGTTGCGGACTTTGACAGATGAGTACAAGCGCATTTGGCTATGGGGATGGCTGGTTCTAATCGGCGTCTTCGCGGGGCTTCATGCGCTGAATTTAAGGGCTGATTTTCCGAATCATTCGCCGTGGGTTTTCGATTGGGCCAAGTACACGGATGAGGGCTGGTATGGGAATGCGGCGATTCGCGCGCACCTCTTCGGATCCTGGTATGTGCCGGGGGATTTTAACCCCGCCGTTGCGCTGCCGGTGCTGCCGTTTCTGGAATGGGTGTTGTTTTTTGCGACGGGTGTGACGCCGGAGGCCGCACGAGGATTGGCGGTGGCGTTTTTCTTTGCCAATCTGATGCTGAGTTACATGCTGCTGCGGGCGCATGGGCCGCGCTGGGCGGGGCTGCTGGCGGTGACACTGATGGTGACCAGCCCTTTTCTCTATTGCTTTAGCAGACTGGCGATTCTGGAACCGATGCTGACGGCGTTTACGCTGGGGGCGCTGAACCTGGCGGTGCGGCTGCCGCGGATGCGTCGGCCGGTGATGGCATCGGTCGGGATCGGGCTGCTGTTCACGCTGATGATGCTGACCAAGACGACTGCGGTGTTTCTTTTGCCGGCGGTGGGGTGGGCGCTGCTGCTGGAGTTGCGGCAACGGCGGAGGGTCGCGGTGCGGTGCGCGTTGACGGCGCTGGGGACTTTTGTTGCAGGCTATGGGTTGTGGATGGCAGCGGTGGCGCGCGCGGGGATGATGGGCGACTATCGCTACCTGTATTTCATCAATGCTTATCCCAAGCCGAAAGAGCTTTTCTGGCCGCTGGTGAGTGCGATCTGGTCACTCCACGGCGGACTTTGGGCCGATCACATTCTGGTTCCGCTGGCGGGGCTGCTGGTGCTGGGCGCAGTCGGGACCTGGTGGCGCGCAGGAGGACGCGCCCTGTTGATGGACCCGGTGTTTGGGGCTTCCATTTTGGCGGTTTTCGGCTACATCTTTTTCATGACTATCCAGAATCATCCGCAGCCGCGGTACTTTGCCGTGGTGGCTTTCTTTTCTTTCATCCTGGTGGCGCGGGGGGCAGAGGCGATGGTGAGCCTGGCAGCAGCGGAGCCCTTCAGCAACCTGCCGGAAGCCCATGTTGCGGGTTGGGCGGTGATAGCGCTTGCCGGCCTGGCCACGGTGATAAATTGCCACCGGACCTTGAACGATGCGGCGCACCCGCAATACACGTTTGTGAATGCGGCGGAGCAGCTTACACACTATATAGATACACATCCCAACGGAAAGCGGCTGCTGGTTTCAATTAGCGGGGACGAGATTTCGCTGGTGAGCCATATACCGGCGCTGTGCGACGACTTTGCGACGCCGAGTCCGGGGATTCCCGATCTGCGGGCAAAGCTTGCTGTTTATCAGCCTGGCTGGTACGCGGCTTGGAACGATCTGGACCCTGGGACGCTGCAGGATTTGCATACACGTTACTCACTGGAACAGGTGGGGACCTACTACGCTTTCGACGACGTGGAAAGGAATCACCTGGTGCTTTTCAAGCTGCATCCGCTGCCGGGGGGCCTGGTGCGGGGTCTCAATGACAAGGGGATGCAGGATGCTCTGCCGGGGGATTCGTTCGACGTGCCGGTGGAGTGAGGGGGCAGCGGAGTTCGCGGAGTTAGCCGCGCTGCGCGTGTTGGCGGAGTTAGGAGAAAGGCGGGGAACAGGAAACTCCTCAGTTGAGGTTCTTGCTATCCCACTCAAGCCGCAAAGGACGCGGCTTGAATGGGGCACCCAGTCTTCGGTGGGACACCCGGTATCTGTCCCAGTGTTATTTGCTGATGCGGATGGCGAACTGAACCACCCTGGGGTCGGTAACGGTGCTGGTGATGCTGCCGAAGGCTGCCGCACCGAATGATCCGTTGGGCTGAGCAAATTCTGGCGTATTGAGGATGTCGAAGATCTCTCCGCGGAACTCGATGCTGGTTTCGCCGGGAAGACTTATGTGCCTGGCCATTGCCAGGTCGAGGTCGCGATAAGCTGGGCCGTTGACGGGGTTGCGCGATACGGTGCCGATGACAAATTGCGGCGCGGTGGCGAAGGCGGCAGTGTTGAAGTAGTGCGCGGGGAAGCGCAGGCCGGGAGACAGGTTGGGTGCGCCGACGAGTTTGGGCCGCTGCAGTGCGAATCCCGCGAAGGAGTTGTTGTTGGTGGCCTGGGTTACGGTGACGGGCATGCCGGATTGCACGGAAAGGATGGAGTTGAGCGTCCATCCGCCGACGAGGGCGTCGGCGAGGCCGGAGGATGCGAAGCGATGGCCGCGGCCCACGGGCAGATCGTAGACGCCGCTGAATGTGGTGACGTTGGACATGTTGCCGCTGGAGACATCGCGCTCAAGCTGGGGACGGAAGGTGTCCGCGGCGATCAGGCTGCTCGAGTTCGGCGACGAGAGCACTGTGGTTGAGAAGACGGACGAGGCATCGTCGATCAAGCGTGAGTGAGTGTAGCCGAATAAAAGCGCGAGGCCGTTGGAGAAGCGCCGCTCGACCTTTACCTGGCCGGCGTTGTAGTTGGTCTCGCCGCTGTTGTGTCGGTACGTGGCCACGTTTAGGAAGCGCGGATAGGGCTTGAGGAGCTGGGCAGTGCTGACGGTCTTGCCGCCGATGGAGCTGGAGACGGGCAATTGGCCGTAATAAGGATTAGTGACGGGGGTGAGGAGCGAGGCACCCTGGGCTAGCTGTGCGGTGGTGAGCTGGTTGAGGTTCGAGTCGGGAATGCCGACGTGGACGATGTGCGAGCCGGTGTATGCAAATTCCAAAGAGAGGTTGTTGGTGATCTCACGCTGGACGGCGAGGTTCCACTGCTGTGTGTAGCCGGAGCCGGCGGTGCGAATGGCTGTGTAGACACTTTGGCCCAAGCCGGCATCGGGGGTGAAGGGAATGGGCGCTACGGAAGGACCGCTAGAGAGAGTGAAGGCGGCGTTCACGCTGTCCTGAGTTTTCTGCTGGACGTTCTGGATGAAGGGGAATTGCGGAGTGGTGAAGGGCGTGGTAATGCCGGACTGATCGATGAACACGATGCCGAAGCCAGTGCGGATGACTGTCTTGGGAGTGAGGAGATAAGCGAACCCGATGCGCGGGGCGACATTGTCATAGTGAAGCTCGCGGGCGCTGCGGCTGTTGCCGTTGACGCCGAGGTAGTCGAGTTGCTGCGCGGCCAGGTTGAAGACCGCGCCCTGGTTGTTCTTTTCAACGGAAGGGAAATGCAGAGTCCAGCGCGCGCCTATGTTGGCGGTGAGACGGTCGGTGAGCTTCCAGTCGTCCTGGACGAAATACTCCTCGATTTGGTCGCGGGGGCGAATCTTGTTTTCCTGCAGGTCGATTTGGAATGTATCGACCTGGCCGAGGAGGAAGCCGGCGATGGCGTTGCCGCTGTTGGTGACGCCTTGCTGATCGGTTCCGGTCGTGGTGAAGGCAAAGGAGCCGGTGGGATCGGGCGGGGCGACGGCGTTGAGCTGATACCAGCGCAGGTCGCCGCCGACCTTGAATGTGTGCGGGCCGCGGGTGAAGACGAGGCTGTCGACAAGCTGCCAGACGGCGGTCTGGTAGCTAGAGAAGGTGCTGGCAGCGGGGCCGAGCTGCTGGAATCCGGTGAAAGTGAAGAGGGGAAGAGCGTTCGAGAAGGCGGCGTTGGTGGGGATACCGGGAATGCCGAGAGCGGCGGATGCGGTGTTGCCGAGATTTGTGCCCACAATGGTGTTGCCGCGTCGCGTGTAGCCGAGGCGGAAGTCGTTAAGCAGGTGCGCGGAGAAGGTGTGCGTCTCGTTAAAGACGGCTTGCTGGCCGAGAACGTGGGAGAGGCCGGCGACGCCTCCGGTGCCGAGAACCGCCCCGGAGATGAGGCCGCTTCCATCCGGCAGCGGGGTTACCGGATTCTCGACTTCGTTGTAGTAGGTATAGCGGCCAAAGGAGCGATCGCGTGTGCGGAAAGCGCCGTCGACGCGCGCGTCAAACTGGCCTTGGTGGTCAGCGTCGTTGGCGGTGCGGGTGAAGTTATTGGCGGCGGCGGTGAGGTTGGTGGGGATGGGGAACCGCGCCAGCAACGCCACGGCCGCGGGATCGAACGGAGTGTTGATGGTGTCGCTGGGAAACTCCTGCCGGACATATTTGCCGGCGACCAGCTGAGTAGTGGCGGGGTTGTAGATTTTGGAGACGCCGGTGAAGATACCCTGGCGCTCTTTCTGCGTGGGGATAGTGGAGATGCGCGTGACGCCGATGAGTTGGCGGACCCCCTGAAAGTCGCCGAAGAAAAAGAGGCGATTGTGGAGGATGGGCAGGCCGAGAGTTCCGCCATAGAGGTTGCGGCGGTACTCAGGCTTGCGGCCAGTGGTGGCGAAGTAGTTGCGGGCGTTGAGATCTTCGTTGCGCAGGAACTCGAAGAGGCTGCCGTGATACGCGTTGGTTCCGGAGCGGGTGGCGACGTTGACCACGCCGCCATTGAAGCGGCCGAACTCGGCGGGAACGTTGTTGGCTTCGACGGTAAATTCCTGGATGTCGTCGAGGATGGGGAAGAAGGCGACCTGACCGGGCTCGGGCTGCAGGGCAGAGATGCCGTCGTAAAGGTACTCGTTGGTGCGGGGGCGTCCGCCGTTGATGCGGGGAAGCAGCGTGCCGGGGGGCAGCTCGATGCCTGGGGCCAGGGTAGTGAGCTGCACAAAGTTGCGCGTGTTGAGGGGCATGGCGACGACGACGGGATGGGAGATGTTGGTTTCGATATTCGATGTGGCGGCTTGCAGCAGGGGCAGGTCGCCGCTGACGGTGACCGATTGCTGGTCCGCGCCGATGGTAAGGGAGAGATCGGCAGTGACGGTTTGGCCAGTGATTACGGAGATGCCGGTGCGGGTCAGATGCTGGAAGCGAGCAGCCGCTACGTCGAGGGTGTAGGCGCCAGGGGCGAGATTGATGAAGACGTAGTCGCCGGTGGTGGTGGAGAGGGTGGACAGGTGGAGGCTGGTGGAGGTTTGCGTGAGTTCGACCTGGGCATTGGCGACAGCGGCGCCGGAAGCATCGAGAACGCGGCCGCGGAGGACACCGGCGATTTGGGCGCTGGCGAGGGCAGAGTATGCCAGGAACAATGCCGAGAAAAGGGGAATGACGCGACGCGGTTGCATCAGCAGGGACTCCTGAATGGATTTCGTTCACCCGGAATGGAGGGCGGATCGTGAAGGGAGGGCGAGGCTAAGTTGGAGCGGCCTCGTAAGACATCGTAAGACTACCGACTCGATACGAATTTATACGATATTTACCTCATAAGTCAATTTGATTTGGGCGTTTCCTTGGGTGATTCGCGGCGGGAGGCCGGTCGGGAACGGTGTTCTGTTGACGTGATCGAATGCGGGTTACGGGGATGTGGACAAGAGGGCAGGCTACAGCGAGCGACCAACCCGTGGCAGCACAGTTCAAGACTCTGTCGTGTCTCTGAAGACTTCCTGCTTTCGTTCCTCGTGCAAGGGTCGACGTAATATGGATTCGAAGCGAGGACGGAGCGGAGATGGGAGCGGAATTTCTGCGATTCAACGGTGTTTTCGAGCGCGATCCCGCCATCGATGCTTGGATGAAAGGGAATAGAGGTGAATTGGGAACCATGGCGCGCGAATGGTTTGAGGCGATGCGCAAGTGCGGGGACGAAGTGCGGGAGATTTTGCACGACGGATGCCCGGTGGCGTGCCTGGGCGATGCGCCCTTCGGCTATGTGAATGTATTCACTTCGCACATGAACGTGGGGTTCTTTCAAGGCGCAGGACTGCCGGATCCAGCTCACTTGTTGCAGGGCACGGGCAAGTTCATGCGCCATGTGAGGCTGAAGCCGGGAACGGTCACCAACGCCGCTGCTTTAGGGAAGCTGATCGATGCGGCGTACACGGATATGAAAGCCCGCGTCGAAAACAGCTAACTGCCTGACCGCAGCGAGGCACCGACTTTTTCCCGCAAATTGCCATGAGACGGCATCGGGGATTCTTCGGCTGCGGTTAGCGCTTGCCGCGAGGGTCATACTGGAAGCACTGCTCGAGCGGCACGCCGAGCGCGATGGCCACTTTGAACGCAGTCTCCAGGGAAGGCGAATACTTGTCTTGTTCGATGGCAATGACCGTCTGCCGCGTGACGCCGACCTGATCGGCGAGTTCCTGCTGCGTTATTTCTCGCCGGGCCCTGAGTTCCCGAATCTGGTTGCGAATAGCGGGCATCAGAGCGCTTTCCGGTATGCCACAATCTGCGTGGCGGTCTTGGTGATATCCGCGATCACGAGCATGCCGAAGAAGACGCTCAGGAAATGAAGTCCTATCATGGGGCGGTCGAGGCTGAGATGGCCGACCGCCGCGTGAAACCACAACATTCCGAGTCCGATCACCATGAGCGACGCGATGACCAGATAGCCGGCACGATAGCCCCGCAGCTCGATTAACCGATCGCGCTCATCCGTTATGCGGTTGCGCGTAAAGATGGCGATGAGCGATTGCAGAACGATCTGCAATACGATAATCCCGATTATCATGCCCGCGACGTTGTTGACGGAGTTTTGCTGGTGCAGGACGAAGTAAGGGCCGTACACCAGAAGTTCCGCAGCAAGCGAGGCGTAAAGAGTCTTCTCCCGGTAGGAAAGGTTTGGCGTCATAGCGGATCGCTCCCATGTCAAAAATATTTGACATCACAGACCATAGCGCCTTTCTGGGCGCGTGTCAAATATTTTTTACATTGCTGGAGAAAAGGCGCATTCGCATCGACTCTGGGTGGATCACCGGCAATGCGGACACTCATCGCGAAAAGCCGCGATGAATGGGGCGCCCAAATCGGACGGGCGCAGGGGAAGGATGGGGTGCTTGGGTCTTCGTTCGAGACCAAGGATGCTTTAGCAAGATGACGACTGCTCTTTGAGCGGTTAGGGGCGGCCGATCATGACTTCGGTGGCTTTGACGAGGGCGACGGCTTGCTCGCCGGGTTTGAGGGCTAGTTCGCGGACAGCGTCGGCGGTGATGATGGCCGTGACGCGCTGGTCGCCGACTTCGAGGACCACTTTGGCGAGCAGGCCTTCAATGGTGACTTCGAGGACGGAGCCGAGAAGCTGATTGCGTCCGCTGATGCGGCCGGAGCCGGAGCGGGCCGGCGTCTGCGTGCCGGAGTTGGGCAAGAACTCGTCAAGCGCTTCGAGGGGGACGCGGTGGTGGCCACCGGGGGTTTTTACGGTGTGGATGCGGCCGGCGAGGATCCAGTGCTTGAGGGCTGGGTAGCTGATACCGATTTTGTCTGCCGCCTGGCGGGGCGTGAGCAAGGTGGATGATTTCATGGAGTGGGGCCCTCCCCTGGTCTCCACTTTACACGCTGTCCGATTCTGGCAACAGCGGTTTCCGTGACGGCAGGTCCCTGGCTGCAGGGCAGGATCCACAACTCGCGAGGCGGCAGGCGCCAAGACGGCAGCGTCCCACCCCGGGAGGGGCACAGAGCCCCGTGACCGGGTAGTGGTGCAGTATTCGGATGAACTATCACTCCGGGGCAACGGATCACTTCCCGGAAGCCGACTTTCGAGGACCTATTCGGGTTGGGTGAGCGCCTGGCTCAGCCTGGGCAGCAAGTGGCTCACCTACTCAGCACGGAGAGAGTCAATCGGATTCACGTTTGCCGCGCGCATTGACGGAATGAGACTGGCCGCCACGGTGACCACTGCGAGCAGCAGGGCTGCGCAGGCGAGAGTGGCCGGATCGTGCGGCTTCAATCCAAAGAGAAGTGAGCCGGCTGCATTCGCCACCGCGAGCGACAGGCCTGCGCCCAGCACCAACCCAGCTGCCAGCAGCGATGCGGCTTTGCCGAGAATCATCACCGTGATGCTGGCGCGTTGCGCGCCGAGAGCCATGCGAATGCCGATCTCGGTCGTCCGTTCGGTCACCGTGTAGGACATCACGCCATAGAGGCCGGTCATGGCAAGAAACACCGCGAGAGCTCCGAAGAATCCTGAGAGTGTAGCCAGCAGCCGCTCGGGCTGCAGCGATTGCTGGATCTGGTCTTCAAGCCCTCCAAGGTCGAAGCTGATTCCCGAGCTCACGCCGTGTAAGGTACTGCGGACCGCCTGCTCCACTCCATCCAGCGGCAGTCCGGATCGGACCAGCACTTTCATGTTGTTCTCTGTGTTCTTGTCTTGCGCGAGCGTAAGATACGCAATTGGTTCGTCCGGGCGCCGGATACTATGGTATTTCGTGTCCTTTACCAGGCCGACGATCTGGAACACCCGCTCGGGGCTCGATGGAGTGGCCTCGCGCCGGAAGAGCGCTCCAACCGCATTTCCGCCCAGCCCCAGCTTCTTGGCGAAGGCCTCGTTCACGACCGCCACGCGTGGGGATTGGCTGGTGTCGTTGTCATTGAAATCGCGTCCAGCGACGATCGGAATGCGTAGCGTATTGAAGTAGTCCGGGCTGACGTTACTGAAGTTCGAGTCCTGCCGTTGGGTTGACTCTTGGCCGTCAATCCACACTGCGTTGTTCCAGCCTTCGCCACCCAGTGGCACGATGTTGGTGTTAGCCGCCGCAACTACACCGGGAATCGAACGTATGCGTTCGAGCAACTGGCGCTGGAATTCGGCGCGCCGGTCGACGGGGATTTGCAGACGCGAGAAATCCAATCTCGCGATGAGCACGCTTTTGGCCTGGAAGCCCGGGTCGTCGCTCATCAGGTTGCGCAGGCTCTGAGTGAACAGCAGCGCGCTGAACAACAGTACCAGGGAGAGAGCCACCTGCGACACCACCAATGCGCCGCGAAATTCCAGCCGTCCCCGGCTTGCCGACATACCGTGACTACTCGCCTTCATCGCCGCACCCGGAGGCGTACGGGAAGCCCGCAGCGCCGCAGCCAATCCGAAAAGCAGACATGTGAGCAGTGAGATACCCAGTAGAAATGCAAAGAGACGCCAGTCCAGATTGAAGCTGAGAGAAAGATTCAGATACGCCACCAGTTCGCGGCTCAAAGCCTGAGCCAGCGCTACTCCGGCCAGAGCCCCTGCAATCGACAGCAGCAGGCTCTCTCCCAGCACCAGCCGGATCAGCCGCCATCGGCTCGCGCCGATGGCCAGCCGCACCGCCATGTCTCGCTCCCGCGCGGTCGTCCGCGCCAGCATTAGGCTAGCAAGGTTGGCGCAGGTGATCAGCAGCACCAGGCCCGCGATTCCAAGTAGAAACCGCAGCGGATCGGAATACGTTTCGCGCAGCATGGAGACACCCGCCGCCGAGGGTTCTGCAGTGAGCTTCATCGCGAGGTAGTCCTTCACGCTCTCCGTGGGATAATCGGCCCGCAGCGTCGACGCAAAGATGCCGGGCGACGCGGCTCCAAGATGCGCCGCCACTTGCTGGACAGACCATCCGGGATCGAGCCTGCCGATGACCGAAAGCCACCACTTGGTGCTCGAATTCAGACTGTTGCCCGTTCCAAGGTAAGGTTGCGCGCAGATGGGCACGGCCACATCGAAGTTGCTGCCAACGGCGACCCCAAAGAAGCTTGCCGGCGTGATGCCGATGACCTCCACGGACTTGTCGTTGAGCCTTAGCTTTTGGCCCAGCGCTGTGCCGCCGCCGAACTCCCGCTGCCAGAAGCCATAGCTGATGACTGCGCCTGGAAGTCCGCAACCCGGCCGGTCATCCTCCGCCGTGAAGACTCGCCCGGCAACAGGCCTGACCCCAAGAACCCGGAAGAACTCGCCGCTTACGTAGAGGCCATTCAGAAAACGGGCATCGCCGCCGGAATCACGGGAGAAATCGGCATCCCGCCACGCAGCGATTCCGGTGAACCCCTGGTGATCCTCGCGAAGCTTCTCCCAGATAAGATTGGTTACCACTGGATAGCCGCTGGAAGAGTCCCCACGCGCCTTGGCCATATCGAGAACGCGCACCTGCGCCAACTCCTGTGGATTCTTTACCGGCAGCGACTGCAGCAACACGGCATCGAGAAGCTCGAAGAGTGCCGTGTTGGCGCCAATTCCCATCGCCAGCGTGGCGACCACGACGAATGAGAAACCTGGGCTCTTGGTGAAGACGCGCAGGGCACTCCTCACATCGTGCCACAGGCTCTCGAGCCCCAGTGCAGTATCCTCCGCCGAGACACGCTCGCGCATCACTGTGGGGCTGCCGAAGCGTACGCGCGCATCGCGCTCCGCTGCTTCGCGGCTCATGCCCCGGGCCATGTTGTCGTCGATGCACATGGCCATGTGTTCGCGCAGCTCCGCATCGATCTCGCGGTCGATGCGGGCTCGTCTTCCCAGCGACAGAATTCTTCTGAAAAGTGCCATAGTTGACCTCACGCGAAATGCAGAATCGCGTCCACACCTCTGACGACTTGTGCCCAGTTGTTTTCGCGGTCGACAAGCTGTTCCCGGCCCGCGCGCGTGAGCGCATACCACTTGGCGTTGCGCCCGTAATCGGTAACAGCCCAACTGGCACGCACCCAACCGTTCTGCTCCATTCTGTGTAGCGCGGGATAGAGCGAGCCTTCTTCCACGATGAGAAGCTCGTCGCTGACGCGCCGGATGTGCATCAGGATGCCGTAGCCGTGCATCGCATCCAAATGCGACAGAGTCTTAAGGATCAGGAGATCGAGCGCGCCCTGCAGGTCATTCTTTGCCATATTGAGGCTCCTAGCCCTAGACAGCGAGGGTAAAAGGGAGCCTACCGTCGGTACACCCTAGATGTCAAGGGGAGAGTTGGAAGCCTGAGTCGCTAGGTAGCGATGCGAGGATTGGTCCCGGAAACGCGCTTGTGTTCACCAAATGGCCAACGCCCGAGTTGTTTGCTATCCGGAAACTGCACCACAACCCGTGATCGCAGTCACTCGACAGTGGTTATTCCAGATGATAGCCTTCCGGTGGCAATCCCCCAGCAATTCGAGGGGCGCGTACTTCGGAGCCGGCCGTAATTCGGCTTCAAAACCTAAATGTTCGGGAGGAATTGTGACTGCAGCGTACGAGGTGTATTTCTGTCTTGGCGTGAGCGCATTGGCGCTCCTTATGGCGTTCATTTTTGCGCGCCAGGTGAATGGATCCAGCATTGGAGAGCCGAATAAGCGGAAGATCGCCGGCTGCCTCATGGAAGGCGCTCGGGGATTTCTGAGACGTCAAATCAAAAGCATTGCGGCGCTTGCGGGCCTGCTGCTCCCTACGTTTGCCTACGGGCAGGGGGAGCACACGGGCGGCGGCGAGGCCAACCTGGTGCTGCCGGATCTGAAGACCACAGCGGTGAGTTTTTTCGGCATGAGCGGACACTCGCTGCTGATGTTCGGGCTGCTGTTCTGCGTCTGCGGCCTGGTGTTTGGCCTGGTGATCTATGTGCAGTTGAAGAACCTGCCGGTACATCGCACGATGCTCGAAATCTCGGAGATGATCTATGAGACGTGCAAGACGTACCTGGTGACGCAGGGCAAGTTCATTCTTCTGCTCTGGGTTTTCATCGCGGTGATTATCTCGATGTACTTTGGGTACCTGGCGCCGGTTCCCGGAAAATCGATCGCGCTTACGCTGCCGATTATTTTGCTGTTCAGCCTGGTGGGCATCGCGGGCAGCTACGGAGTGGCGTGGTTCGGAATTCGCGTGAACACATTTGCGAATTCGAGAACGGCATTCGCGGGACTGCGGGGCAAGCCGTACGCGATCATGGCGATTCCGCTGAAGGCGGGCATGAGCATCGGAATGCTGCTGATTTCGGTCGAGCTGCTGATCATGCTGTTCATTCTGTTGTTCATTCCGGTCGATTACGCGGGCCCGTGCTTTATCGGCTTTGCGATTGGCGAGAGCCTGGGCGCGGCGGCGCTGCGTATTGCCGGCGGCATCTTCACCAAGATCGCCGACATTGGCGCCGACCTGATGAAGATTGTTTTCAAGATCAAGGAAGACGACGCGCGTAACCCGGGCGTGATTGCAGACTGCACGGGCGACAACGCGGGCGATTCGGTTGGACCGAGCGCGGACGGCTTTGAGACCTACGGCGTGACGGGCGTGGCGCTGATCACGTTCATTCTGCTGGCGGTGAAAGATCCGACGACGCAGGTGCAGTTGCTGGTATGGATCTTCGTGATGCGCGTGGCCATGCTGGTTTCGAGCGCGGGCGCGTACTTCCTGAATGGCGCGATTGCCAAGGCGAGATACGAAAACTCGGACGAGATGGACTTCGAGGCGCCGTTGACCTCGCTCGTATGGATCACTTCGATCATCTCGATTGTACTTACCTATATTGTGTCGTACTACATGATCCCGACTCTGGGCGACGGCACGCTGTGGTGGAAGCTGGCTTCAATCATCTCCTGCGGAACACTGGCGGGCGCGGTCATTCCGGAGCTGGTGAAGGTATTCACTTCAACCAACTCGAGCCACGTGAAGGAAGTGGTAAAGTCCGCGCAGGAAGGCGGCGCTTCGCTGGGGATTTTGTCGGGATTTGTGGCCGGCAATTTCTCGGCCTACTGGCTGGGACTTAGCATGGTGGCGCTGATGAGCATGGGCTACTACTTCAGCACGGGCCCATCGATGGATGCGCTGATGCTGGCGCCGGCTGTGTTCGCGTTTGGCCTGGTTGCGTTCGGCTTCCTGGGCATGGGACCAGTCACGATCGCGGTTGACTCTTACGGGCCGGTTACCGACAATGCACAATCGGTCTACGAACTTTCGCTGATTGAGAATGTTCCGAACATCGAAGCCGAGTTGAAGAAGGACTACGGCATCGACGTAAAGTTCGAGCGCGCGAAACACCTGCTGGAAGCCAACGATGGAGCCGGCAATACATTCAAGGCTTCGGCGAAGCCGGTGCTGATCGGCACAGCGGTGGTGGGGTCAACCACGATGATTTTCTCGATCATCATGGCGCTGACCGACACACTGAGCAATGTGGAGGCAGTCAAGAGCCTTTCACTGCTGCACGCGCCCTTCCTGTTGGGGTTGATCACCGGCGGGGCAATGATCTACTGGTTCACCGGCGCCTCAACGCAGGCGGTGACTACGGGCGCATACCGCGCGGTTGAGTTCATCAAAGAGCACATCAAACTTGACGGCGTAGAGAAGGCATCGGTCGCGGACAGCAAAAAGGTGGTTGAGATCTGCACGAAATACGCGCAGAAGGGAATGTTCAACATCTTTCTCGCGGTGTTCTTCGGCACGCTCGCATTCGCGTTCGTTGAGCCGTACTTCTTTATCGGTTACCTGATCTCGATTGCGATCTTCGGGTTGTACCAGGCAATCTTTATGGCGAATGCCGGCGGCGCATGGGATAACGCGAAGAAGGTTGTCGAAGTAGACATGAAACAGAAGGGGACGCCTTTGCACGACGCAACCGTCATTGGAGATACGGTGGGCGATCCGTTCAAGGACACCTCGTCGGTGGCGATGAACCCGGTGATCAAATTCACGACGTTGTTCGGGTTGCTTGCCGTGGAGCTTGCAGTGTCGCTTGCTGCGAACAATCCGATGCTGACGCACGTACTGGCAGTCGCATTCTTCCTGGTGTCGATGTTCTTCGTCCACAAGTCGTTCTATGGAATGAGGATTGAGAGCAAGGAAGCCAAGTAACTGCTGATTTGCAGGTTGAAGAAGACGCCGCCTGGGAACGGGCGGCTGAGGAAACCGCGATGCGGTCCCGCGCGAATATGCGTGGGGCCGCTTCGCTGTTTTTGGCGCTGTAACAGGCTGGATTTGGCAAAGTTGGCCAAAAGGACTATCCTCAAGCTGAGGTGCCCTTATGCCGACCCGCAACGTTAGCTTGACCAAGGAACTGGATGAGTTTGTGTCTTCCCGGGTGCAGGGCGGTCTTTACGCTAACGCCAGCGAGGTGATGCGGACGGCCTTGCGGCTGCTGGAAAAGGAAGAGCGGGAGTACGAGGAAAAGATGGCGGTGCTGCGGGCGGCGATTGCGGAGGGGGATGCCAGCGATTCTATGGATGGAGAGGAATTCTTCAAGGAGCTTTCCGTTTATATCGACGAGCTAGCCAGGGAGAAGAGCGAGAAAGTTGCCTAAGTACTCTGTCTCCAGCGCCGCAGGTTCCGATATTCGCGGCATCATCCGGTACAGCAGACTTGAGTGGAGCGCGGAACAAGCGGCGCGATATGCGGCTGGAATTCACGAGTGTTTTCGGACGCTTTCCCAGTCTCCCGGGATGGGGCGACGTTGCGATTCGGTGAGCATCGGACTGCGCCGGTTCGAGCGCGGAAAACACGTCGTGTTCTACCGCATTGTGACCGGAGGGATCCTGATCGTTCGGGTCCTGCATCAACGGATGGTCCCAATGAAGTCACGATTTGAGCTTTGATTCTTTCCTCATTGCCCCCTTTCAACTAAATCGCACCCGATGTCCACAATTAGCACAGGCGTGCTTGGAATCTGCACCGATCTTGCGTCTTGCGGCGGGGTTTGGGTGGGGCTAGGCTTGATTTGGGAATGGGCGGGACGAGGGCTGACAGGGCAAGGCGGGAGAGCCGGGGAATGCTCGAGTTGCATCAAATATAGGTCAGGATTTGGCGGGCCAAAGTCCGCGTGGGACGAGGGTTTTTTGAGCTTTCCACAGGCAAGTGGCTGTGTTTAGCAGGTGGATGCGGGGAACGCAAACAAAATACAAGATATTGTGGTTTCTTGTTGACACGCACCATAGACAGCGGTATTTTTTCATCTGCGGCTGTTAAAGGATTTTAATAAATCTCCGGTGTGTTGAACCACCGGGCGCCGTAGAGAAACGAGATTTAGCGGTACTTTCCAGTCCCAGTTTCCCGTTGGTTTGAGAAGTAGCACAGGGCCCATATTCAGGCTTCATAGCGTCTGGATACAGGGATAGTTTCACTAATTTTGCTGACAGAGAGGACCCCCCATGAACGAGGCTTTTATCCAGACTTCGAGCGCTGCCATCCAGACCCCTTATACCCAGAAGGGCCTTACATTTAACCGCCGTTTTACCAAAGAGGGAGTGTCGCCTTACGACGAGGTGCAATGGGAGCGGCGGACCGCATCCATTACGGACACCAAAGGGAACACGATCTTCGAGCAGAAGGACGTGGAGGTACCGGTGGACTGGTCGATGACGGCGACCAATATTGTGGCTTCAAAGTACCTGCATGGGCAGATCGGGACGCCGGAGCGGGAGACCGGGGTGCGGCAACTGGTGGGACGGGTTGCGGAGACGGTGCGGGACTGGGGCCTGGCGAACGGCTACTTTGCGACGGTGGACGACGCGCGCGTGTTCCACGACGAGCTGGCGCACATGCTGCTGACGCAGAAGGCGGCCTTCAATTCGCCGGTATGGTTCAACGTGGGTTGCGACCGGCTGGAGCCGGATTCCGACGGGAAGAACTGGCACTTTGACGCGCCCACGGGCGGGGTGAAGTACTCGGCGACGGGCTACCGGAATCCGCAGTGCTCGGCGTGCTTTATCAACGCGGTGGACGACTCTCTGGATTCGATTCTGACCTTGGCCAAGACCGAGGGAATGTTGTTCAAGTGGGGTTCGGGGACGGGGACGAATCTTTCGTCGATTCGCGGGTCGAAAGAGCAATTGTCGGGCGGCGGGCAAGCATCGGGGCCGCTGAGCTTTATGCGCGGGTTCGATGCGTTTGCCGGGGTGATCAAATCGGGCGGCAAGACGCGGCGCGCGGCCAAGATGGTGATTCTGAATGTGGATCACCCGGACATCATGGAGTTCATCGATTGCAAGGCGAAGGAAGAGGCCAAGGCGTTCACGCTGATCAAGGCCGGTTACGACGGATCGGGCCCGGATTCCGAGGCTTATTCTTCGATCTTTTTCCAGAACGCCAACAACTCGGTGCGGGTAAGCGACGAGTTCATGCGCGCCTATGAGAAGGATGGTGACTTTAACACCTACACCGTGAAGGACCATGAGGTGGCCGGGACCTACAAAGCGCGCGACATCATGAAGAAGATTGCCGAAGCCACCTGGCTGTGCGGCGATCCGGGGATGCAGTTCGACACGACGATCAACAAGTGGCATACGAGCAAGAACACGTCGCGGATCAATGCGTCGAATCCATGCAGTGAGTACATGTTCCTGGACAACTCGGCGTGCAACCTGGCGAGCTTTAACCTGCTGAAGTTTGTAAATGCGGCAGGGGTTTTTGAGATTGAGGATTACCGGCACGCGATTTCGACGATGGTGACGGCGATGGAGATCCTGGTGGACAACTCCGGGTATCCGACCGAGGCGATTTCGCGGAACTCGCATGACTATCGGCCGTTAGGGCTGGGCTACGCGAACCTGGGAGCGCTGCTGATGGCGTTTGGGCTGCCGTATGACTCAGCAGCCGGGCGCGACCTGGCGGCGAGCCTGACGGCGATCATGTGCGGACAGGCTTATCTGCAGTCGGCGGTGATTGCGGCCAACTGCCCACCTCTGGCGTCGGCGACGCCGCTGACCGCTTCAGTGGAGCGGCAGGGTGGGGCATGCCCTGGATTCTATGTGAACCGCGAGCCGTTTCTGGATGTGATCCGGATGCATCGCGCCGAAGTGAACAATATTGGGAAGTCGCGGCAGAGCGGTGAGCCCTTCAACGTGCCGCAATTGGACGCGTTGATCGATGCGAGCCGCGAGAGCTGGGACACGGCGCTGCTTTGCGGCGAGAAGTACGGCTATCGCAATTCGCAGACGACGGTACTTGCGCCGACGGGGACGATCGGCTTCATGATGGATTGCGACACGACGGGAATCGAACCGGACCTGGCACTTGTGAAGTACAAGAAGCTGGTGGGCGGGGGCATGATCAAGATCGTGAACAACACGGTGCCGGCGGCGCTGTTCAAGCTGGGCTACGACAACAACGAAGTCGACGCAATTGTGAGCTACATCGATGCGACGGGCACGATTGAAGGAGCGCCGGGGATCAAGCCAGAGCACCTGGCGGTGTTCGATTGCAGCTTCAAGCCGGCGAAGGGCACACGCTCGATCAACTACATGGGGCACATCAAGATGATGGCAGCGGCGCAGCCGTTTCTTTCGGGAGCGATCTCGAAGACGGTGAACCTGCCCCACGAAGCAAGCGTTGAAGATGTTGCCGAGGCGTACGCGGAGAGCTGGCGCCAGGGCATCAAGGCTGTGGCCATTTATCGCGACGGATCGAAGGGAACACAGCCGCTGAATACCAGCATGGATGCCAAGAAGGAGCCCTCGGCGCTGGATGCGGTGGGCGCACATTTGCTGACCCAGATGGCGGCGTCGCAGCCGCTTGCCGAGGTGGACGTAAAGGCGCTGGAGGCAAAGCCTGGCGAGAAGGTGGAGCTCAGCGCGAAGCAGGTAGCGGCAGCAGCTACGGCCTTCCAGAAGGCGCTGGACGATAATGCGCGGGCAGCAGCATTCATGGTTCTGACTTCGGCACCCGCATCGGTTGAGCCAGTGAAGGAAGTGCAGGATACGAACGGCCCGCCGCGCGCAGTGCGGCACAGGCTTCAAGAGGAGCGGGCGTCGATTACACACAAGTTTTCGATTGCCGGGCACGAGGGCTACATTACCGTGGGCCTTTACCCGAATAGCCAGCCGGGCGAGATCTTCATCAAGATGGCCAAGGAGGGGTCGACGGTCTCCGGGTTGATGGATGCTTTTGCGACTTCAATTTCGCTGGCGTTGCAGCACGGAGTTCCGCTGAAGGTGTTGTGCGAAAAGTTTGCTCACACGCGCTTTGAGCCTTCAGGCTGGACGGGCAACGAGCAGATTGGCTACGCGAAGAGCCTGATGGACTACATCTTCCGGTGGCTCAATCTCCGCTTCCTTTCAGGGGAGCAGTTGACGCTGTTTGCGGGACTGGCTCCGCGTGCACCGCAACTGCCCGCCTCGCCGACGATTCTTCAGGAGAACGAACCGGAAGAGGGGATGGCATCGCCTAACCTGGCCAAGCTGGCAGAGGCGGTGGCGGATCGGCTGAGGCAGATGAGCGGTCACGGTAGCGGACCTGCGGCGGGCGGGGGCATCGCGCCTGAAGCGCAGTCCTGGACCGCGCAGAGCAGCAATCCGCACGTTCCTGACATGAAGGATCGCGGGATTTATCATGCGGCGGACGCGATGCGCGATATGTACGAGATGGGCGACGCGCCGAGTTGCTCGACGTGCGGGGCGATCATGGTGCGGAACGGGAGCTGCTACCGCTGCATGAGCTGCGGGTCAACGAGCGGGTGTTCATAGGTACTTTGCGCTACTCTTACTGAGGCAGGGAGCGTCTTTCTGCCTCAGTTATTTTTTTAAAGTGTGGTTTGCAGGAACTTTTACTTATTCAGCAGAGTGCATAACTAAAGAAGACAGTAATGTCGAGTATCAACTCGTCTCCAGATGTTAGAGCAAATTCGGAATTAGTGTGGTCCTTTTGAGTGCATTGGAGGGTGGCTTTTTCTTAAGGAAAAAGCCACTTAACTACGAGGCTTCGGTCTACAGCAATTCCGAATTTGCTATAGCCGAGTGCCTGAGCAAACTTTGCTTAGGCGTGAAGATACGCCGGTCTGCTTTGCGTGCAAAGCAACCCCAGTGCTTCTCGAACTCCGACGCATATCGCTGCACTCCAGGGCGATTCACTACTTGACAATCTCGCCCGGGCTGGTTGCTAATGAAAAGTAATAAAGTGTTGTCCAAGTCAGGAAAACGGCGGCGGCGGTCTGGCGCCTGAGAACCAAACGCCGAGAATCTGCGGGCAGTTTCCACTTCGTGAATTGATTTGCCAGTGGGACTTGCCCTTGTCCATCGCATCTACAGCTCAGCATGACTGGGGCAGGAGATAACCAGAGGCGCGATCTCCGCCAATGTCGTCCATGCTGCTGAAGAGTGTCTACCATTTTCTTTTGAGAAGAACGGAGTCTTTATGTTAGCAAGCTGTCTTTCCATGCTATTAGCAACTGCCGGGGCTCAACCTCCAGCACAGTTGCCCGAATTTTATTCGCACGTGAGCCGGGTAACTTGGGTGGTGAAGGATATTCGTCGCCCGCGTGACGGATGGAAGAGTCTCGACCTCGAAGATTTTCACGATTACGGGGACGTCAAGCTCAAAGGCACCTACCTGGGTAAGGCCCAGACAATTCATGCGAAGGAGATCTCGGGCCGCATTGGAAATCTCGGGATCGACATGATTCAACCCAGCGAAGGGCCGAATGTATTCACTGAGTTCCTCAAGGTTCACGGCGACGGCATCTTCGCGATGGTGTACCGGGTGTCGAGCCGGGACGAAATCGCGAAAGAAGAAGGCCGGATGAACGGACTCGGCGTGAAGACTCTTGAGCAGATCACTCTTCCAACTCCAAATGGGTCGTCTACTTACACCTATTTTGATACAGAGTCGAAAGGCAAATACGTTCTGGGGCTGGCATATGGGCCGGAGATTGCCCCGGCGAGTGACGCAAAGGTAACCGTATCCCATCTTGCGCTCGTCATCCGCCATCCTGAGGAAGTATCACCATTCTGGGAGAAGATCGGATTTCCAGCCATGGAGATTGAACATGCAACACCCAGGGACGATTCACGGTATCGAGGGAAGCCGCTTTCGCTTTACTTCGATGTAGGCTGGCAGCGTCTCAGCCATTTCACATTGGAGTGGATCATCCTTCCGAAAGAGCCGCAGAATGTCTATCTAGATTTTTTCAACAACCATGGCGAAGGAATCCAACACATCGGAATGCTCGTTGACAATCTCCAGCAGACGGCCGACCGCTACACGGCGCTCGGATATCCCGTCAGGCAATTCGGGGCATGGGGAGACGTCGGTCAGAAGGATTCGGGGCAATACGACTATATGGATACGGATGGAATTGGCGGCGTCAATGCTGAGGTCATTCATCAATGGTGAATCATCGGAGATTGATCGCAGTTGATTGAGAACCCTATCCGATGGGGTGCGCTAGAGCAAATTCGGAATTAGCGTGGTCCTATTGAATGCATTGAAGGGTGGCTTTTTCTTAAGGAAAAGGCCACTTAACTATGAGGCTCCGGTCTACCGCAATTCCGAATTTGCTATCGTCGATCTGTTTCTGACACGCGTCCGTGCACAGATATATACGAGAAGCGAATGTGCCCATCGATGCACCGGTAAAGTGGGTGTCGTCGATGGGCCCAGGTGATTGCATTACCATTGCGCAAAAAGAAAGTCCCAGCGAAACGGCTGGGACTTTCAAACAATGGAGGACGAACTCAGCGCGAATATTTAGTGATGTTCCGTGGACACGGGCGTGCTGGTGCTGAACCACAAAAATTCGTTTGTTGGGCTGCCGGGTTCCTGGAAGTTGATGTTGGAGTGGGTGGTGAGGTTATCCGGACGCAACATATATGCCTCTCCGGGGTGCTGCATGCGCACCTGAGAGCCATAAAACGCCAGGCTGTTGCCCTTAATGTCACACCAAATCTCTTCATGGCCGTAGAAGTGCGGGTGTGGCTCGCCCATTTGCATGGGGAGGATTTCCACGGTGATGATGCCTCCAATTGTGGCCAGGCCGTTCCCTCTGTTGAAGAAGCCGTGAGTGATGTGTGCCCAGTGACCGCTCGCTCCTGGATTGGTAAACGGTGACTCGTCTGCCGGTGGGTGAGTTGGGAGATGAGCTTCGTCTTTCACCACGAAAGAGGGAAGAGGTTTGAATCCTGGATAGGTTGGATCGCCGACCATGTAAGCAGTCAGCTGGGTTGTGCCGGTATTGCGCAGCGTGAACTCCAGACCCTCCGGAACGAGAAGCGCGTTCCCATGGTGAAGCGGCTCCGTTTTGCCACCGGCCGATATTTCACCCTCGCCATCTTCTATGTAAAAAAACACCTGCAGGCCCTGCAAAGTGCTGGGGACAGTCTGAGCTCCCGGTTCGAGCTGGCCATAAGAGAGAAACTTGGCATGCTCGAGTACAGCGCCAGGGAAGGGTGGGCGGAAGTTGTCGCCCTGGGTGAGAATGCCGCGCACGATCAGCGAGCCAAACATTACATTTGGCTCAGATTTGCGCCAGTCGCCGAAGAACATATTGGCGAGGGTATCCGACTCGGGGCGGGTGGGGAGATAGATGATATCTCTCGGGCCAAGAAAGCTATTACCGCCAACGTGGGGGGCCTTTCCTGGTTTGTATGGAGGCGGGATAGGGGTTTGCGCGGAGACCGGCCGAATGGCGGCAACGAAGAACAATGCGATCGAAACCGCGCAAATAGCTTTTAACTTCATTCCGTTCGTAATTTTGCTCAAAGGAGTTCCTCCTCCAATACCAAGGTCTAGTGCGACGCCGTCTTCATGCCCTCTGCGAACCAAAGGAAATTGACCGGTTTGTCTCCGGGTTCTTCGAAGTTGATGGTGGAGTGGGTTGTGACATTATCCGGTCGCAACATGAATGCCTGTCCGGGCTGCTGAATGCGCAACTGAGAGCCGTAAAACGCGAGGCTCTTGCCCTCAACCGCACACCAGATCTCTTCATGGCCGGGATAGTGCGGGTGTGGCTCACCCATTTGCATGGGGAGGATTGCCACGGTGCTGATGCCTCCGACTGTGGCCAGGCCGTTATTTTTGCCGAAGAAGCCGGCTTCGATGTGGGCCCAGTGAGCGGTGGCTCCTTGATTGGTAAAGGGTGAAGGCGAGGGCGCATGGTGAGGCCCGCGCCGAAGCGTATCTTCGTCTTTGATGGCGAAGGACGGAAGAGGTTTGAATCCTGGATAGGTGGGATCGCCGACCATGTAAGCGGTCAGCTCGGTTGTGCCGGTATTGTGGAGCGTGAACTCCAGACCCTCCGGAACGAGGAGGGCGCTTCCCTTGTGAAGCGGCTCGGTTCTGCCACCGGCCGAGACCTCACCCTCGCCGCCGCTTACATAGAAGAACACTTGCAGGCCCTGCAAAGTGCTGGGGACGGTCTGCGCTCCGGGTTCGAGCTTGCCATAGGAGAGGAACTTGGCGTACTGAAGTACAGCGCCAGGAAAGGGTGGGCTGAAGTTGTCGCCGTGCGTGAGAATGTCGCGCACGATAAGCGAGCCAAACATCACCTTCGGCTCAGAGTTACGCCAGTCGCCGAAGTACATGTCCGCGAGGGTATCCGACACGGGGCGAGTGGGAACATAGATGATATCTCTCGGTCCCAGAAAGCTATTGCCGCCAATGTGTGGGGACGTTGGTGGCTTGGATGGAGGCGGTGTAGGTGCTTGCGCGGAGACCGACCGAATAGCGGCAACGAAGAATAATGCGATCGCAGCAGCACAAACGGCCATAAGCTTCTTTCTGTTCCCAGCTTTGCTCAAAGTAGATCCTCCAACAGCGTTTGCGGTTTTGGACATACATCAGTGCGCAGAAATACCCGGAAGATTCAAAAGCTCGGGATGCACATTAAGATGCTCGTTCTTTTCGTTCTCGAGAATATCGGCGAACATGGCATCGATGTCTTTCTGTGGCGGCCGGACTGCATTCTTGTCTTCGACGCCTCGATCATCGGGCGCTTGATGAGCAAAGAGGACGATCTTTGACCAATCAGCGGGGGAGGGAAAAGTATACGGTCCAGAAGAGTACCCCGCCATCTTTTTGTACGGCCAGATCATCCAGCCCAACTTGTACTTCTCGGCCAGTTCGACATGGGCGATTTCCCAGTCAGGCGTCCTCTCGGCGTAGATTTCATCATCGAAGACCGGCACCTGCCACTTTTCACGGTAGTCGAGGTATTGTTGAAGCCAATGAACGTTTGGATCAGCGCCGTAGCTGTGGAAGCTGTAAACGGTGTTGTTATCGAACGGCTTGCCAAACTCGCTAAAGCGTCCAAGAGCGGGTTGCAAGATGATCATGTGATGGGTATCGACCTCGCGGATGGCCACCGTCACACGACGGTACTCGGGCTCAATAAGATTCTCAAAAGGGAGATATCCTCGCCAGAGCAAAGGCTCATTCATGAGATCGTAGCCCAGGATGACGGGGTCGTCCTTATAGTGGTTCGCAATCCGTTGCCAAGCTTCGTTCACAAATTTCTGCATGCCGACATCCATCAACAGCCATGGATATCCGGGACCATCGTCACTTGCCTCGCCAGTGAAGCCGCCGATGCCTGACTCCAGCATCAAGATGATGTAGATATGATCTTCGCGGCACCACTTCGAAAGCTGGTCGATGAGTTTGAAGCCCTCGTCGTCGTCGGTCCTGAAGTATTTGCTATGCAATGGGATCCGGATGGTGTTGAATCCGTCTTGCTTAATGCGATCAACGTCCGCCTTGGACATGAAATTCTGACGCCAGTTGTATAGGAACTCCTGAGAATGCGTGGGCCCCAGAAGGTCTGTGAAGACCATCTCAAGATCAGTTTGCGACTGGCTGATGCCGCCGAAACCCCAGAAGTAGCCTTCCAGCACAAACCAGTTTCCTATGCTGATTCCGCGGATCTGAAGTGGCGCGCCTGAAGCGTCAACGATCTCAGTTCCCTGGGTGTGCACGAATTGCGAATGGGCTGCCGGAGATACCAACAGGAACAGCAGGGAGTAAAAGACAAGAAGGCGACGAGAAAACATAAAGCCATCCCCCTAACTCAGCTGTCGATGATACTACAACACAATCCACGCGAGTTTCTTCTTAAATAGCGTGGCCTCTGATAACACTTCTCGTCGTCGATGATGAAGTCGATGAGGGAGTCTAGTCTATATTCATTAGTCAGGAGTTGACACTATGTCTTGTTCTCCACGAGTGTGGCGGCGTTATGCAGTCATCGTTTCAATTGCTCTCATCAGCTACGTTGCACCAGCACAGACGGAGCCGCCGGAGTCGTCGTCAATGCCGCCAGCTTCGCCGACTTGCGAGAATGTACCTCACTCCGATCACCCGCAGGCCCGGATTACGAATGGCAGAATGAATGCTGTTCTCTTCCTCCCGGACCAGAATGACGGCTACTATCGTGCAGCGCGCTTCGACTGGTCCGGTATTGTGGCCTGCGCCTCGCTTAACGGCCATACCTTTTTCGGCGAGTGGTTCCATCACTACGATCCGATGACCAACGATGCGGTAACCGGGCCCTCCGAGGAGTTTCGGGAGCCGCTTGGTTATGACGATGCGAAGCCAGGAGATACATTCGTCAAGGTCGGCGTGGGAGTATTGAAGCGAATCGATGACAAACCCTATCAGATTGGCACGCCCTTCCCGATAGTGGACCATGGAAAATGGACGGTAAAGGTTCGTAAAGATTCGATTACCTTCCGCCAGCAGCTTCACTCGCCGCTCGGCTATGCCTATATCTACGAGAAGGTGGTGTCGCTGGATAAGAATGCAAACGTTCTGCATTTGACCCACAGTTTGAAGAACATAGGAAGCAAGCCGATTGATACTACGGTTTACCCCCACGACTTTTTTATGCTGGATAACAAGACGACCGGGCCGGGGATGCGGCTTCATTTTCCATTTGTGCCGGTGCCGTCAAAGCCTTATCCCGATTCGGTGCGCCTCGAAGGCTCGACGATCGTATGGTTGTCGCAGATGCAGCCCCACAAATACCCAGGCGGCCCAGTGACGGGCTTCTCGGATAAAGTTTCGGATTTCGACTTCACCTTTGAAGATACGGACCTGGGAATCGGTGTCGAAGAGACCTCCGATTCGCCCTTGGCGAGTGTTTTCTTCTGGACGATTCCAACGACAGTGTGCCCGGAAGGCTTCGTCGGGATTCATGTCTTGCCAGGACAGACTCAGACGTGGCGCGTCAACTTCCGTTTCTTTACAAAATAGAAGATGAGACGCGCTCAGGAACCAGTGAAAGACATAGCAAAATAGGGACATCCAACCGCTGCAAGCGAATCTTTCGTTGTCGTCGATGACTGCCTATCTCTTTTGAATACAGAAACTTAATCCTCTGGCTCGCATTCTGGCCGGGAAGCGGATTTTGACTTCGCACTATTTCGCTTGCGCTGGATTATTTAGAACGCGTATAAGTTCGCTCAATCCGTAATTTCGACTGTGCGCCATTGCGTTTGCCGCGCCAGTATGGTCACCAACAACGTTGTGGGATTTGTGGAGGCTTCAACCATGGCATATCGAATCTGTCGCTATTTATGTCTCAGTTTGATGATGCTGATTGGCATCACGTACGCATGGGCAGACGTAACCGGGTCGGTTTCGGGTTATGTCCGTGACAGCTCTGGGGCAGTGATTCCTAACGCATCTGTAAACGCCACTCAGGTTAGCACCGGTTATACCCGTACGACCAACAGCGATTCGGTCGGCCACTACACGCTTCTAGCACTTCCTCCCGGGGTTTACCGCCTGACCGCGACGGCCACCGGATTCGACTTGGGAGCCATTGAGCAGATCAATCTCAACGTTAACGACGCGCTTGCCTTTGATTTCGCGCTTAAGGTCGGTAACGTGAGCACGACCGTCTCAGTCAGTGCAAGCTCTCTGCAGGTGGATACCGTGAGCACGTCGCTGGGTTCGACCATCAGTACCAATCAGATCCTGGTGATGCCGCTCAATGGGCGTTCGTACCTCGATCTGCTCTCGCTCCAGCCAGGTGTCGCTCCTGCGAGTTCGAACGGCAACTACACAGATCGCGCCCCCGCCTCCGGCCTTTATGGCTCGGCTGGGACC
>JBARBP010000086.1:0-11504 GCA_049793195.1 Occallatibacter sp. | reverse complement strand
GTTCAAGATCACCAAAGTTGCTTCATTTTGGTGCATGAGCCGAGATTTAGAAAGGCAGAAATCAGCTACAGAATTGCTCGTCTTCGGCCTGCCGCCTGTCAACGCCCGGGCCGCGACGATAGTCCTTGCCGTTGACAACCGTATCGCTTAGCGATACAGTCAATAGGTGATCAAGTCGTTCAGGCACGCAGGGCTGGAAAAGCTCTTTAAGGACGGCTCGAAGGCAGGGATCAATCCTGCGCACGCGGAGAAGCTGAAATTCCAGATGGCGATTTTGAATCGGACCACGAGTCCTGGCGGAATGAATGTTCCTGGTTGGAATCTTCATCCTTTGCACAAGGAACTAGCCGGTCATTGGACTGTGAAAGTCAATGGGAATTGGCGCTTGACATTCCGGTTCGACGGACAGGATGCAATTCTTGTCGACTACCAGGATTATCACTAAAGACTGGCCGATGCGAGCCAGATGTAAAGGAGGCAACCATGCGAATGCACAATCCACCCCATCCCGGTAGGATTATCAAGGAAGCAATCCAGGCCATTCCCATGAGCGTCACCGGGTTTGCCGCGCATATTGGAGTTTCGAGAGTAGCCTTGTCCCGTGTCTTGAACGAAAATGCCGCAGTCACGCCGGAGATGTCCATAAAGATCAGTGAGGCGTTTGGGCAAAATTCCCCCGATATCTGGTTTAACCTTCAAAACGATTACGACTTCTGGCAAGTATCAAAAGCCAACGCCCGGCGGAAGAAAGTCGAACCGCTTCGTTCGGCGGCGGCTTGATCGAATGCCAGACGATGTTCGAGAACAACGCTCCCGTTCTTTGAGACCCCCTTACACACAAAAAAGGGCCGGCAGATTCGCCGGCCTTCCCCGTATTGTCCTTGGCACAATTCAAGAGATGGATCTGGCAACCTCGGCTCCCGCCGGCTGCATATCCGGCCGCGCCTTCAACAAAGGCAAGGCCACATGCAGTACGTCTTCGATGCGGCTGGCGTAGTGCACCGTCACGCCCTCCATCATCTCTGAAGTCAGGTCCTCTTCCACGTTCTGGCGATTCTCGGCCGGCAGGATGATGGTTGTCACGCCCGCCCGCCGCGCCGCCAGAAACTTCTCCTTGATGCCACCCACTGGCAGCACGTTTCCGCTCAGTGTGATTTCACCGGTCATGGCCGTGAGCGGCCGAACCGGCGTATCGGTCAACAATGACGCCAGCACAGTAGCCATGGTGACGCCCGCCGAAGGCCCATCCTTGGGAATCGCCCCTGCCGGCACGTGAATATGCAGGTCGATCTCCTTGGTGAAGTCCTCTGCCAGTCCAAGGCTTCCGGCATTCGAGCGCACCCAGGTCAGCGCGGCCTGCATCGATTCCTGCATCACCTCGCCAATCTGTCCCGTCATCGTAAAGCCGCCCTTGCCCTTCATCTTGTTGGCTTCGATGAACAGAATGTCGCCGCCGGCCGGCGTCCAGGCCAGACCCACGGCCACGCCCGGCCGCTTCACCCGCTCCGCGACCTCGGTCTCCACGCGTACCTGGATACCACCCAGGAACTCCTTGATCACCTCGCGCGTTACCACCAGTTTCTCCGCATGGCCTTCCACCATGCGTCTTGCCTGCTTGCGGCAAACCGTGCCCAGCGCCTGTTCCAGTTTCCTGACGCCAGCCTCCCGTGTGTAATGCCGTACCACGTACCGCACCGCGTCCTCGGGAAACTCGATCTGCTCGGTCGTGATCCCATTTTCCTTGATCTGCCGCGGAATCAGGTACCGGTTCGCGATCTGCAGCTTCTCCTCTTCGCTGTAGCCCTCAAGGAAGATCAGCTCCATTCTGTCCAGCAACGGCGGTGGCACCGTGTCCAGCATGTTCGCCGTGCAAATGAATAGCACCTTGCTCAGATCGAACGGCACGTCCAGATAGTTATCGCGAAACGTGTTGTTCTGTTCCGGGTCCAGCGTCTCAAGCAATGCTGAAGCCGGGTCGCCGCGGAAATCCCTGCCCAGCTTGTCCACCTCGTCGAGCATGATCACGGGGTCGTTGGTTTCCGCCCGGCGAATGCTCTGGATGATCTGCCCCGGCAACGCGCCAATGTACGTCCGGCGATGCCCGCGAATCTCCGCCTCGTCGTGCATGCCGCCAAGCGAGACACGCTGGAACTTGCGTCCCAGCGCTCGCGCAATCGACCGCCCCAGGCTGGTCTTGCCCACACCCGGAGGCCCAACGAAGCACAGAATTGGCCCCTTCATGTCTGGCTTCAGTTCCAGCACGCTCAAGTAGTCCAGGATGCGGTCCTTCACCTTCCTCAACTCGTAGTGATCCTCATCCAGAATCTCCTTGGCCTTGCCGATATCGATCTTCGCGCCCGAACTCTTGGCCCACGGCAACACCGCCAGCCACTCGATATAGTTGCGCGTCAGCGAGTAGTCGGCCGCCATCGGGGACATGCGCTGCAACCGCGCCAACTCCTTCAGTGCTTCCTTCTTCACGTCCTCCGGCATCCCCGCCGTTTCGATCTTCTGTTTCAGTTCGTCGGTGTCTCGCTGGCCCTCGTCCTGCTCTCCCAACTCCTTTTGGATTGCCTTCATCTGCTCGCGCAGATAATAGTCGCGCTGCGATTGCTGCACCTGGTCCTGCACCTCGGTCTGGATCTTGGCGCGCAACTGCTGCACCTCGATCTCCTTGGCCAGATGCTTGTTCAACTGCTCCAGCCGCTCCACAATCCCGGCCGTCTCCAGCATCTGCTGCTTGTCGTCCGTGGTCAGGAAGGGCAGGGAAGAAGCCACAAAATCCACCAGCCGGCTAGGCTCCTCGATGTTCGCCGCAATCGTCCTCAGTTCGTCTGAAAGCGTCGGCGACTCCGAGACAATCTGCTGGAACTGCGCCACCACATTTCGCTCCAGGGCCTCAAAACTCGAGTCGGAAGCCGGTTCAATATCCTCCAGCGTCTCTACCTCAGCCACCATGAACGGCTCAGTCTGCGCATAGCCCACCAGGCGCACCCGGCTCACGCCTTCGGTAAAGACGAACCGGCTCTGATTGGGCATCCGCACGACCTTATGCACCGTCGCCAGTGTCCCGACGGTGTGCAGATCGCCCGGTTTGGGAGAGTCCAGCCGGGGATCGAGTTGCGCCGTCACCACGATCATCCGCTCTTCACCCAGCGATTCGATCAGTTGGATCGAGCTCTCGCGGCCAACCGTAAGCGGCAGAACAGCATGCGGAAACAGAACCGTATCCCGAACCGGAAGAACGGGAACTTGGCGCACCCTTGAGACCTTTCCAGGGATGAGACTTTGAGATTGCGACTTGGAAGGCTGGTTTGGCATTGAGTGTCCTTTTGTCAACTTTCCTTAATTAGACAGCGCAGACTTTGAAAAGTTTCAGAATTGTCTCCCCGTGCCTGGCTTCCATCCTGCCCCCGGAACTGTATACCCTGATTCTTACGGTGTGTTGCCGGAGCGAGTTCCCCACCTCTGAAGGCCTATCCTAACCCCTTCAAAATCAATAGGCCCGCCGGATTGCCTACCTTCGGTGCGAGGATTATGCCGCTGTTCTCATGCGGTCGATCCTCACTCTTGGGACGGTGCAACTTCATTCGAAGGTTGTATCGGCTAAACCGAATGAAAAGTGAGCGAGCCTATGAGGCCTTGCAATGGGCTTACCGGGTGGTAACCAGGGTGCACGCAGGGGACGGTGCTGAATCAAATCTTGTTAATGGCGAGCGGTTCCAACTCACTTCGAATCGCGACGCCCACCATCTTCGCTCTCGATGGCCGATTCGATGTGCTCCCATAACTCATCCGGCGGATCCTCAATTGGGAATAGCTGGCGCGCGGCCTCTGCGATCGTTTCCAAATCCGCAAGCAACGCCCGACAAAGATTGCAGCTTTGGATATGCGGGTGAGTCTTGACATCGGCTCCGGAGCTGATCAGCTCCGGTAACTGGGCCTGGAAATCGGCGCAGCTCATTTTGTTCGGATCATTGGTCATGGCTGCGCCCCCTTCTTGGATTCCGCGCGCAATGCATCCCGCAACCTCAGCCGTGCCTTGTGCAGCTGGGACTTGCTGTTCCCGATCGAACACTCGAGCATGGAGGCAATCTCATTATGCTCAAACCCCTCAACATCGTGAAGAATAAAAATCAGCCTGTAGCCCGCCGGAAGATCGGCCACCGCGCGCTCCAGGGCCAATCGGTCGATGGCGCCGCTCAAGGTCAGGTCGGGAGCGCCGAAGCTGCGGCCGGGACTCTCCTCTGGGACCGGCTCCATCGCTTCATCGAGCGAAATCAGGCTCAGGCCCTTCTTGCGCAGCTGCATCAGCACAACGTTGACGGCCAGCCGGTGCAGCCAGGTGGAAAACGCGGAGTCGCCACGAAAGGTCGCGATCTTGCGGTGCAACTGCAAGAACGCCTCCTGCGTTAAATCCTCCGCCTCCGCGATATTGCCCACCATGCGCAGACACAGAGAATAGATGCGTCTTTTGTGTAGTGAGTAGAGTCGGGCGAATGCTTGATGATCGCCCTCCTGTGCCAACTTGAGCGCGTTCGCCTCTGATGGGTCAGGGGGCGCCGCGCGCGTAAAGGTCACCTGTCTGGCCGGTTGAGCCGGTGACGGGACCGTTTCGTCCAAACCAGATGACGTGCTTTCCGGCGTCTGGGAAGTTAACCGGGAACGGGGCATGAGTTTCCTCGGGGGGAATCCGCTTTGCGACTGGGCCCTCGCCTCGCTGGGCGCCTCTTCTCGTTAGTATAAGGGGAAAGGGGAAGATGCGCGCAGAAGACGGAGCTTCGGCGTAGGAAGACCGAAGCCGTCGCCGGGTGGATTCTTGCGTCGAGGTTGCATTTTCGCGCGAAACGGGGCCAATGCCCCGCGCTTTTTGGGAGATATCGTCTTGCGGAGAAGGTCGGCAGACAAGTGCGGCTATCCCGGTGTCATTCGGTCCGGACTGGTTCGGTCTAGACTTGCTCCGTCCGGAGTTCGGCTCGCGTGCGTACTTGTCTCCTGTCTCTTCTTCGGGCCGGGTTCAAGAATCATCGTGAGGGCTCAGACTCCTTCCCAGCCGGTCGCCGCCCCTCTTCTTCAATGGAGTGGCCTCATAGTCCGGAGCATTTCGTTCGCGGGCGTTGCCGCAGATCGGCTGGACCCGCTCCCCGGCCATCTTGCCCAGCTCGTGGATAAACCTCTCAATCCGGAAGACCTCAGAGAAAGTCTGCGCCAACTCTATTCCACAGGCCTTTACGAGACGATTCGAGTGGAGGGCACCGAGATCCGAGGATCGCCCAACCAACCCACCAACACTGCCGCAGTCGACCTCGTCATTCGCGGAACTCCCCGCATCTTTATCGGGACAGCGGGCGTCTACGGCGCCAAAGGGCCCACGTTGAATGCGCAACTTCAGCGTGCCAGCCAGCTCCAGCCTGGAACACGCTTTATCCAGGCAAAGCTCTCTGATGCACTCCAGCAGATGCGCCAGACAATGGCCGAAAACGGGTTCTACGAGCCGGAAATTACCCCGTCCCTTACCCCACATCCCAATGAGCAGCTCGTCGACATTGTCTTTCAGGTTGTCTCCGGACCGCAGGCCCGCTTGGGCAAGGTCGAGGTCTCCGGCGATTCTGGAATGAGCGTGGCGGAATTCCGCCGTTACGCGCGGTTGAAGATGGGAGCCCATGTGGACCACGACACCGGCAATCGTGCCCTCAGCGGCGTTCTCAAACACTATCAGCGCGAAGAGCGGTTGGAGGCTGAGATCAAGATCGTCTCTGAAAAATACGATTCCGCCGGCAAGAAGGTCGATTTTAGTTTTTCCGCTAACAAGGGCCCGGTCGTAAGGGTGCTGGTTCAGGGAGCAGCCATCGGCGCGGACCGCATCAAGCACATCATTCCTGTCTTTGAAGAAGGCAGCGTCGATGAGGACCTGCTCAATGAAGGGAATCGCAGCCTTCGAGACTACTATCAAAGGCTCGGCTACTTTGACGCAAAGGTAAGCCACCAGCAGCAGTCGGCGAACGACCGCGAGGTGGTCATCGTCTTCCAGGTGGACCTTGGCCCGCGCCGTCGCGTCCAGAACGTCTCCGTTGCGGGAAACCGCTACTTCAACTCTGCGACCCTCAAGGATTTGCTCAGTGTTCGCGCCGCCGATTCGCTCGACCGTCATGGTTTCTACAGTCAGGCCCTGGTCTCCGCCGACATCAGCGCGCTTGAAGCTGTCTACCACAACAACGGCTTTTCCCACGTAAAGATCACTCCCGAGACCAGCACTCCTGAAACTAGCCAGGCCGATAACCCAACCCCGAAAACAATTCCCAAACTTGCTGCGCAGTCGCGCATTGCTCCGCTCACCGTGACTTACCAGATCGTTGAAGGCGAACAAACCCGCGTCGGCACGGTGGTGCTTGAAGGGAACGACCACGTCGATGCCGCCGTGCTGACTCCCGAACTAAACACAGCGCCCGGCCAGTTGCTCTCTCCGCAGAACCTGGCCGGTGATCGCGACGCGCTGCTCACCGACTACCTGAGCCGCGGATTCGAGCAGGCTAACGTCGATGTCGCGCAGCAGAGCGAGCCTGCCGACCCCAGCAAAGTGGATGTCGTCTTCCACATCACCGAAGGCCCGCAGATATTTGTGCGCGATGTGCTGCTCACCGGCCTCCATTACACGCGTCCGGTAACCGTGGCTCGCGCCATCACCCTTCATGCCGGCGATCCGCTCGATCAGACTGCTCTCCTCGACACGCAGCGCAATCTCTACGAGCTTGCCCTGTTCAACGAGGTGGACGCAGCAGTCGAAAATCCGACGGGCGGCGCAACCCGCAAGACAATTCTGCTTCAGACCGCAGAGGCCCGCCGCTGGGCCCTCACTTATGGCTTCGGCTTCGAGGCGCAGACAGGGACTCCGCAGAATAACTGCCAAGGCGCAATTGCCGGCGGAGTCGCCTGCAATCCCAACGGCAAGACCGGAGTCAGCCCCCGTGTGCTCGCCGACCTTACCCGCAACAATCTCTTCGGCCGCGAGCAGTCGGCCTCGCTGCAGGGTACCTACGGCTTGCTCGAACAGAGAATTGACCTGCTCTTCCAGGTCCCGCACTTTATCGGCAACCGCAACTTCGGCGTCACTTTCTCCGGTGGCTACGCCAACAGCCAGGACGTCACCACATACGTCGCGTCAAGGCTTGAGGCCGGGTTTCGGTTTTCTGAGAACTTCCAGCTCCCTGGCTCCTGGCTCTCCAAGGCCAACACCCTCATCTACGAGTACGACTTTCGCCGCGTCAAGGTGGCGGCCAGCAGCCTGCAGGTCTTTCCCGGCGAAATTCAAGCCCTTGCAACGGCAGCCCGCGTTGCCGGCCCAGGCGTCACATGGATTCGCGACACCCGCGACTCGCCCCTGGATGCCCACCGCGGAACCTACACCAGCTTCACAGAGTTTTTCTCTGAAAAGTCTTTTGGAGCCGATGCACAATTCAACCGCCTCGATCTCACCAACTCAAGCTACTACGGCTTCGATAAACAGCGGTTTGTGCTTGCCCGCAGCACTCGCTACGGCCAGGTGCGCGCATTCGGCACCGGATCGTCGGAGTTGATTCCGCTCCCCGAGCGCCTATACTCCGGCGGACCCACGTCCCTGCGCGGGTTTTCATTCAATGCCGCCGGCCCCCGCGATCCCGAAACAGGCTACCCGATCGGCGGTGCAGGCGCGCTCGTCAACAGCACGGAATTGCGGCTGCCGCCGCCGACCTTGCCCTGGCTGGGAGACACCCTCAGCTTTGTTATCTTCCACGATATGGGCAATGTCTTCACCAACGCCGGCGACGCCTGGGCCAGCGCACTCCGCTTTCACCAGCCTGATCGAGACGCATGCAAGATACCGCCCGGCTACGTTTCCATTTCCACGCCAGTTCCCCCCGGCCCCACAACCTCCACCGGCATTCAAGGCCCGTGCAACTTCAACTACTTTTCCCATGCGCCGGGAATTGGTTTGCGCTACCATACGCCCGTTGGGCCCATCCGGCTTGATTTCAGTTACAACGTGAACACGCCCATTTACCCCGTTTACCTCAACTACTCGCTCTCCGTGCCCGATTCGCAGCCCCACGTAGGCGAAGCCTCCCACTTCAATTTCTTTTTTAGCCTTGGACAAACCTTTTGATGCGCGTCGCTCCAACAACCCGGCTCGGAATCAAGCGCGGACCCGCCCGTGCAGCTAGCCTTATCATTTGTCTGGCCGCAGCAATTCTCCCCACGTTTTCCCAGTCGGCGCAGTCTTCCCCCGTCGTCCTCGACTCCGTAGTCGCGGTCGTCAACCGCCATGTCATCCTGGCCAGCGACATCGACGAAGAGATCCGCCTCTCGGTCCTCGATCCCAGCCGCACGGGACAGGGTACCCTCACTTCCCAGGGCGCCCTTGATCAACTCATCAGCCAGGCGCTCGTTCAGCAGCAGATTCGCCGCGAAGACGCCCAGGCCGTCGAGCCGTCTGACGACCTGGTCAACGCCCGTCTCGCTGAGCTCCGCAAGGAACTCCCCACCTGTGTCCACGACAACTGCGCCTCCGACGCCGGATGGAGTGCGTTCCTTGCCGCGCACGATCTCACACCAGAGCGTGTCGAAGCCTATCTGCGTTTCCGCCTTGAAATTCTTAACTTCATCGAAGAGCGTTTCCGGCAGGGCATCCACATCGCCCCACAGGAGATCGAGACCTACTACCGCAACACCCTCCTGCCTCAATACGGCCCCGGCGAAGCCATCCCATCCCTTGAGCGAGTCTCTCCCCGCATCGAGGAAATCCTGCTCGAGCAGCGGGTAAATCTCCTCTTCGACGAGTGGCTCACCAACCTGCGCAAACAGGGCGATGTTGAGATACTCGACCCGGCTCTCGAATCCGCGGAAACACGTGAAACCCCGGCAGCCGAGCCCGGCGCTCAAAACAAATCCCAAAACCAACCACCGCCCGGGGAAGGAAAAGGAAGCCAATGACCGAGCCCGAATCTCAGCTTCCTGTTCCCGAGCCCATTCTGGATCCAACTCCAGATCGCGTGCAGCTGCCCCGCCCCAACCGTCTTCGCCGCTTTCTCCTCCGCCACGTCCCTCTCACTCTGGCCACCATCATGGCCGTGGTGACCCTGGTCTCCCTCGGTCTCTATCTTTGGATGAGCTCCGCGCAATTTGAAGATCTGGTCCGCAAGCGCCTGATCACCGAGCTCGAACAGTCAACCGGTGGCCGGGTTGAGGTCGCAGCTTTCCACTGGCGTCTGCTCCGCCTCGAAGCTGAAGCCGACGGCGTGGTGATTCACGGCAACGAAGCTCCCACCGATGCCCCATACGCCCGCATTGATCGCCTAAGCGCGCGCGTTAGCCTTCTTGGTTTCTGGAGCCCGAGCGTCCGTCTCAGCAGCCTCGATGTTTACCACCCCGCCTTCCACCTCATCACTTATGAAGACGGCTCCACCAACCAGCCGCATCCCCTCCGCCCCCCCAGGTCTGGCACTCAAAACCTCAACACCTTCTTCGACCTTCAGGCAGGACACCTCTCCCTCGAACAAGGAACCATCGAATACGACAACCGCGCCGCCGCCTTCGATTTTCAAAACCGTTGGGAGCCTGTCGACTTCCAGGCCAACGACGTCTCTCTCCTTCTGAGCTACATTCCAGCCACTGTCTTGACCCCCGAGATCTATCGCATTGAAGCCGGGGCCACCGATATCGCTCTTTCCAGAGGCGCTCCAGGCCGCGTCTCGAGGCGCGGAGCGTCCAAACCCGTGACCAACCCGATCCACGGCTACTTCCAGGCCACTCTCGATCTCTCTCGCTCCGCGGTGTTCTTGCGGTCTTTGCGGCTCACGGCGCGCGCCCGCAACGCCCCCGGCCACACGCTTGAAGCCACAGGATCGCTTCAGGACTTTACCCACCCTCACTGGCAAGCCAAGGTCAAGGGCGATCTGGACATGAAGCTGCTCGACCCTGTCCTTGGGTATCCCTTTGCCCCGGAAGGCATTGCTCATCTCGACCTGGACAGCGCCGGAGAAGACGGAACGTTCCGCACCGATGGCGCCGTCCACATCGAAAATGGCGCCTATATCGGAACCGGCGTTGTCGCCACCGGCATCCACGTCGATGCGCATGTGCACGCCGATCCAGCACGTTTGACCATCTCCTCGGTTGTTGCGCGCCTCCGCCAGGGCGGACAGATGGAGGGCATCGTCGACCTCAGCCCGTGGCTCCCATCCGTTTCCGGCGCGGCAACGATGCAAGCTTCGGGCCCGTCCGGCGCGCGAGCTCCAGCCGATTCTGGCGCTGTCTTCCTTCGGCCCCAGCCCCCGACCATTCCCGTCAACGGCAAAGTCACCGCCCGGTTCAAGGACGTCGCGCTCGACACCATCCTCGATATGGTCAGCCAACCGCCCTTCCAGCGCCTGGGAATCGACACGCTCATCAACGGCCCCGCCACCGCCATCTGGAGCAAAGGCGACACGCAGACTGTCGCTGTCACTGCTGCGTTCAACCTGAGACCGCCTGCCGATTCCCTCGCCGGCGAGGCCCCCGCCAATGGCGTCGTGGACGGAACCTACACCCAGCGCAACGGCTCTGTCGATCTGCGCAAACTCGAGGTGAACCTGCCCGCCAGCCAGTTGCAGGCGCATGGCAACATGGGCGCGTATCCCCTCACCAGTCCCTCGGTCCTCTCCGTCGATTTCCATTCCAGGAACCTTGGCGAGTTCGACTCAGTCCTGCGCAGCTTGGGACTCAAGCGCAACGGCAAGTCTGGAACGGCTGCCTTGCCGGTCGCTCTCTCCGGCCAGGCAGACTTCCACGGAACCTGGACCGGTTCGCTCGCCAGTCCCCACATCGCCGGCAATGTGAACGCGACGCAACTGGCTCTCGAAGTGCCAACTTCACAACCCACCCCCAGTACCCCATCTGGCCAGCCGCAGCCTGTCCCGTCCCAGTTCGTCCATCTGGATTCTGTCGAAGCCACTGGCAGCTACTCCGCCGCGCACATCGCCATCGACCACGCTCTTCTCTTGCGCGGAACCACAAAGCTGGCACTCAGCGGGTCTCTGATCGCAGTTCCCGGAGACACCACGCCCAGCAAAATACCCGTATTCGACGTTGATTCCCGGTTGCATTTGCGCCTTGAAGCCGGCAAAGTCGACGTTGCGGACCTGCAGCCGTTCCTTTCCCAAAACCTGCCTTTTACCGGCGCCTTCGATGCCAATATTCAAGCCGACGGGCCACTTCGTTCCCTCGGCGGATCCGGCTGGGTGCAACTTGATAACGGAACCATTTATGGTGAGCCTGTCACGCGCGTCCGCGCCCAGGGCACAATCGACAACAACGTAGTCAACCTGGCGTCCATCGCCATCGGCGGCCCTGCCGGCGCCATTGCTGCCACCGGCAGCTACGACGTCAACTCGCACCGCTTTCAGGTAAACGCAAACGGATCGAACATCGATATTGCCAAAATCGACTGGTTGCGCCAGAAGGACTGGGAGACCACGGGCAGGCTGGGATTC
>JBARBP010000085.1:0-4679 GCA_049793195.1 Occallatibacter sp. | reverse complement strand
CTTCCGAGCGCCCCATCCCCCAACCGCGTCTATCCTTTACGAGAGCGGCAACCAAAAGC
Source organism: Occallatibacter sp. (assembly GCA_049793195.1). GTDB lineage: Bacteria > Acidobacteriota > Terriglobia > Terriglobales > Acidobacteriaceae > Telmatobacter. The sequence goes on along the minus strand of JBARBP010000085.1, from coordinate 4,620 downwards.
TGCTACCCTGAATTCTGAGAAAATCTCCCTGGACAGGCCGGCCGTTCCGGTCCGGCGAGCTGAAGCATGGCAGAGTTCGTCATCAAGTTGGCCGATGAACGTGGGCGGGTGCAGGAGCAGGTGCAGACCGCGGCCACCGCCGATGAGCTGCGCAACCGCTTCATCCACGCCGGCTACCACGTCTTTTCGGTCCGCGCCCGCGGCGGATTTGGCGGCCTCTCCAGGCGTAAGGTCAAGCTCGAGCCCTTCCTCATCTTCAATCAACAGTTCCTCACCCTCATCCGTGCCGGCCTCCCCATCCTCGGCTCGCTCAAAATGCTGGGCAAGATCCAGAAAAATGCCCAGTTCTCCGCGCAGTTGGACGACGTCTCCAACCGCGTCAAGACTGGCGAAGCCCTCTCGGCTGCCTTCGAAGCTCAGACAGGTTTCCCCATCATGTACACCACCACCCTGCTGGCCGGCGAACGCTCCGGCAACCTCCAGGAAGTCCTCGAGCGCTACGTTAGCTTTCAGAAGGTCTCGCTCGCCTTCCGCAAGAAGCTCACCACCTCGCTCATCTATCCGGCTCTGCTCATGACGCTCGTCATCGGCCTCATGATCTTCCTTCTCGCCGTCGTCGTTCCCCAGTTCGCCGTGCTCTATGACCAGATGGGCTCCAAGCTCCCGGCCATGACCCTCGGCCTGCTCAGCTTCGGCAAGTGGCTGCACGCCAACTTCATCTGGCTGCTCCTCATCGCACTGGCCATTGGCGCCGCCGGCTATCGCTTCTCTATCACCGAACGCGGACGCGACTTTGTCGATGGCTTCCGCGTCGGCCTGCCCATCTTTGGCAAAATCTGGCTCAAGTACCAGGTCGCGCTCTTCTCGCGCACGCTCTCCACGCTGCTCACTGGCGGTCTGCCCCTCGTCCCGTCTCTCGAAACAGCCGCCCGCGCCATCTCCTCCCGCCGCGTCTCCAAAGCTGTCTACTCCTCCATCGCCACCGTGCGCGAAGGCAAGAGCCTGGCCGAGTCTCTTGAGAAAACCGGCGTCTTTCCCGACCTCGCCTCGGAGATGATCACCGTCGGCGAACAAACCGGCGCTCTCCCGCAAATGCTCAACTCCGTCGCCGAATTCTTCGAAGAGGACGTCTCCACCGCGCTCGCGGCAGCCCTCGCCCTCATCGAACCGGCCATCCTCATCGTCATGGGCGTGGTCGTTGTCTTCATTCTCATCTCGCTCTACCTGCCCATCTTCTCTCTGGGCCAGGCGAGTGGGGGATAGGGGCTCTCCGCTATGGCCGATCCAAGCGTACTCACACTCCCGGTGCCCACAAGTCCTGACGAAAAGTCCGAGGCCGAAGCCCTCGCCCGTCGCTATCATGCGGACTTCGTCGACCTCAAGAACTTCAAGATCCAGCACGATCTCCTGCGCACCGTCCCCGTCGAGCTCATGTTCCGCTACAACTTCGTGCCCATCGAGCAACAGCAGGACCTGCTGATCATCGCCGTCAGCGATCCCTCCCGCCTCATGGTCCTCGACGAAATCGCCGGCCTCCTCGGTCATCGCATCCTCGCCCGCGTCGCCACGCTCTCGCAAATCACCGACCTGCTCAAGAAGACCGAGCAGTCGCAGCGCGTGCTCGATGAAGCCAGCGAAGGACTCACCTTCGACGTGCTCACCGGCGATGAAAACCAGGACGAGAACATCTCCATTGAGAAGCTGACCAGCGAAGAAGACATCAGTCCCATTATTCGCCTCGTTGACACCACCATCTTCACTGCTCTCGAGCGCCGCGCCTCCGACATTCATATCGAAACCAACGACGATTCAGTCGTCGTCAAGTACCGCATCGACGGCGTGCTGCAGGCCGCCATGGCGCCCATCGCCCGCGAGCATCACAACACCATCCTCTCCCGCATCAAAATCATGAGCGAGCTTGACATCGCCGAGCGCCGCGTGCCTCAGGACGGCCGCTTCCGCGTGCGCTACAAGTCCCGCCTCATCGACTTCCGCGTGTCGATCATGCCCACCATTCACGGCGAAAACGCCGTCCTCCGCGTCCTCGACAAGGAATCGATGAGTGAAAAATTTCGCCATCTCACTCTCGACGTAGTCGGCTTCGCGGAAGACGATCTCCGCCGCTTCCGTCGCTACATCCGCGAGCCCTACGGCATGGTGCTTGTCACCGGCCCCACCGGCTCCGGCAAAACCACCACCCTCTACGCCGCTCTCAACGAAATCAAAAGCGACGAAGACAAGATCATCACCATCGAAGACCCGGTCGAGTATCAGATCCGCGGCATCACCCAGATTCCCGTCAACGAGAAGAAGGGCCTCACCTTTGCCCGCGGTCTGCGCTCCATCTTGCGCCACGACCCCGACAAGATTCTCGTCGGCGAAATCCGCGACCAGGAAACCGCGCAGATCGCCATCAACTCCGCGCTCACCGGTCATCTTGTCTTCACCACCGTCCACGCCAACAACGTCGTCGACGTCCTCGGCCGCTTCCTCAACATGGGGGTCGAAGCCTACAACTTCGTCTCCGCTCTCAACTGCATCCTCGCCCAGCGCCTCGTCCGCACCATCTGCGAGCACTGCGCCCACACCGTCTACTACGACGATGAGTCTCTGCACATCAGCGGCCTCGACCCCGCCCAGTGGCACGGCTTCGGTTTCCGCGAGGGCGTCGGCTGCATGGAGTGTGGTGGAACCGGCTACCGCGGCCGCACCGCCATTCACGAGTTGCTCGACCTCACCGACCCCATCCGCGAACTGATCCTCGACAAGAAACCCACATCCGAAGTCCGCAAGCTCGCCCAGAAAGAAGGCATGAGTTTTCTCCGCGAGTCCGCGTTAGAGCGCGTCCGCCGCGGCCTCACAACCCTGAAGGAGATCAACAAGGTAACCTTTATTGAAGCATCGAGGTAAAGCAGCTTCTAGCTTCTAGCTTTTAGCTTTCAGCTGCTGTTTCACGACATTGTTTTGAAAGGGCACGGCTTTAGACGCGCCAAGAGCTCGCGATCCAAGATGAAGGGTACGGGCTTTAGCCCGTACAATCAACGCACAAAATCAACCGGGCTTTAGCCCCCGAGGGAAAACTTCTTCACCGCAACCGTCCCGCTAACGCATCAACAGACTGACTACTGTTCACTGTCCACTGCGAACTAACCACTGAGAACCAACTTGAATTCGTTCCTGAACAAATCGATCCCCACCGCCAAGCCCGCCGGCCGTCCCCCAGCCGCCGTCGAGCTTTCCCCTGAAGGAGTCCTTGCCGCCGCGCTCCCGGGCCCCGTCTACGCCTTCGTCCCCCTGCCGCCCGGCGCTTTGATCCCCGGCATCGGCGAACCCAACATCCGCGCCGCCGAAGATGTCTCCGACGCCATTCGTTCCGCGCTCAGCGAAGTCTCGCCCCGCACCCGTGCCGTCTCCCTCATTCTGCCCGACACCGTCGTCCGTATCTTCATGCTCGACTTCGATACTCTGCCCGCTCGTCCCGCCGAAGCGGTCTCCGTCCTCCGCTTCCGCCTGCGCAAAATGGTTCCCTTCGACGTCGAGCACGCCGGCGTCAGCTATCAGGTCCTCACCCAGACCAGGGATGCGTGGAAGGTCCTCACCGCCGTCCTTCCCGGCCCCATCCTCGCCGAATACGAAGCCGCCGTCCGCGACGCCGGATACGAGCCCGGCGCGGTTCTCCCCAGCAGCCTCGCCGCGCTTGAAGCCATTGACTCCATGGAAGCCGTGCTGGCCGCCAATCTAAGCCCGCTCGCCCTCACCACCTCCATCGCCACCAGCAGCGACCTCCTTCTCCATCGCACCCTCGACCTGCCGGAAAATCCCGCCCTCCGCCTTGCCGAAATTCAGCGCGGCATCGCCGTCGCCGCCGCCTACTTTGAAGACAAGCTTCAGGCCCCGGCCCTCACCCTCCATTACGCCGGAAGCTACTCGACCGCCGACTTCGCCCGCTGGATCGACAACCCTGATCTCACCGTCGTCGATCTCGCGCCCCGCCCCGAAACCGGAGCCATGACCTCACTCGGTCATGCCAGCATCGCCGCCGCAACCGGCGCATTGGTCGGAGCTAGTTAACCATGCGCGTCACTCTCAATCTCGCCACCCGCCCCTTCGCCGATCTCGGACCGGCCCTCAAACGCCTCCGCACAGGCATGGGCATACTGGCCCTGTTGGCTATCGTCCTCGGCCTCGGCCTCCACGCCCTCCACCAGAAAGCCGAACAAGCCCGTGCCCGCGAGCACTCCCTCGACGGCGCAATCGCAAGCATCACCCGCGAGCGCCAGGGCTACGAAGCCCTCATGCAACGCCCCGATAACGCCCAGTTGCTCACCCAGGCCGAAGCTCTCAACAAGCTCTTCGACGAAAAAGCCTTCTCCTGGACCCTCGCCATGGAGAACCTCGAAACCGTTCTCCCCGGCGGCGTGCAAGTCTCCACTCTAGAGCCCGTCCGCGCCAAGGACGGCCACATCACACTCCATCTCCGTGTCGACGGCCCCCACGACCGCGGCGTCGATCTCGTGCGCAATCTCGAGCACTCCCGCCGCTTCCTCCTGCCCCGCATCGTCGGCGAAAGCTCCGCCGAAACCGGTACCGGCCCCAACCAGCCCCTCGAGCCCGTCAGCG
>JBARBP010000084.1:0-2098 GCA_049793195.1 Occallatibacter sp. | reverse complement strand
GCTTGGAATTGTGGATCAATTCGAGCGCCTGTTTGTACTCCTGGGACGTCGGCGACAACTCGGGACGGTAACCCGGCAGTTGCGGAGCAATGGGCTTGCCATCGAACTCGCATGTCGATTGCTGCGCATCCTTGGTGATGTCCACCAGAACCGGCCCGGGACGCCCGGACCTCGCGACATAGAAGGCTTCGCTGATTGTCTGCGCGACTTCGCTGGCGTGCGTGACGAGATAGTTGTGCTTGGTGACGGGCAACGTGACGCCAGTAATGTCGGTCTCCTGAAACGCATCCGAGCCGATCAGCTTGCTTCCCACTTGACCCGTAATGCACACGATCGGAGAGGAATCGAGCATGGCCGTGGCGATGCCGGTCACCATATTCGTCGCGCCCGGACCGGATGTCGCGATGGCCACACCGACGCGCCCGGTTGCGCGCGCGTAGCCGTCGGCCATGTGCACGGCGCCCTGCTCGTGGCGGACGAGTACATGATGGATGTTGCTGTACTTCAGCGCGTCATAGGCGGGCAGGATCGCGCCGCCGGGATAGCCGAATACGGTCGTAACGCCTTGTTGTTCCAGACATTCCCAGAGTATTTGCGCGCCTGTTTTAATCATAAAAGTATCCGTCCAAACTCAGAAATCGCCCGAGCAGGCCCATGCCTCGGCCCAAGTGCAATAGTATAGCCAATTATTATACAGGAGAATCGGAATAAAGGGTCTGTTGCTGAGTTGGGTGCCGAACCCTAATGCAGTTTGAGGGAGCGGGTTTTCTGCTATCCCAATATAGGTCAATAAATTGGTCGGATCCCGACGCGCCTCGTTTTTCGCTTTCGTGCTTCGAGTGGCTCACGCGCTGGAAAACCCGCACCCTTGAAAGCCACAAGGGTGCGGCACCCCAGTTTGCCCTGGTTTTCCCTTGCCTGCATGTTCACCGAGTTTAGCGGACTTCAAAGCTTTCGTTCAGACGTCAGACCAATTCAGGATGACTTTCCCTGCTTCTCCTGTACGCATGGCCTCGAAGCCCTTTTCATAATCGCGCCAGGAAAAACGGTGCGTGATGACCGGAGAAATGTCCAGGCCGGATTCGATCATGACGGTCATCTTGTACCAGGTCTCGAACATTTCGCGGCCGTAGATGCCCTTGATGGTGAGCATGTTGAAAATGACGCGGCTCCAGTCAATGGCGATATCGTTGGACGGGATACCCAGCATCGCGATCTTGCCGCCGTGGCACATATTCTCCAGCATTTCACGGAACGCTTCCGGCGAGCCTGACATCTCAAGACCCACGTCGAAACCCTCTCTCATTCCCAACGTTTTCTGGACTTCTCGCAGCCTCATCGTTCGCGAATCCACCGTGACCGGGATGCCCGCTTTCTCCGCGAGCTTCAGGCGGTGCGGATTCACATCGGTGATGGCCACGTGGCGCGCGCCGGCAAATCGCGCGACTACAGCGGCCATGATGCCGATCGGGCCGGCGCCGGTGACGAGAACATCCTCGCCGAGCACGGGAAACGAAAGCGCAGTATGAACCGCATTTCCGAAGGGATCGAAGATCGCGGCAATCTCATGCGCGATGGGACGAGTGTGCTTCCAGACATTCATCATCGGCAGGACAACAAATTCGGCGAACGCGCCCGCGCGGTTTACTCCCACGCCTTGCGTGTGCGCGCACAAGTGACGCCGCCCGGCCAGGCAATTGCGGCAGCGCCCGCAGACGACGTGCCCTTCCCCGCTGACGAAATCGCCGGGATTGAGATCCTCCACGTTGGATCCCACTTCGACGATTTCTCCGCAGAATTCGTGCCCGATCACGAGTGGCACGTGAATCGTGGCTCGCGCCCAATCATTCCAGTCGTAGATGTGCAGATCGGTCCCGCAGATCCCCGTGCAAAGCACGCGAATCTTGACGTCGTTGATGCCGGGCTCAGGCTCGGGAACATTTTCGAGCCACAGGCCTCGCTCGTCGCGGCTCTTAACTAAGGCTTTCATTTCGGATTTCCTTCAGCATTGCCAGAGTCTATCTAAGATCTCCCAATTGCCAGGTCCGTGTAGCGCCCGCCTTCAGGCGGGTATCTCCGTGTCTCCAAAGTGCCCGCC
>JBARBP010000083.1:0-27602 GCA_049793195.1 Occallatibacter sp. | reverse complement strand
TGCCTGGCCTGCGCCGTGCATTTGTACGATCCGCAGGGCAAGCACCTTCACCAGGTTTCCTTCGAGTGAGGCCTATGAGCACTTCGAGAACAGTCACCGAGAATGGTTTTTCGGACCAGGTCACGCATCCGGTCGAGTATCGGCGGGTCTATGTATGGGAGCTGCCGGTGCGCGTGTACCACTGGATCAACGCGGTGGCGCTTGTGGTTCTGTGCATCACAGGCTACCTGATCGGGGCTCCGCTGCGCGCGTTTTATGCGGCGGAGGCTTACCAGCAGTATTGGTTTGGGTGGGTGCGGTTTCTGCACTTCCTGGCCGCGTTTGTTTATGTCTTTAATTTCTCGGCCCGACTCTACTGGGGTTTTGTCGGGAACAAATACTCGAGTTGGCGCGCGTTCTTCCCGTTCAAGCGCTCACAGCAGCGGGAGATCGTCGACGTCATCAAAGCCGACGTATTGGAAACCAGGATGCACGGGCCAATTTCAACCGGGCACAATTCACTGGCCGGTCTGATCTACTTTTTCACTTTCCTGGCATTTGTCTTTCAGACGATAACCGGCTTCGCACTCTACTCCAGCATGAGCAACTCGTGGCTGCCACGGATGTTTACCTGGATCGTGCCACTGATGGGCGGAGAGTTTGGGGTGCGTTTCTGGCATCACCTGTTTCTGTGGTTCTTTGTTACTTTCATCGTAATTCACATATATCTTGCCTTCTATCACGACTACATCGAGGGGCGGGGTACGGTATCCTCGATCATTGGCGGATGGAAGTTTGACCGGGAGAAGAGTGGGAAGTGAACCGCTAAAGACGCTGGTGCTTGGCCTGGGCAACGTCCTGATGGGCGATGAGGGCATCGGCGTTTTCGTGGTTCGCGAGATAGAAAAACACACGCTGCCGGCCGGTGCGGAATGTTTGGACGGCGGCACCGGCGGTTTTACGCTGCTGGAGCCGCTGGAGAACGCCGACCGCATCATCCTGATCGACGCGGCGTCTGATGGCAATCCCATTGGCACAGTCACGCGGACGACGCCAAAGTTCTCGCGCGATTATCCACCGACGCTCACGGCGCACGATGTCGGGATGAAAGACCTGCTGGACATGTTTTACATCCAGGGCGGTACGCACGAGATTATTCTGTATGCCATCACTATCGACCCCCAACAACCAATACGGATGAGCCTTTCGCCGGAGGGGGAAAAGGTGGCCGCTGCAGCGGTGGAGCAGATTGTAAAGGAGTTACGGACACCTGTGGGCGGGGCCGCATAGCGGCCGGTTGGAAATCCCCATTTGCGTTTCACCGATCTTCCGGCTACGATAGTGGTTATGGACGGTAAGACTTGTTGTCGGTTCTGTACGCAGCTTCGCGCGCAGAGGTAGACTGGGTCTGAAAGTCCGACGTTCAATCCAAGTTTCCCCGATGCCCGCGATACAGCACTAGCTGCCGCGGGTTTTCTTTTTCCGCCGAGGTCGCCAGACACAAAAAGGATGAGATGACACAAGCTGCTGAAGTGAGAGAGACGAAGGCCCAGCGTGCCGAGCGCCTGAAGCGCGAGAAGAATCCGTGGGAGGCCTTCAACGAGGTGCGCGAGTTTGCGCGCGCGGGGCGCTCGAGCGTTGTCCCCGAGTGGGCGAATATGTACTTCAAGTGGTGGGGCATCTACACGCAGGGCGATGGCGTGGGCGCGGTGGGCGGCAAGGGTGGAGAGGGCGTGACCACCGACTGGTTCATGATGCGGATTGGCATTCCAAACGGCATTATGTCGGCAAGCCAGCTGCGGGCCATTGGCGGGCTGACGCGCAAGTACGCGCGCAACCTGGCGGACATCACCGTGCGGCAAAACATTCAACTTCACTGGCTCACCATTGAGGACCTGCCGGAGATTGTGGATGCCTTGGATGCCATAGGCCTTTCGCCAAAAGGCGCCTGCGGCGACGTGGTGCGTAACGTGACCGGATGCCCGCTGGCTGGGGTTGCGGCAGATGAATTGATTGACGCTTCGCCGATCGCTGTGGAGATCGCGCGCATGCTGACGGCGAATCCGAGTTTTTACAACCTGCCGCGCAAGTTCAAGATCTCTGCGACGGGCTGCCCTTCGTGGTGCAGCTATCCGGAGATCAACGATATTGGGCTGACGGCGGTGAAGCATGAAGGGCAGGTAGGCTACTCGCTGCGCGTGGGCGGAGGGCTTTCCAACGAGCCGCATCTGGCCGTACGCCTGGATGCATTTGTGCTTCCCAATCAGGCGGTGCGCGTCGCAAGGGCAGTGACGGAGATCTTTCGCGATCAGCAGGGGCTGCGAGAAAGCCGCGACCGTGCACGGCTGAAGTATTTGTTCATGAAGGAAGGCTGGACGGCGGAGAGTTTTTTGACGGAACTGCAGTCGCGGCTTGACTTCAGGGTTTTGCCGGGAGTACCGGAGCAGGTGCCGGACGATGTTCTTCGGGATCATGCCGGGATCCATCGACAGCGGCAACCTGGGCTGAGCTACGTTGGCGCTTCGGTGCTTCGGGGCCGGCTGACGGGTGAACAGTTGGAGCAAGCGGCCGATTTGGCCGAGCGCTTTGGCAGTGGCGCGCTGCGGGCGACTGTTTCGCAGAATCTGGTCATTATCGATGTTCCCAACAACAAGACGGCGGAGCTGGCGCGGGAGCTGAATCAGATGGGACTGCAGGTGGATGGCTCGAACTTTTGGCGCGGCGCCGTTGCCTGCACCGGAACGGAGTTTTGCAAGCTCGCCATCACGGAGACCAAAGGCTTTGCTCACTGGCTTGTGGATGAGCTTGAAGGGCGGCTGCCGCAGTTCGATCAGCAACTGAAGCTGCATGTGACGGGCTGCCCGAACGGCTGCGGCCAGCATTGGATTGCGGACATTGGGCTTGAGGGCAAGAAGATCAAGCACGAAGGCAAGATGACGGATGCCTACTATTTTTGCCTGGGCGGCGCGGTGGGTCAACATGCCGCGATCTCACGGCCGGTTGGTTATCGCAGTCCGGCGGTGCTGGTTCCGGAAGCGATTGAGCGGCTGTTGCGCAACTACCTGGCGGGGCGGCAGGCGGATGAGAATCTTCGTGCTTGGTTTGGGCGCCACACGAACGATGAACTGCGTGCGCAGCTTGCCGGTGAGGTTCTGGCTCCGGTCGAGCGCGATTTGCCGACCTGCAGCGTACCGCACGGAGTGGGTGAGTAACAGGGAACAGGGAAACGACTCTATGGGCTTGTTGCCGATTTTTTTGAAACTCGAGGGGCGACGGTGCCTGCTGGTTGGGGCAGGGAATGTAGCGCTGGACAAGATCGGCTCACTGCTCAAGACCGGGTTGCAGCTGCGCGTTGTGGCACCCGAGGCTCGGCCAGAGGTGCGGCAGTTGGCTCTTGAGGGCAGACTCGAATGGATCGAGCGGGCGTTCGAGGCGTCCGATCTCGACGGAAACCTCCTGGTGATCACTGCTACCGATTCGCATGAGGTGAACAGTGCGGTGTATCGGGAAGCTTTGGAGCGCAATATTCTTTGCAACAGCGTGGACGATATTCCTAATTGCGATTTCTTCTTCGGCTCGGTGGTGAGCCGCGGGGATTTGCAGATTGCGATTTCGACGGCTGGGGAAAGCCCTGCGTTCGCACAGCGGCTGCGGCGGGAGATCGATGAGCAACTGCCGCAGGACCTGGGGCCGTGGCTTGCGAATCTGGGTGAACTGCGGCGCGAGGTATTGGCTTCTTATCCGCGCGGAGAAGAACGCAGGCTGCTGCTGCACGAGTTGGCGCAGCGGCAAATCTGCGATTCGGCCCTGTGCGCTACAAGAGAGATGGCGGCGGGTGGCAGGGAACGAGGCCGAGCCGAGGAAGGCCGCGTTTATCTTGTTGGCGCTGGACCGGGCGATCCGGACCTGCTGAGTGTGAAGGCTGTGCGGCTGATTGAGAGCGCGGATGTGATTCTGCATGACGACCTGGTGCCACGGGCGATTCTCGACCTGGCGGCCGACTCGGCTGAGGTTGAGAATGTGGGCAAGCGGTGCGGCGTGAAGACGATCACGCAGGATGAGATCAATGCGCTGATGGTTGAACATGCGCGCGCAGGACGGAGCGTGGTGCGGTTGAAGTGCGGTGATCCGCTGCTGTTTGGCCGGGCTGCGGAGGAGATTGCGTCGCTCGGCGCGGCTGACGTTCCTTTCGAAGTTGTTCCGGGAGTCTCTGCGGCGTTTGCGGCGGCGGCGGCCATCGGTTGCTCGCTCACCGATCGCGAGTGGGCGTCCAAGGTGATTTTCTCAACGGGGCACCATGCACAGTCGCACAATCGTGCGGCGCTGCCGGCACTGGAAGATGCGACACGGGTGGTTTATATGCCGGGGCGCGATCTTCGCTTGCTGGCGGAGGAGTGGCTGCTCGAGGGGCTTCCGGCGGATTTGCCATGCGCAGTGATTTCGCGGGCCGCGCAACCGGGGCAACAGGTTGTGCATGCGACGCTGGGAGCGCTTGGGGAGGCTGAGCCTGCGGCAGCGCCCAGTTTGCTGATTGCGGGGTGGGCGGTGCGGGAGCGCTTGCCGGTGGAGCACGAGTTTGCGTTTGTGCGCCAGGCACGGGGGGCCAGGTAGTCAGGCCTGGGTCGTCAGGGGTGCCCCCCTCCCCCCTGCCTTTTGGCCAAATTCCTCTCCGGCTTGGGCTTGGTGGGTGGGCGTCGGTCTAAAGTCCTCACATCGTTGGGGTTTTGCGCAAATAACTCTCCGCAATGGAGTTAGGTGTCAGTTTTGGTTGTTCTCCCGTAAAATGCTCTCCGCAAAGGAGTTGCCGACAGTGTACAGTGGACAGTGGACCGGGAATCGCTTCGCGGGTAAAGTGGGCGACGTTCATGAAGTTATTGTGCGCCAAAGCCAGTTAATTATCTGCAGGGTAGATAGGGAATAAGTCGCGTGAAATCAACAGCCTGAAAATATGCCCTCTTTACATTTTTTGAGGTAGTCACGGGAGAGTAGCGCGGATGTTGAGGGATTCGGCGACTTTGCCGAGTTTCTCGTCAAGGGTCCATATCTGGGTGCCCGAAGTTGCCAGACAGGAGGCAATCAAATGTGCGTCCGTCAGGCCGATTCCCTTCGAGGCCAATCCCCGAGCTTCAATCATGTGCCGAAGATCCTGTAACCGCACCGGGCGAATGGAAATCAGTTGGTCGAGGTACGCCAGTGTTTTTCGGCGTTCCGGCAAGGTGCCGAGCGCCAACTCCGCAATCAGGAATGGGTGAATGCAGAGCTGGTCGTTGGAAATCAATGTGTCCAACTCAGCCTTGTAAGCGCCGGTCCGAAACAAGGCGATCCAGATTGAGGTGTCAGCGAGAATCACTGCTCGTCTACCCGCAATCTGCGTACGTCTTCAATGTTGGGAGCGGTTCCAGCCAGCGCCAGGAGCCTGCGGCCGGCTTCGCGCGCAATCAACGACTTCAGCGCGGCACGAATCAATGCCGCTCTTTCCGTCAAGCCGGTGTACTCTTCGGCGGTTCGTAACAGATCGTCGTCGAGCGATACGGTTGCTCTCATATTCCCTCCATGCACCAATTCTAGCACCGGTTCGTGCATTTGAGTGGTGCCTAAAAAGTTCGTGGCATGGGCCGCAAAGAGCAACTGCAGATGTTTCGGGTTCGTTCGGCGAAAAAACGGCCAAACTACGCTCAAGATGACACACTCTCTAAGCTCAATAGAATCAGTGAGGGCAAAGAGTGTCGTTTCTCGCCATAATTCGCACCGCAAGTCAAGGTGCTCAAGATGGCAGTGGATAGCTGGGTTTTGTGGTGTCCCATCCACTCCGCGATGAGGCTGTGAAATGGATCGGGCCACCCGGTCGGCAGGCGTTCGTGCTGTCCCCGGTCCCCAAAAGCGAGGGACCGGAGGCACCCGGCCAGTCTTGTCCCCCGTGGGTACTATGCACAATGTGTGGGTAAGCTCGTGGGCGTCTACAAGACTTAAGGCTTCTGAATTATTGATTCCTGCAAAAAGAATGCCCTTGCACCGTCCCTACGGGACTCCGGGGCCGACCTGTGGAATCTGCTTTCCCCACGCTGAAGCGCGGGGCTAACGAACTCTGCGCTTCCGGCGCGCTACCCAGGACATTTCTTATGCAGTGATCAATAGCCTTCCGGGTTCCCGAGATTCCCGCCGGTTGAAAATGCGGACTTGGGCATTACCGGGAAACTGATAACCTTAAGGCATGAAATTTGGTGTTCTGGTATTTCCAGGGTCGAACTGCGACCACGATACCTACAATGTGATTGCCGAAGTGGCTCGGCAACCGGTGACGTTTCTCTGGCATGACTCCGAAGACCTGCAAGGTGTGGATGCGGTGTTGGTTCCGGGGGGATTTGCTTATGGCGATTACCTGAGGACGGGTGCGATCGCACGGTTTTCGCCGGTGATGCAGTCGGTGAAGCGGTTTGCCGAGGGCGGCGGGCTGGTGCTTGGAATCTGCAACGGCTTCCAGATTCTGACCGAATCCGGCCTGCTGCCGGGCGCGCTGATGCGCAATGCCGGGCTCAAATATATCTGCAAGCAGGTATATCTGCGCACCGAGACTGCCGATAGCCCCTTCACAAATCAGTTGACCAAGGGCGAAGTTGTGCAGATGCCGATTGGGCACATGGAAGGGAACTACTTCTGCGAACAGGATGAATTGCATCGGCTGGAGGCCGAGGACCGTATTGCGTTTCGATACTGCACGCATGAAGGCGAGACGACGGCGGGGGCCAATCCCAACGGGTCGGTGAGCAGCATTGCCGGGATTCTGAACGCGGGAAGAAATGTGATGGGCATGATGCCTCATCCCGACCGGTCGAGTGAGCTGCTGCTGGGGTCGGCGGACGGGTGGAAGGTTTTCGCTTCCATCGTTAAGGCTCTGGCCGTTGCGGTTCCGGGGGTTGAGGTTTCGGCGGCGCGATGATTTCCCGGCTGAGCAGGCCAGGAGACAGGGAAGAATGATCGACATTCATCACCACCTGATCTATGGAGTGGACGACGGGGCACCCGACCTGCAGACCTCGCTGGCCATGGCGCATGAGGCCGCGAAGGACGGCATAGAGCACATTGTGTGCACTCCTCATGCCAGCGATGAGTATCCCTATCAGGAGACGGTGATCGAGGAACGGCTCGCAGAGTTGCGCATGCAGCTTAGGGGCGAGATCGAACTGAGCCTTGGGTGCGATTTTCATATGTCGGCGGAGAATATCTTCGCGGCGCTGGGCAGTCCGTATCGCTATTCGATCAACGGCCACGGTTATTTATTGATCGAGTTTCCCAACTCGGCGGTGACGCCGCAGCTTAACGATGCGATGCATCGGTTGCAATCGGCCGGCTACACGCTGATCGTGACCCACCCTGAGCGCTATCCGAGCGTGCAAAACGATCCGGAGGTGTTGGCGGAGTGGTTGCGGATGGGGAGCCTGGTCCAGGTGACCGCAAACGCGCTGTATGGCCGCTGCGGCAAGATGGCGGAGGACCTGGCGAACGAGATGCTGCAACGGAACTGGATTCACTTTCTGGCTACGGACGCGCATCGGTTGACGTGGCGGCCACCGCATTTGAAGAAAGCTTATGATTACGTGGCCGGAAAGGCCGGGGAAGAGACGGCGAGGCGGCTGTGCGTGACCAATCCCATGGCGGCCGTTCATGGAAATGAGTGGCCGGAACAACCCGAACCGCTGGGCATATGGGATTACGTGCCTTTGAAGTTCAATGCGAAACGGTACGCGGAGAGCGATGGGGGAACGGGGAAATCGGCAGCCAAAACCGGAGCGAAGAGATTTTGGGATCGGCTGTTTGCGCGGTGAGGATGCCGACAGCGATTAGACGCAGGCCTTAACCGAGGCCGAGTCCGCCATCGACGGCGAGGATTTGGCCGGTGACGAAGCTGGGTCCGGTGGCGAAGAAGAGGACGGCTCGGGCTACGTCTTCCGGTGTTCCGTTGCGCTTCATAGGCGTACGTGCGGCGAAGCGGAGGGCGTCGCCGCTGAGGCCTTTGTCCGGATCAACCGGTTCAAGTTCAATCCATCCGGGCGCTACGCAGTTTACGCTTACCTCGGGAGCGAAGGCCTTGGCCATGGCTTGAGTGAGCATGTGCAGGGCGGCCTTTGATGCGCAGTAGTGGGCATGGCCTGCCCACGCACGGATTCCACCCAGCGAACCAATGTTGACGATTCGGCCTTGAGCGGCGCGGAGGTGGTGGAGTGCTTCGCGGGCCACCAGGAACGGGCCGCGTGTGTTGGTTTCGAAGACGGTGTCCCATTGTTCGAGGCTGACCTGTTCGAGGTCGGCCGAATCGAAGACGGCTGCGTTGTTGACGAGGAGGTCGAGTCTTCCGAATCGGTCGGCGGCGGTGGCGACTGCCTGACGCACTGAGGCTTCAGAACGGACATCGCACTCGATCGCGCATGCGCTGTGTCCGAGAGCTTCGATTTCGCGAGCCGTGAGGGCTGCCTCACTTTGGGAGGTTCGGTAGGTAATCGCGACATCGGCACCTGCTTTGCCGAGAGCCAGGGCGATTTCGCGTCCGATGCGCTTTGCGCCCCCGGTGACCAGTGCGGATTTGCCGTGGAGAGGTTCGGTAGGCATGGCTTCAGAGTGAGTGCGGGTCGCGGCTTCAGGGATTGACTGCGAGGGCGCTGGGCGCGGACTTTAGTTCGGCTGCGGCTGGCTTGGGTTGGGTTGGTTGTCGGCCTGGTTAGGCTTGGCGTCGGCTGGGGGCTTAGCCGGAGCTTGGTCCTTGGAGCCGTCTGCCGGCTTGGCAGGGCCGGAGTCCGGGCTGGAATCTGCGTCGGAATTCCCAGCTTCGTGGTCTTTGTAGATGGAGTACTGTTCTCCGGGGCGCTTCATTCGGATTTCCATCGTCAACGAAGTCTTGTCGACCTTGAAATCTCCCCCGTAGGTCTGGAAGCCGTGGGCAATGACCTGCAGGCGCACCGTGTCACCGACCGGAATCACGTCGATGACGGCTTTGCCGTCCTCGTTGGTCTTCAGTTCCATGCCGCCCTTGTCTCGATCTCCCTCGATGGGATGGAAGATGACGGCAGCGCTCTCAAGGGGTTTGCCATTTGCGGCGCGCAGGACGGTGACCTCGATGCGCGAAGACGGCGGCGGCGCTTTGTATTTACGGCCGCGGCGGACATCCTCCTGCTGGGCACTGACATGAATCGAGCTGACGGCCAGTGCAAAGCCGGCCACGAAGACGCCGAGACGAACGAGCGGACGATAAAACATGAGTGCCATTGTAAATGGTTTGACGGGAGGTGGGACAGTGAGTGATCGGGCGGCAGAGCGCGTATACCTATCCAGTGCGCAGGCACACTTTATGAGTGAAATACGCTCATATTTTAACAAGAGACCTCTTGACAAGGTTGCCCGGCTGCTCTATCTTTAGCAATTGGCAGGCTGGAGTGCTAGCATCTTGCTGGCTAAGCTGCTTGACCGAGCGCACAGCTTCGATTGTTTGGGCTGAATTGCGCGATTTCTGAGCTCTATTAGAAAACCACTCAAAACCCGCGGGCCGGGCTCAACCCGATTCGCGCGTGAAGGAGAAGCGAAGCAATGGCAACAAAATCAGCTGTGACCACATTCACCCCGCTCCATGATCGGATTCTGGTTCGCCGTCTGGAAGAGGGCGAAACCGTTCGCGGGGGGATCATAATCCCCGATAGCGCCAAGGAAAAGCCCCAAGCGGGCGAAGTGATTTCCGTGGGCAAGGGCAAGTCGAACGACGAAGGAAAGGTTTTTCCGCTGGATGTGAAGGCGGGGGACAAGATCCTGTTCGGCAAGTACTCGGGCACCGAGATCAAGATCGACGGCGAAGAATTTCTGATCATGCGCGAGGAAGAAGTTCTCGGCATCGTGAAGAAGTAGGCGCGCAGAGCGCGCCAGTGGTCAGTGAACAGTGGACAGTGGTCAGTTGCGACCGACTATCCCTGAGATACTGGCCGTTAGCTTCAATTCAAGTTAGAAAACAAAACCTGAATTCTGATCACTGAACGCTGTTCACTGATCACTGGAGAAAAGAAATGGCAAAGCAAATTCTGCACGGTGAGGATTCCCGTCAAGCGATTCTGCGCGGAGTGAACATCCTCGCGGACGCGGTGAAGGCGACGCTCGGGCCCAAGGGCCGGAACGTTGTAATCGAGAAGAAGTTTGGTTCGCCCACCATCACCAAGGACGGCGTGACGGTGGCCAAAGAGATTGACCTGAAGGACCCGATGGAGAACGTGGGCGCGCAACTGGTTCGCGAGGTTGCCTCCAAGACATCAGACGTGGCCGGCGACGGCACCACGACGGCGACTGTGCTGGCTCAGTCCATCTTCCGCGAAGGCGTGAAGACGGTGGCGGCCGGCGCCAACCCGACGGCCCTGAAGCGCGGCATTGAGAAGGCCGTGGCGGTTGTGATCGGCACGCGCGACAAGGACGGCAAGTGGACCGAGGGCGGCGCCCTTGGAAAGCTTTCAAAGCCGGTGAACGAGGGATCGGTTGCCCAGGTGGGCGCGATCTCTGCGAACGGCGATCTGGAGATCGGCGACATTATTGCTCATGCCGTGAAGGTTGTGGGCAAGGATGGCGTGATCACCATCGAAGAGTCGAAGACCATGCACACGGGTCTGGAGACGGTGGACGGCATGCAGTTCGATCGCGGCTATCTGAGCCCGTATTTCGTGACCGACGCAGAGCGCCTGGAAGTGATTCTGGACGAGCCCTACGTTCTGATCTACGAGAAGAAGATCAGCGCGATGAAGGATCTGCTGCCCTTGTTGGAGCAGGTTGCGCGCGGCGGCAAGCCGCTGTTGATCATCGCCGAGGACGTTGAGGGCGAGGCACTGGCGACACTGGTTGTGAACAAGCTTCGTGGCACGCTGAATGTGGCGGCCGTGAAGGCTCCGGGCTTCGGCGATCGCCGCAAGGCAATCCTGGGCGACATTGCTGTGTTGACCGGCGGCAAGGCCATTACCGAGGATCTGGGCATCAAGCTGGAAGGCGTGAAGCTCGAGGACCTGGGCAAGGCGAAGCGCATCACGATCGACAAGGACAACACGACCATCGTGGACGGATCCGGCAAGGCTTCGGACATTGAAGGGCGCGTGAAGGAGATCAGGTCTCAGATTGAAAAGACCACCTCGGACTACGACAAGGAGAAGCTGCAGGAGCGGCTGGCCAAGCTGGTGGGCGGCGTTGCCATCATCAAGGTGGGCGCGGCAACCGAGACCGAGCTGAAGGAGAAGAAGGCTCGCGTTGAGGATGCACTGCACGCGACACGCGCAGCAGTCGAGGAAGGCATCGTCCCCGGCGGCGGCGTGGCGCTGGTTCGCGCAATTCCGGCGGTTGACAAGCTGATTGCAACGTTGGAAGGCGACGAGAAGATTGGCGCACAGATTGTTCGCCGCTCGCTCGAAGAGCCACTGCGTCAGATTGTTGCCAATGCCGGGGAAGAGGGCGCGGTTGTGGTGGCCAAGGTGCTCGAAAGCAAGGAGCAGCACTTTGGTTACAACGCCCAGAGCGGCGCGTTCGAGGACCTGGTCAAGGCCGGCGTCATCGATCCGACCAAGGTGACCCGCACGGCGCTGCAGAATGCGGCTTCGATTGCGGCACTATTGCTGACCACCGAGGCGCTGATTGTCGAGATTCCGGAGCCCAAGGCTGCTCCGGCAGGCGGCGGTCACGGCGGCGGTATGGACGGCATGTACTAGTCCTGCGCGGACGGCGAAAGGCGCCTTCGGCGCAAAAGGCAAAAGGCCCCCGGCTTCGGCTGGGGGCCTTTTGTTATGGAGCGATGGCTTGATTCCCTAGGCGGTCTGCGGCGAGGCTAGTTGGGAGTTGCGGCGAAGAGGGAGGCCTGGAGTTCGGTTCCGTTTGGGGCAACAGGCACGCGCAGGGAACGCAGCCAACCGGCCGAAAGCCAACTGCGGGGGATCGAGAATTCGGACCAGCCACAATCCAGACAAACCTGAACGTCGGGAGAGGGGGTCATGGGCGGGTGACTCAAGGTTCGAGGACCATTTCGATAGAGACGGATCTCAGCCGGGACAATCTTAACCGAGACGGATTGGCACTTTGGGCAGGTCATGCTTACACCTCGAAAATCGGGGAAGTCAAAGGAATTAACCTAGATTCCATCTAAAAGTAATCTTAGGCGGAATCCAATAGTAATAGGAATTGAGTCGAGTTTTCAACAGGAATTACACAGGGGGGCGGCGTAAATTCAAATAGAATTCATATTGTCAATAACACTTTTATTATATGAAGTGCTACTTTTGTCCGGATATGGCGGGGGCTCTCCTTGTAAGAGAGCCTCGTCCTTAAATGCAGATGTTGGAGGCTCGCCGATTTTTCTCGATTCGTTGGACACTGGCGGCTCAGCCTCGATGGATGTCCAGTATCTTCAATGACCACTTCCGACGCCCCACTGGATGCGCAAGCCGGTGCGGAAGTTCATGGGCAGGCTGCGATAGCCGATGGGCGCGATCTGCTGCTGGCTTAGAAGGTTTTCGCCTTGCGCGTAGATACTTAGCCAGGTGAGCAACTGGTAGCTGCCACCCAAATCGAGCTTTGCGTAGCCGTAGTCAAGATTACGATTGGGCAGGACAAGGGAGTTACCTTGTTGCAGGTCTTCATAGCCAAGAAATGTTGAGTCGTCGCTGCGGCTGGCGAAGGCGGAAGTGAAGACGGCGGTGATTTTCTTTCCCGCATAGCTGGCGGTGAAGAAGCCGGAGTGTGGCGGACGCCGGAAGGGGCGAGCGCCTTTGAGAGGGGAGTAAATTCCTACCGGGATACCGTTGAAGGTGGTGGCAAATCCTCCAAGCAAGGCCGCGTTATCGCTGGAAAAAGACCGCTGCACTACCGAATCGAGGTAGGTGTATCCGCCGCGGAAGAAGATGTTCTTTCCGATGCCTGTTTCGACTGTGGTTTCGAGGCCCTGGGCACGGAAGGCGAGCGAGTTGAGATCGAGCGAGAAGGCGTTTTCACTTTGCAGGGTGGCTTGCAAAGTCTGTTGCTGCTGAGGAGTCAGATTGGGTAGCAACGCGGGTACGAGTCCTGCACCCACTGATTCAATGGCGCGACCAAACTCATTATGAAAGTAGTCGGCGCGGAAGACGATGCGTTCGCCCCAGAAGGCTTGCTCGCCGCCTCCCTCCCAGGTGCGGGTGGTGGGAGCCTGGATGGGGGAGATGCCCAGCTGCTGGATGGTGGACTGGCCGCCGTTCGACTGCAGAACATTGTACAGCGAGCCGAATTCCTCAGTCAGCGCAGGCTCGCGGACGCCTTGCGCGAAGCTGAAATTGAGCTTGGTTCCGCTAAAGATGCCGGGACGGGGACGGAGAGCGAAGAAGCTGAGGCCGGCATTTGGCGAGAAGTCGTTTCCGAATATCTGGTAGTGCTCGACGCTTCCACGAAGCGTATAAAATAGCCGGTTCTTGAAGTCGCCATGCGCACCGAAAACGTAGTCGTAATTGGTGGGACTGAGAGACTCATCGATGAAGTAGACAGGCTCGCGTTCGGCGGCGCGTTCGTTTGCATAATGGAAAGCGGCCAGCAGTAAGAGATGAGGCGTGAGTTTGAAGTCGCCCTGATAGTTGAATTGGTCTCGATTTGAGATGAGGTCCAGCCGGTTGGGGTAGACGCTGCCATTGGCCGCGCTGTAATTGAGAAGCACCGGGCCGGCGGCTGCATAGCCATTTGCGCCCTTGACGATGACGGCCAACCCGTAGAAGTTGCCGCCGGTAAAGGAATTGGCAGCACCGCTGCAACTGCCGACCGGGATGCAGATACCAGCCGGGTACCACTGCTGCGACTGCTCGCGCTTGCGGGTGAGCCCATACTGGAAACGATTGTGGAAGCCGGGCGTCGTCTGGTTATCGACGGAAGCTCCGCCGTAGAGGTCTTGATCACCTTCTTTGCGGTCGTCGGCAATTTGGTAGAAATCCCATTGGTTTGGGACGCCGGTTGCGTCTACGCCGTAGTGAATGGTGGCGCGGATTTGTGTGCTGCCAGCGGGCTGCCAGCCGATATTTGCTGCGGATGTCGCGAGGTGGTACTCGTCCATGGGGAGAAAGTTGGCGCTCTGGAGCCAACTGAACGCACCCAGGTAGTCCAGTTTGTTGTGTGCGCCTGCGACTTCAAGTTCTTCGCGGGAAGTGTGGAAGTTGCCGGCGTCGCCCTGGAACATGAGGGAAGGGAAGCTGGTGGTGCCGTGAGGAGTGGTGAGGCTGACGACTCCGCTGGCAGCATCGGCGCCAAAAAGGCTCGAATTGGGCCCACGATAGATCTCCGCGCTTTCAACGGCGGTGGTTGAGAGCGGGCCGAAGTCGAACCGGCCGCCCATATCGCCAATGCTTACGCCATCGAGGAGAACCTTGTTGGAGTCCGAGTCGCCGCCGCGGACGAAGAGTGAAGATTGCGCACCGAGTTGGCCATCCTGCGCGATGATAGTGCCTGGCATCAGGCGCAGGGCGCTGACCAGATCGGAGCGCAGGGCAAGGTCAAGCGGGCCAAGCACGCTGGTGGCGGCGCTGGTTTGCATTTGGGGGGTGGGGGTTCCGGTGGCGGTGACGACGATGGATTCGCGAACCCACTCCGGCTCAAGCACGAGATTGCGCTCAACGCTGTCGAGTCGTCCGGCGTAGAAATCAGGCGTATGCAGTTGACGAAATGTCTTGGCCGAAACGACGAGGAAGAAACGGCCTTCGGCGCCGATGAGGATCTGGAAGCTGCCGTCGGCGGTGGAGACGGCTGAAGCAACGACCCGGCCGTCACTGATGAGTACGACATTTGCGCCGGTGACTTTGGCGCCGGTGATGTCGGTGACCACGCCGCGGATGGAGGCGGCAAGGCACGCCGAGGATGCGAGCGAAACGAGGATGGCCGCGAACAAGTGCGGCAGAACGCGTGTTGCGAATGCGCGGGAAAAGGAAACGGGCACGATAGCTCCTTCGTCCCCCTCGGGACGTGAAAGCGGTTGAAGCCGCCAAGGACCGGTCTCCTGACTTGCGCCTATTTCAGCCACCTTCCCAAAGACGACGCTTGCGGTCGGTCTTCAGTGGTTTCCGGGGTCAACAGCTTTGCACAAAAGAACCCTGGCTGAATTCCTGCCATTATTTCATGATCGAATTGACGGTCACGCAGGCAGGGGCGCTCACAGTTGCGGGGCAGTGGCGGAGTTTCACCGCCTTCCCGAGCATCCTGACGATTACGGTGGTTAACGGGGTTGCACAGTGAGTGTGCAACCATGATGCCATGGAACGAATTTCCATGACATCAACTTTTATAACTGCAGACGGCGGGAAAGTCAAAGCTCCATTTGGACAAGACGGAAGGCGAGCGGTGGTGACAGGAAGGCAGGCGGAAATCAATATAGGGGATTGAGAAGATGGTGACCCCGGGAAGACTCGAACTTCCGACACGCAGTTTAGGAAACTGCTGCTCTATCCACCTGAGCTACGGGGCCACTTTTAGAATCAATAAGTCACAGAAAAAACGAGATCCTCGCGCTCACGATAACTCACCGAATGTGTGATGGATGCGTGCCAGCGAGCACAATCCAAGAAAAGGGGTGAGCGCCGGTAGAGACGAGAAAAGCACGGCAAGTCAAGGGTAGCATCCGGCGTGTTGAGTGAGCTAGGGTTAACAGGCCCTAGCTTACGGCGGATAAGCTTGCTGGATGGACGCGGGGGACGGGCAGGCAGGACTTCAGTGCATGACTTCTTTCCCGGCGATAAAGACCTGTGGCCTGGCTGGGGCGGCGATGTAGTACGCGAGTTCGCGATAGTCCGTGAACTCGTGGATCAGAAAATCGGCTTGCTTGCCCGCTTCAAGAGACCCCACGCGATCGCCCAGACCAAGGCTCCAGGCCGCGTTGAGGGTGGCGGCGATCAGAGCCTCTGCCGGAGACAAGCCCATCTGGAGACAGGCCAACGACAGCATGAACGGCATGGAGGCAATGGGCGAGGAGCCGGGGTTGAAGTCGGTGGCCAGCACAATGGCGAGGCCCAGGTTAACCATCGTTCGTGCTGGAGGGTAGTGGGTGCGGCCCAGCGCAAAGACCGAGCCCGGCAACAGCACTGGCTGCACGCCGGCCGCCTGCAAGAGGCGCAGCGTCGCTTCAGTTGCGGTTTCGAGATGATCGGCAGTTGCGGCGCCCAGCTCCGCGGCCAGGGCCGCACCCGTGCCGGGGCGGAACTGCTCGGCATGCACCCGCAAGCGCAAGCCATGACTGCGTGCAGCCAACAGCACCGTGCGCGTCTCTTCAACGGTGAAGGCATGGTCGTCGCAGAAGACGTCGCAATACCGCGCCAGACGAGCCTCTGCGATTTCGGGAATCAGCTCTTCGGCGATCCAGCGCAGGTATTCTTCGCGGCGGCCGGCAAAATCCGGCGGGACAGTGTGCGCGGCCAGCAGCGTGGGCACGATGCGCGCCGGGCCTTCCGCGTCGAGACGGGCGAGGACGCGCAACATGCGCAGCTCGGTTTCGCGATCGAGTCCGTAGCCGGATTTGGCTTCAATCGTTGTGGTGCCGGAGCGCAGCATCCAGTCACGATGCCGGCGCGCGGCGGCCAGCAACTCGTCTTCAGTGGCCGCTCGGGTGAGCTCGACGGTGCGCAGGATGCCGCCCCCGGCTGCGGCAATCTGCTGATAGGTGGCTCCGGCGATGCGCTGCTCGAACTCCAATGCTCGATTGCCGGCGAAGACCAAGTGAGTGTGCGCGTCGACAAAGCCGGGCGTCACGCAGCACCCCTCGGCGTCGATCACGGTGCACTCCGCCGGAATGCGAGCGCGGAGCTCCGCGTAAGGTCCGGCGGCGATGATGTGGTCCTCTTCAACCAATAGTGCTGCGTCGGGAATGAGTCCCAACTCGCGAAGCTCCTTACCTGCGCGCGGGCGCTGCGGACCCGTGAGAGTCACAAGCTGGCCGATATTGACGATGGCAAGAAGCATGGTTAGAAACTCAGCAAGCGTTGGAGTGGAATCCGATCCGTTCAGCCATGGACACGAGAAAGAAGGGTGGCCCGAAATGATGTGGCACGGCTACTTCCGCGCCATGGGAATTGCGATTCCGCGCTCACGCGCGGTTTGCTGTGCGAGTTCGTAGCCCGCGTCGGCGTGGCGCACTATGCCCAGCCCGGGATCGTTGTTGAGGACTCGCTCGATTTTGCGCGCGGCCATCTCGGTGCCGTCGGCAACTGATACCTGGCCTGCGTGGAGCGAGTAGCCCATGCCCACGCCGCCGCCGTGGTGGAAGCTGACCCACGTGGCTCCGGATGCGGTGTTGAGCAGCGCGTTCAGGATCGGCCAGTCGGCAACCGCATCCGATCCGTCGAGCATCTTCTCTGTCTCGCGGTAAGGGCTGGCCACCGAGCCGGTGTCGAGGTGGTCACGGCCGATTGCGATGGGCGCCGAGATTTCTCCATTGCGTACAAGTTCGTTGATGGCAAGGCCCATGCGGGCACGCTCGCCATAACCGAGCCAGCAGATGCGCGCCGGCAGGCCCTGAAAGGCGAAGCGACCACGCGCAAGGCGCAACCAGCGAGTGAGAATTTCGTTCTCCGGGAAAAGCTGGAGCGCCAGCTCATCGGTGCGGTCGATGTCTTTTGGGTCGCCCGACAAAGCTACCCAGCGAAACGGTCCCTGCCCGGTGCAGAAGAGCGGGCGGATGTACTCGGGTACAAAGCCTGGAATCAGGAAGGCGTCCGCGCAGCCGGCGTCGAAGGCAAAGCGGCGGATGTTATTGCCGTAGTCGAAGGTTACGGCTCCTGCGCGCTGCAGGGCGAGCATTGCATCTACATGCACAACCATGGTGGCCGTCGAGCGGCGCACATACTCAGCGGGATCGCGCTGGCGGAGCTGCGTTGCTTCGCTTAGCGAGAATCCCATCGGAACGTAACCGTTGAGGGGATCGTGGGCGCTGGTCTGATCGGTCACGACATCCACTTGCACGCCGCGACGCACGATCTCCGGCAGGATGTCGCCGCAGTTCCCGACCAGTCCCACGGAAAGCGCACGGCCCTCGCGCCGCGCCGACTCGCAAAGCGCGAGAGCTTCGTCGAGGTTTTCGCAGATTGTGTCGCAGTAGCGTGTCTCGACGCGGCGCAGGATGCGGTTCCGGTCCACGTCGACTGCCAGCACGACGCCACCGTTCAGCGTGACTGAGAGCGGCTGTGCGCCGCCCATGCCGCCCATGCCTCCGGTGACCACCAGCCTGCCCTTCAGCGATCCGCCAAAGTGCCGCTCTGCCAGGGCGGCTAAGGTCTGGAAGGTGCCCTGCAGAATCCCCTGCGTGCCGATGTAGATCCAGCTTCCCGCGGTCATCTGGCCATACATCATCAGGCCCTTGCGGTCGAGCTCGTTGAAGTGCTCCCAGTTGGCCCAGTTGCCGACCAGATTGGAGTTGGCGATGAGCACACGCGGGGCCAGATCATGGGTAGGGAAGACCGCGACCGGCTTGCCCGATTGCACGAGCAGCGTCTCTTCATTGCCCAATTGCTCCAACTCGCGGACGATGGCGTGGTAGCAATCCCAGTTGCGGGCGGCACGGCCGATTCCGCCGTAGACGACGAGGTCGGAAGGCCGCTCGGCAACGTCCGGATCTAGGTTGTTCATCAGGCAGCGTAGAGCCGCCTCCTGCTGCCAGCCCTTGCATCGCAACTGGTTTCCGCGGGGCGCGCGAATCGTAGGAGCCATGGTCGTCGTCATATGCTATCTCCCTTTGAAGAACCGCTGCTGCACGCGTGCACAATGCTCAAAAAGCCGATTTACAGCATACTACCGATGCAGGAGCGGCGCATGTGCGTCCTGTCATCCGAGTTGCCGGATCGAGCCACACTCATTATCCTTCGTACCGTGCCCAACACTCTGGTTGAATGCGTTCCGAATTTCTCTGAAGGCCGCGACGCTTCCAAGGTCGACTCGATCGTCGAAGCCATGATGGTTTCCGGCGTCTATCTCCTCGACCGGGAGATGGATGCCGATCACAACCGTTGCGTGATCACGCTGGCCGGCGAGCGAGACGCCATTCAGGAGGCGGCGATACGCGGCGCGGGCAAGGCTGCCGAGTTGATCGACCTCACTCGGCATCAGGGTGCGCACCCGCGCATGGGAGCGGCGGATGTCATTCCCTTCATCCCGATTGAGGGTGTCACCCTGGAAGATTGCGTTGTTATGGCCAAGCACGTGGGCGCCGAAATCTGGAAGCGCTTTCAGGTTCCGGTCTATCTCTACGAGGCTGCTGCGACGGTGCCCGGGCGGCAGAATCTTGAGGACGTGAGACGCGGCCAGTTCGAGGGAATTCGCGACGAGATCGCGACTCATTCGGCGCGCAAGCCCGATTTCGGCGAGGCACGCGTGCATCCGACGGCCGGAGTGACCGCGGTTGGCGCGCGCAAGCCGTTGATCGCCTACAACGTCTTTCTGAATACGCCTGACGTCGCCATTGCGAAGAAGATCGCGAAGGCTGTGCGGTTTTCATCGGGAGGTTTGCGTTACGTCAAGGGAGCGGGATTCCTGGTGCGCGGGATGGCGCAGGTTTCGATGAATCTGACCGACTTCGAGCAGACTTCGATTCATCGTGTCTTCGAGTTTGTCAGGCGCGAGGCTCAGCGCTACGGCGCCGCTCCGGTCTCAAGCGAGATTGTTGGGTTGATTCCGAAACGAGCATTGGAGCAGGCGGCCGAGTGGTTTCTGCAAGTGGAGAACTTCGATTCGTCGCTCATTCTGGAGAATCGCTTGGCCGCGGTGATGAGCGGCAAAGTCGCCGTGGGCAGCCTGAGCGCCGGCATTGCCCCGTTTATTGAGCAGCTGGCCGCCCCGACAGCAACTCCCGGAGGAGGTAGCGCTGCTGCTGCTGCCGGAGCCATGGCCGCCGGACTTGCGGGGATGGTGGCGTCGATGTCGCGCGGCAAAAAAGCTTACCTGCAGTACGAAAGCCCGCTGAGCGATGCCATCGCCAAGCTGACTCCGCTGCGCAAGGAGTTGACGTCTGCGATCGATGCCGACGCCGAGTCCTACGAAGACGTCATGAAAGCATACAAATCGGCGAAGGGGGCAAAGGAGCCTGGCGAGGGCAGCAGCGCGATCAGTGCCGCACTGCGGCAGGCGACAAGTGTGCCTCTCGGAGTGGCGGAAAAAGCCGCTGAAGTTGCGCGAATCGCCAACCAACTGAAGCCGATTACCAATCCCAACATGAACTCCGATCTGACCACCGCCATTGCTCTCGCAGGCGCTGCTCTGGAAGCGGCGCTGGCGAACGTCACGATCAACCTGAGTTCGATTCAATCGAATTCGGCCAACCCTTCCTCGCCCGAGGACGTGGCCTTCGTGCGTGAGACGCAGGAACACGTGACGATGCTGAAAAGGCAGGCTTGAGAGGGTTATTGGAGCTAATAACAACTGCGAAGTCGCGCCGCAGTTTGCAGTCTTTCGACGGTGTCCGGGAATGATTCGAAGGGTTTGACTGGGACGTGCGTCGACCAGCGCCGAGCTTTGCTCCGTCTCGCGTTCTGTTGACGATAGCAGCGATCCTGACGCGAAGATCTTCCGAAAATGCACATCCGATCCGCTCCCGTTTTGGCCAATTCCCCAGACAGGCACAGACAATCATTTGGTTTTTCGTGGGGGTATCACTTCCTGGAGTTCGCTCGGAGACCTGCCATGGTTTTGGTAAATCTCGTTCACTAGATAGTGGCTCAAGTAGATCAAAGGAAGTCTTGCAAACAATCGTTTGTTCTGATATAAGTGTTAGCCGTGTAAAAGTCCCCAAGAAATGGTACACGCAATATCGACACGGGGTTGTCGGTAAACAAATGGGCGCGCATGTCTTGGGAACTGTATTGCAGCCAACCTCAATCATGAGAGTGGCCCTGAGTCGAGTCCTGGGATGCGGACGCGAAAGAATGCGGGGGATTCATCATCCGCGGAAACGGAGGGCAACATGGTTAAGATGGACTTCAACCGTCGACAATTCATTTCACTAATGGGCGTAGCAGTTTCTGCACCGGCGATTTCATCCGTTTTTGCGGAAGTTCCAGGCGAAGTCCAATGCCTGGCGTACGACGCTGATGGACAGCCCTTGCCGCCGACTGCCTTCGAACGCTTTCACATTTGCGACTCTCTGATGAGGCCGATCACCGTACCATTCGAGAGCAGTTCGGGCGAAGTGCGGTTTGTGCCACCTGTAGACAAATCATTCAGGATCTCGCTGCCCTTGACGGTGCCGGGTTTCGGCCAAGTTTTTGTTTACGCTGACGATGGTGGTGTGGGATACAACGAGCGCTCGCTTCACAGCGCGAGCCCGATTGTGTTGAATTATGCCTTTGCCCGCGATCGCATGGCGACCGTGAGGAAGGTGGCAGCAGAATGCAAGCAATCAGGCGTGGTAATTTCCCCGGAAACACAGCAGCGCATTGATGCGGCGCAGTCAAGTCTCTCGCGGGCAGAAGCTGTAGGGGCAGACAGGACGACGCAGGTTCGGGCATCGATGGAGTCGCTGCGGGATTCGCTTTGGGCGGGAGAAATGTTAGTCCTCGCGAGGGCCAGGGCTGCGATTGCGCATCGACAGCCCCGGACAGGCTTTCTGTTTGGTTGCAACGGGTTCGGCCTGGCTGCCGGCTATCCTGATTCACTGAAGCAATTCGAGGCCGTGTTCAATTACACGACGATCCCAATCTACGAGGCTTTGGTCGAGCCCGAAAAGGGAAAACCCGATTATTCGGTGTTCGAAGCGGCGCTCAATACGCTTGTCGGAACGACAATTACTCCGAAAGGGCATCCGGGGATATGGCTCGAGCCTGAGAACACACCTAAATGGCTTCAAAATCTCAGCTACGACGAGACAAAACAACATTGTCTTGAACACGTGAGGCAGGCCATAAGCCGGTACCGTCACCGTGTTCACGTCTGGGATGTAATCAATGAAGCGCACGTACAACCGGAAGCGAATCGGGGTATGAATGGTTTCTCGCGCGAGGAGAACGTAGACCTGACGGTTTCTGCATTGCGGACAGCGCACGAAGCGGATCCGACGTGCTTTCGCGTCGTCAACTTGACGGGTACGTGGGCCGACTACTACATGGGTGAGCACCCAGAGGGAACTCATTGGCAGCGGCGGCCTGCTTCGTGGCAACAGAGTCCATACGATTATTTATCAATGTTGAAGGACGCGGACGCCCGTTATGAAGCAATCGGCTTGCAATACTATCACTCCGGACGCGACATGCTGGAGTGGGAACGCGATCTTGAGAGCTTCAATCATTTTGGCAAGCCAATTCACGTTACCGAAATGGGCTTCCCATCTTCGATTGCGCCTTATCCCGGACAAGAAAAATATGCGTTTTGGGGCGGTGGAGATGGGGGAGAGGCAATGACCTGGCACAACGAGTTCACTGAATCTGTTCAGGCCGATTGGGTCGAATCCGTTTACACCCTTGCCTACAGCAAGCCGTGGGTAGAAGCCATTACGTACTGGGACTTCAATGGCAGAGGACGCGACGGCTTCATCCAGGAGGATGGCACGCCCAGGGAGAGCTACCATCGCCTGAAGGAACTGATAGGAAAATGGCGCAACAAATCGTGAGCCGGGGATGAGACGGCGATTGCTCGATTTGGATGGACTGTGTGTCTGAATCGGATCACAAACCGCCGTCTGACCTTGAGACTTCTCTGCAACATCTCCAAAATCGGAAACCAAAAAAACTGAAACTGAGGGGATCATGCTAAACCAGAATCGAAGGGACTTTCTGAAGTTTGCTGCGTCAGTTGGCGGCGCAGTGATTGTGAATGAGACAAAACCGTTGTATGCCGAATCTCAAATTGCTCCAGGCCCCGTACGCGCCTGGAGAACGAGTGGACAAGAGAAGTTCCAGCCAGTCCAGTCACCGCCGCAATGGAAAACCGGTGAAGAGCTGTCACCCATGGCGATTTATCTCGAACCCTCAGCGAAAGCTCAAGAGATTCTCGGGTTTGGCGGTGCTTTCACCGATGCCTCGACCTATCTTTTGCACCTGATGGAGCCTGATGCCCGCCACGCGTTCTTGTCGGATCTTTATGGTCCATCGGGGCTGCGCCTTTCGATAGGACGAACCTGCATTGGAACAAGTGACTTCTCAACGAAGATGTACAGTTACGATGACACTCCGGAACCGGATCCAGAGTTGAAACATTTCAGCATCGATCAAGACCGGGCCTGGATCTTGCCTGCCATGCGCGAAGCGCAGGAGATTAATCCCGATCTCTACTTGTTCTCGTGCGTATGGAGCCCTCCCGGATGGATGAAAACTGGTGGCTCGATGCTTGGCGGCTGCATGAAGGAACGTTATTTCGGAGCCCATGCTCAGTATTTCGTCAAGTTTCTTCAGGCTTATGCGGATGCCGGCGTCAAGGTCAAAGCCGTCACGGTCAACAATGAGGTAGATACAGACCAGGACGGACATTTTCCTGCCACGCTCTGGGCCCAGCAACATGAAATGGTTTTCGTTGCGTCCTTTCTGGGGCCTGCGCTGGAAAAGGCGGGGCTGAACACAAAGATTTGGATTAATGACCACAACTACAATCTGTGGGGGCGGGTGGCCGACGAACTGAGCAATCCACTAGTTGCCAAGTATGTGGACGGTGTTGCCTGGCACTCTTATGCGGGAACGCCCGACGCAATGACTCGTATCCATGAGATGTTTCCTGATAAGCACCAGTACTTCACCGAAGGCGGACCGCCGGCCGATCTGTTTGGTCCGTCGGAGGAGCGGCATCCGGGAGAGCCGCTCCGGCGCGATGATTCTTCCTATGGAAAGGACTTCGCAAAGTGGTCCAAGGCTTTCACAGGCATGCTTCGGAACTGGTCCAAGTGCATCTGCGTCTGGAACTTTCTCCTGGATGAAAACGGGCGGCCAGACATCACCATTCCGGCCCGTCCTATGGGTCGTGGAGGACTTGTCTCCATTGACTCGAAGACGAAAGAACTCTCGTACAGCGGGAACTACTACGCATTCCCGCACTACTCAAAACTCATTGAAAGAGGAGCACGGGTTTTCGCATCCTCAGGAGATCTATCTGGGATCGACCATGTGGCGGCCGAGAATCCAGATAAAAGCCGCGTGCTGGTCTTGACGAACAGCAATAACTTCGAAAAACAAGTCGAATGCAGGCTTGGAGATCGGATCCTGAGCGCGGCACTGCCTGCGGACTCGATTACATCATTCGTTTGGTAAGTCGTCAGCTGAACTTGAGACATGTGGTGCGCGAATTGTGGGAACACTAAGTTTCGCGCACCACAAGCTTCAGATTGAACCATCGCGGTTGAGGGTCGTGCATCGGGCCTGCTCTGCCGAGCTCGCGGCGCTCAACACGGCAGTTCCTTGGCCAGCGGCGGTTTTGTTTCGAGTATCGTCGAGACAAAACGATTGTCTAAGGGGATTTATAGATTGAACCTGCCCTCTTTGGAATCGCAGGTAACAACCGTGCGGTCGCCGGATGAAACAGAATCTGCGAGTGCCGCAATCTTGCAAGCGCGGTGATAGGTGTCAGTGAATTTGAATCAAGATGAGAGGTGGAAGCCGATGCGCACGACAGTATCGCAGTCAGCGTTGGTCGCGGTCGTTTGTTTCTTCGGGGCTGTTGCTCAAGCGCAGCAGGTACCTGTTCGGTCATGGATCACTACTACCGATGAGCACGGGATCGTTGCAGGTCTCGAAGAGCAACCGGGTCTCGTCTTTGGCAGCGATGCTCAAGATTCCGTTCCTGCCATCCACGTCGATGAAAAGCTAACCTATCAGCGTATGGAGGGCGGCGGCGCCGCGTTCACGGATGGTGCTGCCTGGCTGATCAACCAGAAGCTATCCCCTGTGCAGAGAGACGAAGTCATGAAGCGTCTCTTCGATCCGGTTGCCGGCATCGGCGTGAGCTTCTTGCGCAATCCTGTCGGCTCGAGCGACCTGACGCGCGAATGGTACACGTTGGACGACAACACGGCGGACCGCGACGATGCGAGCCTGCCGCACTTCAGCATCGATCACGATTTGGCCGACGTCATTCCCCTGACGCTGGCGGCGCGCAAGCTGAATCCCAAGCTCACGTTGATGATCAACGCGTGGAGCCCGCCGGCCTGGATGAAGACGAGCGGATCGCTGGTAGCCGGCGACGTGCTGCCGCAATACTACGTTCACCACGCCAACTACTTTGTGAAGGCGATCCAGGCATATGAGGCGCACGGGCTGCACGTGGATTACGTGAGCCTGAACAACGAGCCCACTTGCTGCCAGGATGTCAATTACCCGTCGCTGCGCACCATTACATCCGAAGAGATGGCGACGATGCTCAAGGACTACTGGTTTCCCGCCTTTGAGAAGAACCACCTGACGACGAAGATCCTGCTTCTCGACTACAACTGGAGCGCGGCCAACCTGGTCGAACCGCTAGTTGCGGATTCGGCAATTCGGAACTCACCCTTTGTGGGCGGCATTGCCTGGCACGGCTACAGCGGCCCTCCGTCGATTCAATCGGAGCTGCACGATCGATATGGCGTGGAGATGTTTATGACGGAGCGCTCCGGATTCGGCGGCGGCAGCAAGCAGCAGAAACAGGATATGCGGGACATGGTCAACGTGTTCCGCAACTGGGGGAAGAGCCTGGTCAAGTGGCCGGTCGCCACCGACGAGAACCTTGGACCCAACCGGGGCGGGTGCGACACCTGCACCGGCCTGGTGCTCGTGCACTCGAAAGACGCGCGCGCCGGCACGGTGGAATATACCACTGAGTACTACACGCTCGGCCAGTACACGAAGTTCGTACCCAATGGCTCGGTTCGCATTCAATCGGATGACAATCAGAAGGTGCTGAATGTCGCCTTTCAGAATCCCGATGGCTCGCTGGTGCTGATTGCCTACAACGACACGGCGGACCCCCAGAGTTTCAAGATCGTTTGGCACGGCCGGGCTCTTCATGCCACATTGCCGATCAATACTTCTGTCACGTTCGAATGGCGAGGCGAAGGCAAATAGGCTCGGGTAAGTGAAATCCTTGATATGCTCTCCGCCCTACCTGCGGTAACCAGGCTACTGCGACTGCTTCATCTGCGATGCGAATTTGTCGAACGCCGTTTTGGCAGATAGAAGTTGGCGCTGGCCGATGGGAAGGGAAGGGCGCAGGCGTGTCGGTATGCGGTTTCACACAGCTGACCCAGGGATCGACGGCGAAATGGGTGCGGCGGCCTGTGGATGGATCGGGCGCTCCTGGTCAAGGAGTTTGAGCACGGTGACGCGAAGCCGATGCGTTTGAGGGCTTAAATGGAGTCGCCGGCCTGATCCAGCTTTAGGGGGTTCGTTTCGGCGAGAAGCTGGGTCCTGTGCAGATCGAGCCAAGGTCCAGGGCCATCTTGTCTAGAGAAAGCAGCTCCTTCATGAACCAGGTCCGCTGCTTATGCAGAGTCCGTCTGAGCACTCAGCAGGATGCACGGGCGAGCACGACGCCGAATCCCAGAACCTAGTGCCATGCCACATTCGGAATGTGAATGATCGCGTCTCTGGTAGGGGCATCGAGCTCAAGGGTGGGACCAAGGATTGGGCCGGTCGGCGAACGTGCTCAAGGCCTGCACGAGCCCAGAAGGGAATTGCGGACTCGTCGAGCTCCTGCAACCGTCTCTCTAAGGCCGGAGCAGCGACGGCACCGACGTTCTTTTTAGAAAGGCTCCGAGTGAGCTTTCCATTGTGATCTCCGTCCCGATGTGTTTCTGCGGGAGAGCTGCCTTCATTGCAGGCATAAAGGGCGTGCGAGAAGTGCTTTTTTGAGTGCTTCGCTTAGTGGTTGTGCTCAGGAGCGGCTCCCCGATGTGAGGACGGTTCAGGCAAGGATTGGACTGCCCCAACCGGTGAAGTGATCAACGGGAATGCAAGCACAAAATGAAGGGCGGGGGCCGAAGCCCCCGCCCAATTGTTTACTGCGGAAAACGATCTATATTTCTCAGAACGAGAATCGACCTGAGAGCTCAATCGTTCGACCGCTGGCGGATCCTGTGATCTGGCCGACACTTGGGGAACTAGTCCCGCCTAGCGCGGCGTGACTGAGCTGGCTGGCAGGATCATTGAAGGCCGGATGGTTGAAGATGTTGTTTCCATCCATACGAATCTGGACTTTGCCTCGCTCCCATCCGGGGATCCCAAAACTCTTGGCCAATGAGAAATCGAACGTCACCAAACCAGGTCCAACTAGCGAATTTCTTACGTTGGTGCCGAAGGTATTCGCTGCCGGCGATGAGTACGCTTGCTGATTGAACCACGATTTGATATTCCCCCCGGAACCCGGATTCCCTGTCAGGTTGGGATACCAAGCTGCCTCACTATTGCCATCGACATCCCCTGAGCCAGCCAGAGAGCCATCCTGGTTCGGGTCGTCCATAGTGACCGTAAATGGAGCTCCCGACTCGGCTACGTAGTCACCGGACGCCTCCCAACCGCCCAGCACCGCGTCGCCGATATCCGAGTTGAGCAATTGATGTCCCTTTCCGAGCGGGACCTTATAGAGCACCGTTCCCTTGAGGACGTTTGGCCGGTTAAGATTCGACCTCGTATAGTTGGCCGCGGGGTTATACGCGTCCTGATAGTACGCGTCTCCGAACTGTTCTCCCC
>JBARBP010000082.1:0-16003 GCA_049793195.1 Occallatibacter sp. | reverse complement strand
ATTGGAGGCCGTGGAGATTCCGCTGAAGAGGATGAAGAAGTCGAGGAAGGCGCGGAAGAAGTTTTTTTTGCTGTCGGTGGCCATCAGGGGAAGAACCTCATGGGTAGATGTTGAGTGCTTTCATTCTATGAAAGTGGCGGTGGAGGGGGCGAGATGCAATTTCCGCGAGTAAATTACGAAGCGGCATAGCGCTGCTGATGCCAGATCCAGGCGGTGCGAACGATGTCGTCGAGCTTGGTGTAGCGCGGCTTCCAGGCGAGTTCGCGGATGGCCTTGTCTGAACTGGCGACGAGAACGGCGGGGTCGCCGGGACGCCGGGGGTGGATTTCTGCGGGGATTGGGTGGCCGGTGACGCGGCGTGCAGACTCAATGACCTCGCGGACGCTGAAGCCCTTCCCATTACCTAAGTTGTAGATGAGGGGACCAAAGTTGGTCGGCGGATTGGTTACCTTTTCCCGGGTTTTCAAAAGGGCATCGAGAGCCAGGAGGTGGGCGTCGGCGAGGTCGGAGACGTGGATGTAATCGCGTACGCAGGTTCCGTCAGAGGTGGGGTAATCGTCGCCGAAAATCTTGATGGACTTGCGACGGCCGAGAGCGACATCGAGGACCAGCGGAATGAGGTGGGTTTCGGGCTGGTGGGCTTCGCCGCGGGTGATTTTGCCGTCTGCCGCCTGGGGCGCGCCGGCCACGTTGAAGTAGCGCAGGGAGGCGTAGCGGAGGCCATGAATGCGGTTGAGCCAGGCGAGCATTTCTTCGACGAGGAGCTTGGACTGGCCATAGGGATTGGTGGGGAGGAGCCGCGCATCTTCATGAATTGGAACGACTTCTGGCTCTCCGTATACGGCTGCCGTGGAGGAGAAGACGAGGCAGCGAGGCCCGTGGGCCAACATGGCTTCAAGCAGGGACAGGGTGGCGGCGGTGTTGTTGCGGAAGAAGATTTCGGGGTGGACCATTGACTCCCCGGCTTCAATAAGGGCTGCGAAGTGGAGGACGGCGTCGAATGGGCGTCCCAAATCGCGGGCTTCGATGAAAAGGTTTTCAAGGGCGAGCCGATCAGCCAGCTCCCCTTCCACAAAGTCGACTCCTGCCGGGAGCAAGTCGCGCCGACCATGGCTGAGGTTGTCGAAAATCACAGCGTGATTGCCCATTTCGGCAAGCAGACCCGCCACGGTACCGCCGATGTATCCCGCGCCTCCGGTAACCAATATCTTCACAAAAAAGACTGTCCTTTCATGAACACTTTCTTTACCCTTGAAGTCTATTACAATAAGACATGGTTGGAAGGACTGGAAGCATCCGGCCAGAAGTCCCCCGGGCAAGTTGCTCACCGCCCAGACACGTTTTGCAATTCTTTGTTTTTGCCGGTCGTCAAATATTTTCGGCACGCAGGATAGAGACGCGGGCGGCCGGCAGGCTGCTGAATGGCAAGGAAGTGCGCGTTTTGTCGAATGCCTTGGATGAGAATTTGGGAGTTGGAATGTCCAAGGCCAAGGCTTCATGTGATCCAAGTTGGGTCAGATGTTGCGAACTCTTAGTTAGCAATCATTGCACTCCTCCCTCTGATCGATTCGTATCCGGGATTGTGATTCCCGGCGCCAAAGGGTCCCACGGAAGCCTTCTCTGGAAACGGAAACCAGGGCAAGCAACCGGGAGTTACGCATTGGGCCGGATTTGTTCCGTCGCTTGGTGCGGGGTCACAAAGGAATACGAATCGCTTCGAAGCGCAAATGGTGGGCACAGAACAAAGCTTGGCGTCGGTCAGATTGACATGAGGCTGACGTACAGGTTTCTGAATCGCGCTGATGCCGGAATAGCGGCGGGAGATGGTGGAATGCAGAGTGAAATTCGACCTTCGGTCACCCCCCACGCCGTCCCGGCCAATCCAATATCAATTCGTCCGGAGGGACGTGAGCGAGGTCAAAAAACATGCCGGTGAATTACACCCCAGGAAAGACTAACTTCGGACTGCTCCCCGAGCCAGAGCGGAGCATGGCGTCGTTTGCGACAAGCGCATTGGTAAACGGGACAATTCTTCTATTGATCCTTTACATAGGCGCCACGGCCAGGAAAGTGATCGAACAACACAAATATGAGTTCACGGAGTTGATTGTTCCGACGACTCCGCCGCCGCCTCCGAAGGTGAAGGTGCCTCCGCCGCCCAAGCTTCCGCCTCCGCCGGAGCCGCCGAAGTTGCAGATGGAAGCTCCGAGGATTGAAATGCCGAAACCCAAGCCGGAGCCGAAACCGATTCAGATGGAAGCCAAAGTGGCGCTGCCGGAAGTGAAGGTCGCGCCGAAACCGGCTATTATTTTGGCCCCGCAGCCTAAGGCCGCGCTCACCGCAGCCATGCCGGCGCAGGACAATAAGGTAAAGCCGTCGACGGCGCCGGTGCACCTGGGACAAACTTTCGGCGCGACGCCGAATCCGAATGCCACGCGCCCGGCAACGATTGCGGCCATCGGCAACCCCTACGGTGGAATGCAGGGACCGGCGGTTGCGCCGCATGGAGTTGTGGGTTCGACCGGTATTGGAAACGGACTCAAATCTGGCTCAAACGCTGGGGTTGTCGGCAAAGTTGCTTCTGCCGGCATTCCGGGCGCAACTGGAACTGGAAACGCGGGTTCTTATGGCAAGGTGGCCTCGGCCGGCATTCCAGCTGCGGCGACCGCAGTTGCAGTAGTGCCGCGAGCGGTTGCTGAGCCGATTTCCACAAATCTCGAAGTCATCTCCAAGCCGCCTGTCCAGTACACTGCGGAAGCCCGGCAATTGAAGGTCCAGGGCGATGTTGTACTTCGCGTAACATTCCTGGCCAACGGCCAAGTTATTGTTCAGGGGGTGGTTCATGGACTCGGCCACGGCCTTGATGAAGAGGCGCGGCGAGTGGCGGAACAGATACGCTTTCGTCCGGCCACGCGCGACGGCCATCCAGTCGACCTGACAACGACTATCACGATCACGTTTCAATTGGCGTAACATCAAGTTTGCGGTGAGCTTGAAGAGACTTTGATCGCCGTGAGATGCGGAAGAATGCACAAGCGGCAGATGCATGACTTGGTTGAAGCCACCTAGGAGTTTTACATGACTTTTCGGAAGATATCCCTCACCTTCCTGATGATTTTATTGAGCGTGTCCTGCGCCTTCGCGAAGAAGCAGCCCAAGTATGAGCAGGCGCGCCTTTTGACGGCGGAACAATTGGCACTCGTTAATAAATCAATTGCACAAGAAAAGGTGCTGATCAAAGACATCAAGATGCGCACTCCGCTGGTGGAGACCTATATCCAGGACACCCGTCCGGACGAGAAGCTGTACGAAGTGCCGGTGGAAGACCAGTTCATCTTGAGCCGCGTGGACTTTGGCAAGGCGTTTTTCGACAAAGGGTACGCGCCCCGCTCGACGGCCAAGAAGGGCTTCTTCAAGGGATCTTTAGGGGCGGTGACCGGGCTGACCAAGATGCTGGGCTTGGAGAAGTTCACTTATTCCGATACCGGCTTTATGCAGATGATGTTCATCGACCCGACGGGGTATGACCAGCAGCACTACGTCTTCAGCTTTGTACGCAAGGAGTTTCTGGGCTCGGTGAGGACCTGGGTCTTCGACGTACATCCGAGGGTGAACGGCATGGGCCGTTTCTACGGCCGCATCTGGGTCGAAGACCAGGGCGGCAACGTGGTGCGGTTTAACGGAACTTATACCGGGTCCACTGCGGAGGACTCGTCGAAGTATTATTTCCACTTCGACAGCTGGCGGATGAATGTGCAGCCGGGTATCTGGCTTCCTGTGGCGGTGTACGTGGAGGAGTCGCAACGCACCGAGTCGGCGAAGTCTGTCGGCCTGAAGGCGCAGACGCACTTCTGGGGCTACTCTCTGAAGCTGCCCACGCGGGACAGCGAGAATGTGAGCGTGAAGGTGGACGACGCGGTGGACCGCAGCAACGACTCGCAGGATGTGGGTCCGCTGCAGGCTTCGCGGATGTGGATTACGCAGGCTGAAAACAACGTGATCGACCGGTTGGTTGAAGCCGGCCTGGTGGCGCCACTGGAACAGGGCGGTTACGAAGACAAGGTCCTGGGCCAGATCGTGATCAACCTGATCGTGCCCAACAACCTGGCGTTCACCGACCAGATTCATGTGCGGGTACTGCTGACCGATACGGTGGAAGCAACCACGGTGGGCAACACCATTCTGCTGAGCAAGGGATTGCTGGACAGCCTGCCCAGCGAAGAAGCGATCGCCAGCGTGATCTCGATGGAACTGGCGCACGTTGCGATGGGCCACCATATCGACACCCGGTATGCATTCAATGACCGCCTGCTATTCCCAGACGAGTCGACCTTCCAGCGCATCAACATGTATCACTCGGACCACGACAACGAAGAAGCGGCCAAGAAGGCAATGGAGTATCTACAGGCCTCGATGTACAAGGACCGGTTAGCCAATGCGGGGCTCTACTTTGCACAGTTGGTGGACAGGTCAAAGGTGCTGAAGGCGCTGAACACGCCCGCGCTGGGCGACTCGCTGCTGAAGCCGGATGGAACGCCATGGATGGCGGACCTGGGCAAGATGGCGCCCAAGATCAACTGGGATGACCTGACGCAGACGGCGGCCTTGCCGCTGGGAAGCTGGCTCAAGGTCGATCCCTGGGACGACTCTGTGCACATGCTGGACGCCAAGCGCTACGCGCCTATGAACTCACGCGACAAGATGCCGTTTGAAGTGACGCCGGTGTTCTACAAGCTGCAACGCTATGAGACGGCCCACACGGACCAGCCCGCTGCACCGGCTGCAGGCGCGCCGGCAGCGAGTGCAGCAGGTCCTGGGGCACAGGGCAATGGTTCAGCGCCCGCAAGCGCACCGGCCGATGGTGCAACGCCGGCGCAACCGCCGGCCGCAGGCGATCCCTCGAATGCGCCGATGGCCCAGCCCGCTGCCGGGGATGCGACCGCAACCCAGGCACAACCCACAACCGCACCGCCGAACCCGCAGTAAAACGAATTAAGATGAGCTTCTGGGCGACGCAACTCGTGCTCCTCGTCGTTTCCAAAGTCTCATCGGGTAGACCGCATAGCATTACACACAAGGAGCGAAAACTGACGAGAATCGGATCGACGTTTTCACTATGAAACGAGCAATCGAATTTTCCCTTAGTATTCTGCTTGCGTCTATGGCCTTTAGCGCCTACGGACAGGTTGCGCCTGCAGCCAGGGCACACGAACCAACACTGACCGTGGGCGGCTTCGGCTCCATGTTCAATCCCGATTACGCGGGAAACGGGATCGCCCAGTCCAGTCCTAATGCGCTCTTTGGCATCGGCGCGTACGTGGATTTCAGGGTTGATCGCTGGGTGACGATTGAGGGTGAAGGCCGCTGGTCGCGCTTCAATGAGTACCTCGGCATCAACGAGGACAACTACCTGCTTGGACCCAAGGTGCCCATAACCACCTTCAAGGGCCTCACGCCCTACGGCAAGTTCCTGGTTGGATTCGGGAGCGGCAGTTTCCTTAACGGGCACTCTACAGTACTTGCCTACGGCGGCGGAGTGGATTACCGGCTGAACCGGCGCCTTACGCTGCGGGCATTCGATTTCGAGTTTCAGCAGTGGACGGTGACGCCCACCCTTCATCCGTATGGCGGCAGCGTGGGCATCGGATACAAGATCTGGTGATGCGCTCGGCCCTTCGGCTCATGGTCTGACGTCAAGAGCCGCGGCCTTTGCTGTCGGCATGGGCACGCCGAGGAACCCGGCGACAGTAGGCGCAATCTGCCGCATATCGATCACTCCCAGATCGCGATGATGGGCGATCCCTGCCCCAATTACGAAGAAAGATGAATGCATCTCCGGGTATTCCGGCGAGAAACCGTGCGAACCCCTGCTTCCCGGAATTTCAGTAACCAGGTTGCCGCTGGTTCCGGATCCCGTGTAATAGCCGGGTTTGAGCACGACGAGAAAAGCTGCATCCGGAAAGGCCTCGCGTTTTCCGATTTCGTTGCGATTCAGAATTTGGGCAATGCCGTTGCCGGGATCGGCAGCCAGTTTATCGAGCAGCGCGGCCACCTCTTCAGTGGTTTCCTTGTCGTTCGAGTCGTGCAGCATGATGGCGGCCATGCCACCCGCGAGCCAAGGCTCAGCTTTCCACGAGTTGATGACCGGAGCGTTGGTTTGCTGATTGGCCGTGGCCTGGATAAGCCCTGCCTGGAGAAACGGGATGTAGAGATTGACCATGTGCGCGACGTTCATGAATCCGTGATCGGAGACGACTACGACCATCGCGGTGGGATCGTTGGCAATGGCGGCCGCGGCAAGGCGGGCGACCATTCCATCGATCAATTCCAGAGTTCGATTGGCCTCGGGGCTGAAGGGGGCGTGCGCATGCTGGGCGTCGTCGAGCGAGCTGAGATGGATGGTCATGAAGGCGGGCTTGAATCTCCGCAGGATTTCGAGAGCATAACGGGTTTTGGTCTCATCTCCGGCGATGCTCGTGTCGTTGCCCATCATGTACGGGCCGGCTGCAGGCTCCAATTGCTGAATGAGCGTGTCGGGACGGGTAAGGGCGGCGAGCAGCAGGCGGTCGGCTGGATTTGAGGCGGCGGAGGGGTCGGCGCTTCGCCAGAACTCAGGAATGAGCCAATCGACATCGGTCGCGCCAACGCTGACCGGCCAGCCAACACTCGCGGTGCTGAGGCCAGCGGTGTGCGTGACCTCCCATAAAGTGGGGACCTTGATCTCGGAGGCGTACCAATGCCATGCGCCAGAGAAGCGCATCTGAGGATCGAACTCAAGATTGTTATAGATCCCGTGCTCGGCGGGGGAAACGCCGGTGAGCAGGGTGGTGTGGCTGGGATAAGTGACGGTAGGCCAGACGCCGATTACGCCCTCGGCATAGGAGCCGTTCTGAATCAGTGTGCGGAGAAAAGGGAGTTTCATGCCCCTGGCAGCGGCCTGGGTTACATATTCAGGCTTGAGGCCATCAATCGAGATCATCAGGACGGGCGCGGCGTGGGCAGCGAGAGCGAGGGCGACGAGGACGAGCGAGACGATGACACGGCGTGGGCATGAGCACATGCGAAATGCTCCTTAGTGTATTTCGGTGGGAACAAACGACGCCCGACGCGACTCTCTGAATTGGATTCACAAGCGAGCGGCATTCCGACTGAGGGAAAATTGTAGCAGTGGGGTCGCAGGTTCCCATTCGGCCTGGATTTTGGTTTGTGATGGTGGATGGGGATGGTTGTCGCATGGGCTGGCTTGCCCGGTGCGTACCTTCCCTGGGGTTACCCCGGGGTTACCCCTCCCCCACCTTGCCTTCTGAAAATAAATCCCCTTCTTTCATGGGCTTAGAGGGCACGCGTTGTTGTAGTTCAAGCAAAACAAATGACTTAACCTAAGATTCTTTAGAATCAATGGTTTTGCTGTGTCATTCGAGCTTTCTACGTTCAGCTCCCAGCTTTCATGTGGCATGTCGGGGTGAAATCTGATTTGGCTGAGGCCAGGGTGAAAGTTGACTCTGGAATGATTGTGCGCCAAAGATGGGCAATTTTATGCAAAAGAGGTGCCTTTTCTTTAGGGAGCTGGGCGGGATGGGGTGCCGGCGTAGGCATGAACGCATGCGGAATGCTTCTCCGTCTGCTGGGGATCGTATCAGTGGACGATGAATGACCATCGGCGCTGAGTGCAGTGACTACTGTGGCGCTCGCCGCTTGGCTTGCGTCCCAGGTCTCAAACGAGAGATCTCCACCCACGGGACGGGAGCACCCGACCTTCTGTAGAGAACTCGCTGACGAAAAAGGCTGCTCCGGAGAGCAGCCTTTCTTGACCACTGACAACTGTTCTTATGCGGGTGAGGGTGAGCCTTCCGGGAAGCCGGGACCGCTGCGGCTCTCGGGTTTGAGGACCTGCTGCGGGGTGCCGTCGGTGTCGCTGGGCGAGGCGAGAATGGAGCGGAGCGGTGGCAACTCCTTGCCTTCGATCAGCATCCTCACTTCCTCGGCATCGATGGTTTCGCGCTCGAGCAAAGCGGCAGCGATGCGGTGCATCGGGTCTTTGTTCGCTTCAAGGATAGTGTGCGCAATCTGGTAGGCCTCGTCGATCAGGCGGCGTACTTCGAGATCGATCTGGCGGGCCGTCTCTTCGCTGAAGTCGCGATGCTGTGCAATCTCGCGGCCCAGGAAGATCTGCTCTTCCTTTTTGCCGAATGTCAACGGTCCGAGGCGGCTCATGCCGTACTCGCAGACCATGCGGCGGGCGAGGTCGGTGGCAACTTCGATATCGCTGCCCGCGCCGGTGGACATCTGGTTAAGGAAAATCTCTTCTGCCACACGGCCGCCATAAGACATGGCGAGCTTGGCTTCGAGATATTCGCGCGTGTAGTTGTGGCGGTCGCCGGGCAGGAAGATGGTGACGCCCAGGGCCATTCCACGGGGAATGATGGTGACCTTGTGGATGGGATCGGAGTGGTCGCGGAAGAACGAAACCAGCGCATGGCCGGCCTCGTGATAGGCGGTGACCCGCTTCTCCTCGTCAGTGAGCAGCATGGACTTGCGCTCGGCGCCCATGAGCACCTTGTCCTTGGCCAGCTCGAAGTCATACATGGTGACCTGCTTGCGATTGACGCGAGCAGCATTCAGAGCGGCCTCGTTAACCATGTTGGCCAGGTCTGCGCCACTGAATCCGGGTGTTCCACGAGCAAGGACATTGAGGTTTGTGTCGTCGGAGACGGGAACCTTCTTGACGTGAACGCGGAGAATCTCTTCGCGGCCGCGCACATCGGGCAAGCCCACTACGACGCGGCGGTCAAAGCGGCCGGGGCGCAGCAAGGCGGGATCGAGGACGTCAGGGCGGTTGGTGGCGGCAACGAGGATGACGCCGTCGTTGGACTCGAATCCGTCCATTTCGACGAGGAGCTGATTGAGCGTCTGTTCGCGCTCATCGTGTCCGCCACCGAGGCCAGCGCCACGATGACGGCCTACTGCGTCGATTTCGTCGATGAAGATGATGCAGGGAGCGTTCTTCTTGCCTTGTTCAAAGAGGTCGCGGACACGGCTCGCGCCGACGCCAACGAACATCTCAACGAAGTCGGAACCGGAGATAGAGAAGAATGGAACGTTGGCTTCGCCGGCTACTGCGCGGGCGAGCAGGGTCTTGCCGGTTCCCGGAGGGCCTAACAGAAGCACGCCCTTGGGAATGCGTCCGCCGAGCTTTTGGAACTTCTGCGGTTCGCGCAGGTATTCGATGATCTCCTTCAGTTCTTCCTTGGCCTCGTCTACGCCGGCCACATCCTTGAAGGTGATTTTCTTCTGCTGCATGGAAAGAAGGCGCGCGCGGCTCTTGCCAAACGACAGGGCCTTGTTGCCGCCGGACTGCATCTGGCGAAGCATGAAGAACCAGATGGCGCCGAGCAGGACGAAGGGGCCAACGTTAAACAAGAGGGGCAGCAAGATATTGTTCTGCGGCTCCTTGATGGAGAAATTGACCTTGGAGGCAAGCATCGCCTTCTCAAGGTCCTCGTAGTTGGCGGGAATCGTGGTGTGGAACTGATCCTTGGGCGCGCTCTTCAGGTGTCCGCGCAGTTCGTTGCCCTGGATGCTGGCATCCATTACTTGCTGGTTTTGCACCTTGTCAAAGAGATCAGAGTAGGGAATCTCCGTATCCTTGCTCATATTTGCGCTCTTTTGGACGACCGTCCATAACATCAAGAGGCAGATAAGAATGAAGACCCAGAACATGATTGTTTTAACGCTCGAATTCACCAGAACTCCTCTTTCCGGCCGGGGAGGATAACGCCTGCCGGACCTCCATCGAACAATCCATCTCTCTTATAGACGCCGCTGCCGTCCGGAAAGTGTCAGAAAGTACACGACGCCTCCATAGCAGACACAACTGATCCTGCCGCCGGGATCAGCAGTAACCCAAATTGTACTCCGATAAGGGGCAGAGTTACAGCGATATCAACACGGTACGGGGCTCACTCCCTACTGCGAAAGTT
The DNA here is from genome assembly GCA_049793195.1 of Occallatibacter sp. Taxonomy (GTDB): domain Bacteria; phylum Acidobacteriota; class Terriglobia; order Terriglobales; family Acidobacteriaceae; genus Telmatobacter. The sequence goes on along the minus strand of JBARBP010000082.1, from coordinate 6,023 downwards.
GCAGCAGAATCAGGGTCGACAAGGCCCGAACGCTGGTCGCCGTACGGATTGAAGACGCAGGACCAAGGGGTTCAATGGGGTTCGGGCGGCACCTCACTCGGAAAGAGTGGCTTCGAACGTGATTCCGGGTTCGGGCTGCAACTCAACGCCACGCATCCACACGATACGGCCTTCCAATTCAAGCACTGGCCATAGCGTCCGGCTGGCTCCTGTAACTCGCAGACGCTCAAGCACTTCTTTTACTTTTCTGGGGCCACTTGAGTAGCGGAGCGTGACCCGGTCGCCTGGTTTCCATGTGCGCAACGTTACCGGGCGCTGGCTGCCGGTTCCCTGCCCTTCCGCTGCCGGGACGGGCGCGTCCGAGAGATTGATGCGAAGGTGAAGGCCGAAAACGGGGGCATCAATTTCACCGGGTATGGTTCCGATGTACTCAGGAGGCCCTGCAGAAGTCTTTTCGATGGGAGCTGCACCTGAGAGCAGGCGCAGTTCACGGTGGGTTCGTTCGGCGCGCAAGCCTTGAGCCAATTCCAGTTTTTGGCCGGCGCGGCCAGAGAGCGCAAGTGCTCGCAAGGATTCAGTTGCGAGAAAATCGGGAGCGGCGTCGAGTTTTCCGGCGGCGTGGCGAAGAAGCCGTCGCTGCAGGGCCGCCGGGAGCGCGGCCAGGCGCGTGACATCGATCGAGAGCGTGGGAGGCGCATCGGCTGTCGCGCGTCCTCCGCCGCGCACTGGACGGCCGGGCATGAGAATCTGCGGGGCGAGGCGGTTCAACTCGGCACGCCACCATGCATCCTCGTCGCGTGCGAGGACGGCCATTTGAGCGAGATGCTGGCGGAGATTGGGGTTCCATCCTTCGAGGAGAGGCAACAACTCGTGACGGATGCGGTTGCGCGTAAAAGTCAGGTGGCGGTTGGAGGAGTCTTCGCGCCAGATTTGGCCCAGTTCCCGGAGGTAGGCTTCGACTTCGTTGCGGGTCGTGTTCAGGAGCGGGCGCAGAATCGCCCCTTCCGGGCTCTGAAGTACTGGGTGAATGCCTGATAGCCCTTCGGTCCATGCGCCACGGAGAGATTTGGCGAGCACGGTTTCAGCCTGGTCGTCGAGGGTGTGAGCTGTGGCGACTGCGTCTACTTCGCCGGCGGTCATGAGTTGGCGGAACCACTGGTAGCGGAGGCGGCGGGCGGCTTCTTCAATCGACTCGGCGGGTTTACCGGTTTCAGAGTTGGCCTGCGCTTCGGCGGCTACATCGACGCGGGCCTCGTGAAATTGAAGGCCGAGACTGGCGGCAAGGTCGCGGGCAAAGACCAGGTCGGCATCTGCCTCTTCGCCGCGCAATCCATGATGGAGATGGGCGGCGTGAAGCACCAGACCGAGTTCGGCGGCGCGGGAGGCGAGGACACGCAGGAGGGCTACGGAGTCCGCGCCTCCGGAGAGACCGACAGCCAGGCGCAGGCCGGGAGTGAGCATTGCCGTTTCGATGGCGAGGGTGGAGCGCACGATTGGATGATACTTTGTTCGCGGTACGGAGTTTGAGATACGGGTCTGCCTTTGGACTGATCTCATATAGCAATTGTCTGCCAAGCGTAAAATTTACCTGCACCAAGCAGGCCGCATGCCCGCCGCCTCCACCCTCGCAAACCCATGAATCGCAAGATCATTGCACATGCTAAAAATACCCGCCGTTCAACCGGACAACGCCGCAGTCTGCGCACTGCATCAGAGCTTCGGAAGAGGAGGTAGGGTTAATGGGAAACAAGCTATCACGATTCCGAAATGTTATGTTAGGTCTCGGCGTGGCGACGGTGACATTATTCTGTGTACCGCGTCCCACGCACGCGCAATCTTCAACCACGCAAGCCCAACCTTCGACCACCCAAACGCAAACTTCGACTCCGCAAGACCGTCAGGCTGCGACAAGCGAAGACAATCGCAGAGAAAACGATCGTGGAGACGTGGCGAATTTTGACCGCTTCCTGGATGAACATCGTGAAATTACCGAGCAGGTTCGCAAAGATCCATCTCTTCTAGACAACCGAGATTTTGTGCGGGACCATCCAGCTCTGCAAACGTACTTCCAGGACAATCCGGGTGTTCGTGACCAGATAAGGCAGAATCCGACCAGTTTCATGCGGCAGGAAGATGCCTTTGATCGCGACTCCAACATGCGCGATCGTGATCGTGATGCGGGTGCAGTCCGCGACAACGATCGTAGAAATGTGGCGAACGGCGCAGATCGCAGTAACGACCGCAGAGACGTGGCGAGTTTTGACCGATTCCTGGATTCACATCGCGAAATCGCCGAACAGGTTCGCAAAGACCCGTCCCTTTTAGACAATCGAGACTTTGTACAGACCCATCCGGCTTTGCGGTCTTATCTCCAGGACAGCCCTGGTGTTCGCGACCAAATAAGGCAGAACCCGAACGCCTTTATGCACGAGGAAGATGCCTACGACCACGATGCGAACTATCGCGATCGTGACCCAAGGCATGAACGTATGGCGGACTTTGGAGGATTTCTTCAGAGCCATAGGGACATTGAGAAAGACCTGTCAAGAGACCCTTCCAAGGTCAACGACCACGACTATGTACATCAACATGGTGATCTGGACGCCTATCTGAATACTCATCCTGATGTGCGGAATGATTTGATGTCCAACCCGCAAGATTTTGTACATGGAATACAGCAATACCAGCAAGCCAACCCCACCGGCATGACAGGCGTGAGTGGCCGTGGCACGGGTGCGGCAGGATCTGCCACCGGCACGACACAATCGATGACAGGTACTTCGATGACTCAAAAGCCGACGAAGCCGAACCAATAAACGATCACGGAGTGCGACAGGGGAAGGCCAGCCGGTCGGCCTTTCCCTTCGCCGCCCTGGTTGATCGAGACTTGAAAGCTCAAGATTTTATAGTTTGTCACAACTCGCGGGCCGGCAGACATGAGCGCACCAGTTCGGCTGCGAGTTTCACGGAAATGGAGGTGTCATGAACATAAAACGTACATTCGTTCTTTTGCTTGCCATCATTCTGATCGTCCCGCTGAGTGCGTTCGGCAATAAAAAGTCGAATGTCGGCGAGAGAGGCGTCCTGGAAAAAATGGAGGCCGTGCCGTGCGGCGCGAAAGAGACAGGATTGTCGGGCCTGGGTGCGATGTGGGCGTCCGCCGGCATCACGCACATCAACTCGAACGAAAAACTTTGCCCGCAGTACCTGCTGCGGACCGACGAAATGGACTACGAAATCCGGCCACTGGACCTGAAACACGCTTCGCTTTTGCCGATTGGAAAGGAAGGCACGTTCAAGGTCAAGAAAAACGAAATGATTCTCGTAATGACGGATGGCTCCGACAAGAAATCGCGAGGCTATGAAGTCGTCTCGATGAATCCGGCAAATCCAGACAGCAGCAGCGCAAAATCGCCGAGCCTGTCAGAGGACAACCATTAGACCATCGCATTGGAAAGGGCTGAGTTCGTCTCAGCGCGGATGACCGGCGCTTTGAGAGACCGCAGGAAGAGCGCGTGGTGAGGTGCTCGCCGCCGGTCATGCCGCTGAGTTGAATTGCAATGACCTCAGACGTGGTCGCTCACGAATTGTCGCCAAGCTGATTCGGAGCGGAATGGGCCACCAGTCTGCTCCGGATTGGCCAGAGCATCAAACGTGCTTGAGATTCCGATTGGTGAAGCAAATATATACTGCTCCATATAGTTTGCCATGATGACAACGCGCCTTGTGACCATTCCCGATGATGCGCTGATTACAGCGCATCGCCGCGCCATGTTTGCCGAGATGGGCACGGGGGACGACCAGACACTGGGCGCCATGGAGCGCAGTTTTTCACCGTGGGTGGAGCGGATGCTGACGGCCGGAAAGTACGTCGGCTGGATCGTTGAGGACGGGGGCCAGCCACTAGTGTCAGGAGGGTTCGTCGAATTGGAGTGGCCGCCACACCCGCTCGATCCCGAGGCCGGCGTGCGCGGTTACCTGCTGAATTTCTGGGTTGAGCCGGCTTACAGAGGAAAGGGCCTTGCAAAGGACATCACGAAACAGGGGTTGGCGGAAAGCCGAAAGCGCGGGCTACGGGTGACCGTTTTGCATGCGTCAGGCGCGGGAAAGCCCGTCTATTCCGGTTTGGGATTCAGCGAATCGAACGAGATGCTGTTCGTCGATACGGCTTTAATGTAAGCCTCGATTCATCAATGCACTATGGTTATCCACCGGGCCCGATGTATACTCCGCTAGTTATGCAGGTGTTTGTAATTCTTCCGGCAGCCGGATTGGGGACGCGGATGGCTGGGTCCCAGCCGAAGCAATTCCTGGCGCTCGATGGAGTGCCGATCCTGATCCATTCGCTTCGCGCCTTTGCCTCGGTGAAGCGGGTGACGGCGATCTACGTGGCCGTGCGTAACACTGAGATGGAGCGCGTTGAGGCACAGATTGGCGAGTATGGATTTGCCGGGCGAGTGCAAGTTGTGGAGGGCGGCGATAATCGGCAGGAGTCGGTTTCCCACGCCCTGGCCGCACTGCCTGCCGAGGCCGACGACATTGTGCTGGTGCACGATGCGGTGCGGCCACTGATTGACGCAGCGACGATCGATCGGACGATCGACGCGGTGGCGGAGTTTGGGGCAGCCATAGTGGGTCTGCCGGCGGTGGATACCATCAAGCAAGTGGAGCGAACCGCGCACGGTGCTCTGATAACCTCGACTATTCCGCGCGAATATGTGGTGCTGGCGCAAACGCCGCAGGGCTTCCAGTATCGGCTGCTTAAGCGCGCCTTCGCCGAGGCTACGGCAGATGGCTTTATCGGTACCGATGAAGCTTCAGTTGTGGAGCGAGCTGGAAATCCGGTCGCCGTAGTTCACGGTTCTCAGGTTAATCTGAAGATTACACAGCCGGGCGATCTGGAGTTGGCCGAGTTTTACCTACGCCAGCGCGGGCGGTGAAAACAGAGAACAGAGGTCAGTGGACCAGTAGCCTGACATCTGCCCCTCCTCTTCGGCACGGAGACTCACGAAGACCATGGATACACGCATCGGATTTGGCTACGATTCGCACGCATTCAAGCCGGGCGTGCCGCTGCGCATTGGCGGGTTGACGCTGAAGCATCCCGAGGGACTGGCGGGCCACTCCGATGGGGACGTGCTGCTGCACGCCATTACTGACGCACTGCTGGGCGCCGTGGCGGCAGGCGATATCGGTAGCTTCTTCCCGCCGGGCGATCCGCGGTGGAAGGACGCAGACTCGGCCATCTTCTTGAACCTGGCCATGGAAGAGTTGCAAAACGCGGGCTATCGCGTGGTGAACATCGATGCGACGCTGATTTTGCTCGCACCGAAGATTGGGCCGGTCGCCGGGGAGATGCGCGCTCGCGTGGCCGACTTGCTCGGCGTCGGCATCGACCAGATAAGCATCAAGGCCAAAACGCCCGAGGGGCTGAATCTTGACCACGTGGCCCAGTGCCACGCGGTGGCGCTGGTGGAGCGCGTGCCGGAGACCGATGATCTGAAAAGCATGAGCGCGGTGATCGAAAGCCAGCGGCAGCTAGAAGATGTGGTTGACGATCTGCTGAGCTCGGTGCACGGGGTGCCGAAGAAGCGGGTTGCGCCGGTGTATGACACGGAAGACATCACTTAACGCCAGGGATAGGGGTTAGTGACTATGGCCTTGGGTGGATACCTGACGCGAACTTTCATTTCAATGCAAACTATCTTCAATCAGCCCTCGTTTTTTGTTGCGGTTTAGCCGGATTGGCTTTACCTTTGCTCCGAGATTCCATCCCACTCAGGAGCGTTCTCAATGTACAACCTGGCGTTGATTTTGCAGGACGGGCCCAATCCAGCAGCAATCCAGCACATGGTGCTGGCCATGATGGCAATCCTGCCGTTCATTATTCTGGCAGCTCTTGCCATCGTCATCATCCCCTTTTGGTTCATCTGCAAGAAGGCAGGGTTCTCGCCCTGGCTCTCGCTGCTGAATGTCATCCCGTTGGGCAATCTGATTCTGATTTACGTGCTTGCCTTCTCGGA